>NZ_CFHRBF010000007.1:0-382882 GCF_984380535.1 Thalassoroseus sp.
GTGTTGGACCATCTCAACGCCCACAAAGTCCTAAACGCCTACAAAGTCGCCGGAGTTCGGGAATCCATCGAGAGTGTCGGAGCAAAAATTCGCTTTCTGCCGCCGTATAATCCCGACCCGGGTCCGATCGAACAGTTCTTCGCCAAACTCAAGCACCTCGTTCGCAAAGCCGGCGAGCAAACTGTCGAAGCCTTGTGGAGTCGCCTCGGCGAACTCCTCGAACATTTCCCAAGCGCAGAGTGCCGCCACTATCTTCGCCACTACGGCTACAACCGCTACAAATCATCGTGAACGGCTCTAGCCGAAGAGCAATCTCGGGGCCACGCTGGGACTCTTTCGGCTGGCCGGTATACCTCCAAACGTGTGAACCTACGGCACTTTGCCAAATGGTTCGGGAACTCACGTAAGTCAACGAGATCGACGGCCCAGCGGTCCAGGAATATCAACAGTTCCTTCTTGAGGGGATTGCCGAGAAAAAGTTTGCTCGAGCAACCGTCCACACGCGGCTGCAAAACACATGTGCCTTTACTCGTCGGCTCTGGGGATTACATGCGATCTCCGACCTACCCCTGGTTCTCGCCCAGAACAACCGTGACCTCGCCATTGGAAAAGACGTTCGTCGGCAGTCGTTCCTTACCATTAGTGAGGTAAAAACGTGTCTTGCCCAGGCGAACGACCGTCTATGAATGTACGTATTGCTGAGGCGCAGTTGCGGTATGTATCAGGGCGACATCGCAGCTATCATGCCGGACGAAGTCGATTGGAATTAGAGGACGATCACCCGCAAACGCAGCAAGTTCGCCCATCACGCCATGGCACCGAGCGTTCGCTATTTACTTGGGCAAGACACGTTGCAGTTTTTGCGGGATCATCGCGAGTCTGAAGGAACGTTGCTCCTGCAGAATCGCTACGGGATCCCACTTGTTGTTCGTGATATCCGTGAGAACGGAAAGGCGACCACGAACGACAGCATCAAAAACGCCTACGATCGGCTCAAGAAGAAGACCGGTATCGAGAAGCCGTTAAAATTGCTTCGCAAGGAAGCTGCGACTGACCATCAGCGATTAGTCACCCTGGCTGCTACCGGTCAAATGCCGTTTCCGGATTATCTCGCTGCGAAAGACGCTACCGAACTGCTCATGGCAGTTCGGCGGCTGCGACGAACGCGATCGGTTCAATCTATCGCCCGAGCATTGCCAAAGACATTTGGCGAGAACAACGGCGATGACCTCTAAGAAACAGGGAAGACATATTGATACGACAGTTCAATCTGCACCAGCCACACCGCGCGGTGCTCTATCTGCGAATAAGTTCCGACAAGCAGAATCCGCGGAGTCCCGAGCAGTAAGAAGCCGAGATCAAGCAGCGGATTCAGACTCTTGGGTTATCTTCTGAGCTTTTCGTCTGAATCCGATCCCACTGCACGGTTCCAACTTCATTTCTGTCAAAAACACACGACGCTTGGTCAGGTTGATTTCGAACAATTCTGGATGCCGATTTCCAGCTTGTATGGCCAACGAAACTCCCCAGCTTCCAATCAACGAAGAATTGTGGAACTCTGGTGGCACATATGCGGTATCCTCGGGACGCAGAATCAGCGAGACGTACAGGAGTCGTATATTCTCGCGAAAATCCTGCCGGACGTTTGAAGAAATGGTTCTCGCCGGATCTTTGTCGACGCCATCCAGACCGTTCCCCTGTTTTGTCAACGGGAAAGGCAGTCGCGAATCGTGGAGTTAGATCAATATTTGGCGGATTCACGGGCGGAAGAAATTGACGAGGTGCGGTTCCGCGATGCCACGGCCGAACGGATTGGACCGATGACCTACCCATCCGAAATCTGGGAAAATTTTGATGAAGTAACTAATTGTTTGTTTCGTGAAGCATACGATCGAGTTTGAACACCACGGAACCCAGGCCATTTAGTCGGTACAGCACGACTGGAAATAGATGGACAGGCTGATCGGCGGGCGAGGCGGCAATTCTATTGCCTAGCAAGTGCTCAACTCTTGTCATACGAATGCCGGACGGCGTTGCACCGTTGCTATTTAGCGATTTGGGACGTTCTGCTTCCCTATCTGGATTGGCGATATGAAAGCTGGGTTAGCGATATGAAAGATCGGACGAAAGCCACTTCTTTCGCCAACTCTGGCACCTTGATCGCTGCCGTCCGATGAGGATGAGCAAGCGCACTTCCACCTGTTTCATGGCCACATCTTTGCCCTTTATCCGGCGTGCGGCATAGTATTGCGCACACAGACTGCGGAAAGACTCGAAACGGCCTTTCAATTGTGAGTTCGCCGTACACTGGGTGTAGATCAACAAAGTGAGGAGTGCTAATCCTGACTGCGGTATTTGGAACCGCACCAGCAGGGCTTGCGGCGTCCATTCGACGCCCTCAAAGAGGACATTCCCAAGCTACTCTCACAGCAGCCAATCCGCTCCACGCAAAACCTCACGTCAGGATGTGCTTGATAGAATGCTTATAACACACGTTGATGACCGAGAGAACCTCTTGCAATTCCTTCCCAGGCACTCCACAATCCAATGTACAGGAACTCCAATTCCTCCTTGAATATGGTGCCCCTTGTCCGACTCACGCTCCAATCTTTCGCCCCAGGCAAGTCACTCCGATAATGACTTCCTTTCCGCTTGTGGCGGTGAAAATTTGCCGCGTTTGTGGATCGAAGTAGGCGACGAACGATTTTGGGAAGCCCGGTTTTCCCGGCCTGACCTGATCATCGGACAGTCGCCGCAAGCGGATATTCAGTTAGAGCATCCCAGTATCAGCTTCCGGCACATTTACCTTCAGTGGCTCAATGGCCACTTGGCGTGTTTCGATCTCAGCAGCCGCACGGGAATTCGCCGCGAATTGGGCAAAGATGCCTCTAAATGGTTAGAGCCCCAAGAAGCCTTCGGAATTGGCCCGTATACCATTCTCTCGAGTTTTTGCCGCGCGGAGACCCGGCCGGACGAGTTGGGCAAAGCCCGCAGCCCGATTGTCTTGGAAACCTTGTTTCCTAAATTGGAAGCCGAAGCGAAATGGTTGCGTCTTAATCGGTGGATACTGCTTGCGGGTTGGTCGAACAACTGTCATCTACGATTGCAGCACCCCAGCGTCTCCCGCATCCACGCAGCCTTTGTTTTGACGCCGACTGGCCAATGGGTGATCGATCTTCTGGGCAATCAGCCCGTGCTCGTCAATCGTCAAGCAATTCGGTCAGCTCAACTCCGTGACCAAGATGAATTGGAAATTGGTCAGTTCCATTTTCGCGTTCACGATACGCGGATTCGAACGCGGCTAAGCAGCAAAGCAGTTGCCAACAGCAGCAGGAGCACGGTTCCGTTCCCCAAAGGATCGGGGTTAATCGCTCCGAGTCGGGCCAGCGCCCGCCCTCCCCGTCGGATCATCCAACGGGCTCCGCAGGAATCGTCCTCTAACGATTTGCCACCCCAGAATCCCGATACGCAACGTCGAGAGCACCATGCCGACGAGATTCCGGCACATGCCGAAGAACACGCCCGTTCCGGTCATGACAGCGACGTCGCTTCGGTGATCCACGCACTGACCAGCCAGTTTGCGCAGTTGCAGCAAGACATGTTTGCCCAAAACCAGCAGATCCTGACGATGTTCGGTCAGTTGATGGACCAAGTGCATCGCGAACAACACGACTTCGTCCGTGCGGAATTGCAACAAATCCAGACGATCAGTCATGAGTTGCTCGAGGTGCGCTCACGACTGAACCGCGCGACGCCCCCTCCTGAAACTGCGCATGAGGATGAAGCTCCGTCGAGCCCCGTCAACCTGCCCGACACCACAACTCGTCAGTCGCTAGAACACGAAGAACCGACGGTTGACCGTCCCGATGACGTCGTCTCCGATGCCGATCAAACTTCGGATCCGTCCGCGGAGCCGGCTGTAACCGACAAGGTCTCCGCGGAAAATCTTCCAAACAAGCAACTCGCCGAAGAAGCCACATCAAAGTCTCGCGATTCGAGCCAACAGCATATCCTACTAACGCAACGGCTTCACGCGTTGGAAAAGGAGCGAAACAGCAGGTGGAAGCGTTTGCTGAGCACTTTAACCGGAAAACAACATCCTCCGGCTTGATTCAGCAGCCCAATCGGCATGAAGCGAGTTCTCTAACAGGCCCCCAGTTTGCTCGCCTTGGTTTGCACGGCTTGGTCTATCGCCGGGGAACGGCTCTGGCCGGCACAGCGATCAACGACCCATAATTGGCCGACCGGAGAAAGCATTTGACAGCCGTATACCGCCTGCTTAGACTTGACAACCAAGTATACGTTTCTCTTTTGGCAAGGTTTTCGCCGTGAACGACGATCCCGTGTCCACTCAACGCCCCGATCCTAACCGGCGACGCCTGCTGCGAAAAGGCGCAGGGGTTGCCTTGGTGCCGACCATCCTCACACTCCAAACCCGTACAGCTCAAGCTCACGGCGTGGGCGTCGATTACACCACGACGCAGTACCGCTACGGAATCCTAGCAGGTATGACCAAGCGGTATCGAGAGAGTTATTGGCATCATGACAATGACTTGGAGTCTGAATTTAAGCGACTTTACGGAAGCAAAAGAAATCCCGACAAATATGAATTTAGGCATACGGTCTATTTTGTGGACGGGAGCGGGATGTTAGCAGTGCTTGACGGCACGAACCAGCCGAGATCTCTCGAGAATTCAGACTGGGTTAAACGATGAGTTGTGGACGTAGCTTTTGAATGTCAGTTGAGCCTCGCTTGCGGTGGGTGGTGTGGGACGATGAGTTACTGATCTATCACGAACCCACCGGTGATTTGCACGTTTTGAACGAGGTAGCCGCGGGGGCCTTCTATCAACTAAAGGCGGGAACTCCACCGACAGCCTCTGTCTTGGCGGAACGCGTGGCGGCGGCCTTGGGATACGCCTCCGATTCAACGTTCGAACGGCATATCGAACGCTTGCTGATGGACTTCCAAGAGGCTGGGTTGACGATTGGTGAATGATTAGGATCTCAATGCCATGCCGAATCATTCCCACTCTTCTAACGAAACCTGTGTCTTGCAGCCGCAGCACGATTGCTCTCGGTCGTTCCTTGCAGATGTGTACGAGACGGGGGCCTCGAACGGCAGTGCCGCCGTTCGGTTTGACTCGTGTTCCCCCGCACAATTGCTGGATCTCAGCCGGGCGGAAAACCTTGTGTGGGCAGTCGGTCCGTTTCTCATCCGGTTGACAACCCACGATGCCACGGTTGTCAATGCACTGCGATTTTTGTATCGCGCGGCACCGTTGCTCACGGAACCGGCAACGGCGATCACAGATTTCCATCTATCCGTGCGATCGAGCTTCGGTGGTTTCACGAGCACCATCTTTGTCGATGGCCAACCGATTTTTCGCCGTGTGCGGAAACGGCATCTCGTCCCAATGGTGGAGTGGGCATTGAACTTGTGCGCCTTCCAAGGCTGCCACCATTACCTGACAGTTCACGCGGCCGTCCTTGAGCGAGGGGGACGGGTACTGATGCTGCCGGCTTTGTCGGGGTCGGGGAAAAGCACGCTCTGCGCGGCCTTGAGCCAAAAGTCCTGGCGGCTGTTTTCGGATGAGGTGGCGTTGATCGATCTCAACAATGGATTGATCCACCCGGCTCCACGGCCCATTAGCTTGAAGCGTGACGCGATCGAGTTGATCCGTCAGCGTTTTCCCCAAGCGATTCTCGGACCCACTTGGCGGGGCACGATCAAAGGCGACGTCGCGCACCTGCTGCCGATGGATGAATGCGTGGCCCGGACTTCCATAACTGGCCGGCCAGGTTGGATCGTGTTCCCTCAGTTCATCCCAGGGGCCGCCACGTCGCTAAATCCGGTGTCCAAAGCGCGCGGTTTCGTGCGGACAGTAGAGCAGTCGTTCAATTTCGCCGTACTCGGATCAGTCGGCTTTGAAGCCCTCAAGCGAGTCATCGACCAGAGCAAATGTTACGAGTTCACCTACGGTGGCGATCTCTCGGAAGCCTGGCGAACCTTTCAGGAGTTGGCCGATCGAGACTGACCATGCCATTTTGAATGCCCCTCCGCAATCGGCGGCAGCGCCTTTGATGCAGGTCCTGTCCCGGAGCCGCATTGGGGACTCCTTGTCCCCGACGGATTGGGATTGCTTGCTGCGGGACGCTCGCCGCTGCGCATTGCTGCCCAGACTTCCGCATCATTTGCCCGCGACCGCCGCAGTGCCCCCCCCCGTTCGTCGCCAATTACAGTCGGGTGAAAAAGTGGGCCGGTTTTTCGAGCGGCAACTTCGCTGGGAAATCGAATGTCTCTCGCGTGACTTGCAAGAATTTGCGGAACCCGTTGTGTTTCTCAAAGGGGCAGCCTATTTGCTCACCGACTTGCCTATCGCTCGCGGTCGCCACGTGAACGATATCGACATCCTCGTTGACCGCCAACAACTCGCGAAGGCAGAGCAGGTCCTTCGGCAGCATGGTTGGCAGCCGCTGCCGGTCAGTGAATACGATGATCGCTATTACCGCCAATGGATGCACGAACTGCCACCCCTTCGCCATCCACAGCGGAAGATGGCTCTGGATTTGCACCATGCCCTGCTACCGCCGACTGGGCGAGTGCGACCCGATACCAGTCAACTTCTGCAAGCGGCGCAGCCGATCTCCACATCAATGCTGCCCGACGCGAAAGTTTTATGTCCGGAAGACATGTATTTGCACGCTGCGGCACACATGTTCCAGGACGGGGAATTGTCGGGCTCATTACGCGACTTACTGGACTTGGACGGCCTCTACCGGCACTTTTCCGCGGCAGACGGACGATTTCCGCACCGGCTGATCCAGCGAGCGAACGTCCTGCAACTGCAACGTCCCCTCCATTATGCACTACGCTACACACGACGGTTGTTGCTGACTCCCGTTGATGAAGAAGCCGCCGCCATGCTGTCGCCACTCGGGCCTTCATGGGGCTCCGCATGGGTGATGGATAGGCTGGTTCACCGAGCATTGATTCCCCCGAACCAAGACGGCACTCCAGTCAAGCAACGCTTTGCGCAGTTCATCTTGTATCTTCGTTCGCACTGGTTGAGAATGCCGCCGCTGCTTCTCGCTCGGCATTTGACTCGCAAATTACTCAGCCGCCTGCGCTCGTAACCGCCGTACCCAAGTGAATCGACAACGAAAAACTTCATGTTGGGGGCAACTGGCTCTGTCGGTGCAAACCACATTCGAACATCAACTTGTGCCCGATCGCGAACCGCCTCTCAATCACGAGAACTTGCAATTTCCAGGCTGCTGGTCAATTGCTCATAGGTTTCGGCGTCTGGTTGCTCCAGCCGTCCTTGCGACAAGCCCTCTTTGATGGCCTTTCGAAGGTGAAATCGTGCGGAACCCGAGTTGCCGCTCCGATGGTAAGCGTGGGCCAAATGTAGGCGATAGAGCGGAGAATCTTCGATCGCGATGGCATCATGAAAATCCTGGATGGCTGACGAAAAGTTGCGTTGACGGAGACGGACCAGGCCCCGAGTGTCGAGTAGATCGGGCAGCGGGCCGGCGGTCTGCATGGCCCGGGCAAGGAGTTCTTCCGCCTCGTCGTGCTGACCTTCCACCACCGAGAGCAACCAAGCCAAATTGTTGAGAACCACGACATGTCGCGGATTCAGAGTCAACATTCGCCGATTGAGCGAAATCGCTTCGGAGTAATGTCCACGAGTTCGGTAGATCGCTTCCAACAAGTGCAAATGGAACAACGAGTCGGGGACTTGTTGCAGTTCTTCTTGGACGGCGGTCTGCATCGCGAGAAGGGTTTCCTCGGCGACGGCCACCTGTTGCGCGAGTACCACGGACGCTCCCAAAACGCTTGAAAGGTTCAGGGCATCCCGCTTCTCGAAGAGTAACTTCCATGCTTGATCCATTTGGCCGCTTTGCCCTAACAATTTGGCCAGCGAGAACGCATACTGTTCGTTGGCTGGCATCCCCTCCCGACAACGGACTTCGGCGGCGTCGGCCAATCGATCACGCATCTCCTGCGAAAGCTCTTTGGAACCCGCGAGTTTCACCAGCAACTGAGTCGCTTGCAATTCCCGCTGTGCTTGTTCGGCGGGGTCGACGGTTTGGTTCACGAATTTGCTCAGAAGCTTGAGCACGCGCTCAAATTGGCCCTGCCGAGCCGCCAAAAGGCAGGCGACTTGGACAACTTCTTCCGAATCCGGTTGCAGCTGAGCGAGCGTTTTTTCCGCTTGGCCGAGTTCGTCATGGCGTAACTGACGCCGTACGTAGGCAACTTGCACGCGGTCGTCGCCGCCGAATTCACGCAGTACCTTGTTCCACTGTTGTTCCGCGGATTCCTCGCGCTGCATTTGATCGTAGGCCTGGGCCAGCAACACGGCTTCCTCGACAGAAAGCTCGACGGCCCGAGCCACGCGCTCAAAGAGTTCCACGGCCTCTTTCACGTGGTCGGGGTGAGGCCGCGTGAGCAGCAACCGCGCTTTGAGGCGGGCGTCTGGCCAGGAGTTCTCCGCCTCTGCGCGGTTCTGATCAAGCAGATTCAACGCCTCTTCGAATCCCGGATAGTCGCGCGATCCAATTGCTAAAGCCAATAATCGCCGAACGGTGAGCAAATCGATTTCACCGCGTCGCCGAGAGTCTTGCAGGATTTCCCGTAACAGCGGTTCCGCATCGGCGCCGCGGCCGTGCCGCAAGTAGAATGCGATCAGTGTGGAAAGAGCGTCGCTGTCGCCGGGATGCTGCTGAAGCTGCTTTCGATAATGTGAATCCGCTCGCTCAAGTTGTCCGGTAATTTCGTGGCAAAATCCCAACGTCGCGTCTCGATTCTCGCCAGCGAAGGACTGCTCCGCTTGTTGAACGACGGCCAACGCATCGTCACGACGTTCTTGCTGCATGAGCAGTTGGACCAAGGCGATCCAACCCGTGGGCTCGGACGGAGCTGCGTCGACCGCGGCGGAAAGTTTGGTCTCGGCTTCTTCGAACTGACCGTTGGCAGCCAAAATCTGGCCCAACCAGATCAAGTTGGATGGCTCTTGCGGACGACGGGCGACTGCTTCCCGCGCGACTGCAACTGCTTCATCAACCCGCGATTGCTGCATCAACACTTCCGCGGTGAGTTGCGCCACGTCCGCACGGGCAGTTCCAGTGGCTTCTCGCATGGCGGTTTGCGTCAACTGACGTGCTTCCTCGTGCCGTTGTTGTTCGTAGAGCAGAGCTACCGTTCGCCGAAGCAGTGCCGGGTCGTTGGCACCCATGCGAATGGCCGCTTGGAACTGGTCGGCCGCGGTCCGGCGTTGGCCGAGCAACAAATGGACCCGGCCCAATTGGGTTTGAGCCAAGGCCCATTGCGATCGAGTCTGTAGCGCGCGTTCGAGCCAGGTTTTGGCTTGGCCCAATGCCTCTTTGGTGTCGTTGGATCGAGATTGTTGCACTTCGCGAATCCGTAGCATGGCTTGTCCACATAGGACGAGCGGCGTGTCCGCGCCGCCAATCCGCCGAAGCTGCTCGACAGCCTGGACCGCCGCAGCATCTCGATCGACATCGAGAGCCACGAGGAGCACATTGAACCAAGACTGGGCATTGTCCGGTTGCTTTTCAGCCACCATCAGAAATTGTTCTAGCGCCGCTGGCCGATCCCCCAGTTGTATCAAGCCCTCCGCCAGCGAGACGCGGGCCGCGATCTGATCTTCCGGCGAGAGTTTCGCGACGGATGACGCCAATCCTTCCAGTCGGGCCAATCCCTTGTCGCCTTGTTGGATCGCCAAGACCGTCTCCACTGTCACCAGACCGGCGGTCGGTCCCGCCGCGACTTTCGCTTCGGCCAGCAGTTGCTCGGCGCGATCACGATCTTCCTCAGCCAAAGCCAAGCGGATTTCCGCGGCCCAGAGGACCGGGTCATCGGGCCGCTCCCGACGAGCTTGTTCGAGCCGTTGGCGGGCAGCCGCCGCGTCGCCTTGAGCCAGCAGCCAGGCAGCCCGCAACGAAACCGCCTCGCTGACAAGGGATGCCTCAGAGTTAGTCGCGTCCGCATCCCGACTTTTCCAGGCCTGTTCGACGAATTGCCATCGGCGGCGGCCTGGCGGCTGTCGCATCACCTGCGCCCACTCCAACCGTGTCCACTCCAACCAATCTGGTGGGTCATTGCCGAGGACGCGATAGACCTCCAACGCCTCGTCGATGCGTCCTAATCGGGCCAGCGTGCGGGCCACACCGAGCCGGGCCGCCTGTGACAGGGGATCCAGTTTTTCGGCCCGGCGATATTCAAAAAGTTGCTCGTCGAGCCGGCCCAATCGACCGTAGCATTCTGCCAAGTGCAAACTGCCCAACCGGGCCAACGCGGACTCCTCGGAAACTTGCTGCATCACGGATTGCAGCCGGAGCGTTGCCGACAACGTGTCACCTTCCGCCAGAGCCAACCGGCCCGCGATATATTCCACCGCCTCGGGTGAACGCTCATCCGCTTGCAATTGAGCAAGACATTGGCGGGCTTCGGCCAATTCGCCACGGGCCACAAGTTCATCGGCAAGGACCAATTCCAAGCCAGGACTGTCCACACAGTTCTCGACCCCCTGACGCAGTGTCGCCAGCATGACTTCCGTTTCCCCTGCCGCGGCCGCGAAGCGGGCAAGCAGCTCGTAGAGTCGCGGTTCGTCCGGACTCTCACGCAACGCGTGACTAAGGGCTTCCCGCGAATTCTCCCTGTCGCTGTCGCAGCTTTCGGGGGAGCGCATGGTGATTTCCGCCAGAGTGATCGCCACCTCGGCGTTGCCAGGTTCCAATGTCAGCGCGGCCTTCGCATCGGCGGACGCCGCTCCCCAGTCCGCGTTCGCAGCGTGGTACTTGGCCCGTGCTACTCGTGCGGCGGCCGATTCCGGCGATTCCTCGATCATCACCTCGTACAACTGCGCGGCCTGCTCCGGTTCGTCCAGTTCATGTTCAAGCAAATGGGCGCAGCGAATGTAGGCATCGCGGCGGGTGAAGTCGGAATCGAACAACGCGACCTGCGTGAACGCGGTGTCCCGTAGCGACGCATCATAGGCGGCAGTGGCAGCGAGTGCATTGCCCTCAGCTTCGAGTGCCAACCCCCGTAGGAATTGCAATTCCCCTTGATTGGGGTCGTCATTCAACAATCGGTCCAGGTGCAAGAGGGCGTCGGCGAACCGCCCCAAACGCAACGCCACGTCGACTTGCCGCCGCCGGATGTCTGTGTCATCCGGATGCTGCCGCAGCACGTCTTCATAGAGCAGAAACACTTGCAACCATTGCCGACCCGACACCGCGACCTCATCCAGCAAACGGGCGTACTGCAATTTGGCTTGACCGTCGTCAGGCCGAAAACTCAGATACTGTGCCAACCAATTGCGTGCCTGCTCGGGCTCGTCAGGCAGGAATCCCTGGGCACGGGTCAACATCACGTTGGCCGTGCGATCGACTTGAAATGCATGCAAAAAATGAGTGCACACCGCTCCGACGCCCACCACCAGCAGCGTCACCAGCACCAACCGGCCATTCACCTGGCGGTGTGGCCGGGACTCCTGGGCATCACTGTGCTTAGCCTTGGCGTCGGCCGCTTCACCGCGGGAATTCTCGGATTTCGAAGTGGACTGTTGGCTGGGTACGGATGGCGGCTGTACTCCGAACTGAAGTGGGATGCTTACGGGGGCGTCCTTGTTGCCGCGGCGGTGTTTGCTCATGACATCTCACCGTATGAATAGTTGCAGGCCCGCTAACGAAAGTCGATGGTGCAGTATCGGCAATCTAAGGTGCGGTCACGGGAAGTTGGACAGGCGTGTTAATTGAAAGTTGACGCATTTACAGGATGCACACATTCCGTATACTGACTGGGGTCAACACAGTGATTCAAGTCAAAATTTCTGATTTCGAGTCAAATTTCTCAATTTACCCGACGCCCGCTGCACCCCATCATAAAAACGGAGAGCTGCGGTCGCTCGTGCAGAACGGCACAGTCCAAAAAACCGACATAAACCGCTTGCATCCCTCATTACGCGGCGGTACAGTCGCGTGTAGGGCATAAAGGACCACTAGTGGACAGGGCCGCCATGACAACAATGGCTTAGCGGCGTGGGCTATGATTCGTTTCCGTCTTCTTGTCATCCGTGTACTTTTTGTCGAAGCAGTCTTGCTGTTCGGTGGTGGTGCGCGTGTGACGCATGCGGGCCCGATGAACGTCAGCTTCGAGGAGTGGCAAGTATTCGGGGAGCTTTCGGAAAGGACCAGCAAGCCAGCTGAAAATCCTCCAAGGCCCGATGCTCCGCCCGCACCTGCGTCGGCTGCGGCCCCGGACGAGTTCGCCATCGCTGCTTCGTCGATGGGTTCCACTTCCAGCGTTTCCCCCAGCAGTTCGTCTGCTCCTCCCGCCGCGCTGATTGCCGCTGCGCTCCCTCAGCCTTCACTCCACCTAGTCTACACACTGGTGGACGAGTTCCTCTTTATCCCGCCTCGCTTTCTGGACGGTGTGTTCCGGCCCCCGCGATCTCTTAAGCTCTTCTCGTATTAATATTCGTCCAAGATCACAGTATTTTGTTTCTCAAGTCCGAACTTCCCTCAGCGTCACGAAAGACCTGATCTTTGTGTACGGCGGGATTTGGTTTGTGACTTGGGATTCATCGCCTTGCTTTTTTCTTTTCCTTCAAAAGAATGCTGGTTAGGCATCTTTCACCATCATGAAATCCATCAACTTAACTTTCGAGGACCATAATGAAACAACCCATTTACTCAATTCTGACTACTGTTGCATTGTTCACATTCACTGCAGGCAGCGCCCACGCGGCACCGATGTTCTTCACCGATCAGTCTTCCTTTGATTCTGCAACGAGTGCGTTGACGTTTGGACTGGAAGATTTTTCCAGTCAGACCCCGCGGCTCCTGGCTGACAACACGCCGCATACGTTCAATGGCTTCACAGCCGATTCAACAGAAGTGCCAGGAAACAACACAGCATTCTATGTGGCACCGGACGATTTTTCTGGTGCGGAACATACACCGTTTACTACGTCGCAGCACCTGGGTTGGGCAGAAAGTGTATCCACCTCAGCCTTTAGCTTCAGTGGCTTCGGGAACTTTGGTCCTACGATTACTCTCACGTTTGCCAATCCACTCAACGCCCTTTCATTTATGTTTTTAGATAGTGACAGCACTGACGAATATCGGCTCGCAGTTGATGGTGTGGATGTGGGATCTGTATTTCCCCCGACCGGCACTAGCTTTGACAACAGCACGTTTTTTGGCATCGTGGACAACATGGGAACGTTTCAAACCATTACATTCTCAACTCCCACAACAAATCCGGGTGGCTTTGTGGAAGAATTTGGAATTGATGATGTGCGGTACGCAAACGCCACAGCGACCTCGTTAGTGCCCGAACCTGCCTCGATGACGTTGTTCAGCCTCGGTGCATTGGGCATGGGTTTCGCAGCCCGGCGGCGTCGGCAGCGTGTTGAAAGTTAAGTTTCTCATGATGTGAATGACGCAGATCCAGCCCCGTGGCTACACGCCGCGGGGCTGTGTCATTTGGGCAATACTGGTTCGCCCGCCCGCCGCAACACGCCATCAAAAAAACGGACGCGAGAATCACTCCCCGCGCCCATACATTTGGTCTTTTGAAACCGCGACGAACAACAATCGTTCCCCGCGCGTTTCCACGTTAGAGACTCGCGTCCTGCTCAACCGATTGATCCTCACGCCGTCGACGCCGCGTCGCGTAAGCCATCCCCCTCGCCCCCAAACCAAACAACGTCAGAGAAGCCGGTTCGGGTGAAGTGACGACGGTGATTGAAGTGCTTGCCAGAAGGTTCGTCATACTTAGATCGGAGAAGGCGCTCAGAACAAAGGTGTATTCTGCACCCCTAATATTCGGGTCGAAATTGTTTGCCGATACCGGATCGTTGAAAAACCATGTTCCAGGAATTCTGGGCAAGATTATTGTTCGCGATCAGGTTAGAATTATTTCCCGGATCGCTTGTACCACCGCCGTTGGGAGTGGAATTGTCGCCAATGGCGTGGTCAGCGCTGGCGACATTGATGGGGTCAAACTGAAAGACGTTTGGGGCCGAAGATGGATCGAAATCGATTTGCAATAAATAGGTTCAGTCATCCAGATTGATTCCTGAGCTGTCGAGATAGTCCGAATTGATGGACCACTCGAAGTTCCAAATTGGCGTTTCGGGTGTGATCCAACCGGCACCGCTTATGGGTGAACCAGGTTCGAAGACATAGGTGCCGTTTCCTCGGCTGTTGAATACGTTTGCTGGGGGAATTCGCCATTGCCGTTCCCGTCGCCAAGAATGACGTCGTTGGTTACGTCCTTGTCATACATCAGAGCCGCATGGCTGGCCGATGAGACGGCGAGGCACAAAGCTAGGGCGATCGTATATTTCAATGACATAAAAACTTCTCCCTGTGGGTAAAGCGGAGCGTGGAACTCCGCAAATTATCGAAAGGTGGTGAAAACGATTCACAAATCGGTCCTGTGGCAGCGTTGTTTTGTCGCTGCCCGGGTCGGATTTTCAGCGTTGATCACGGACGGGGAGGACAGGATACGCCGTCGAGAAATCGCGGGGGGATGAACAGCCAGCCGCTATGGAGAAGGCGGGAAAATCCGCGTGCGTGAGCCTCGTGCAATCGGTGGTCCATGCAAAGCCGACAGTTGGCGCATGGCCTCCCGAACTGAGCGACGAGTGACCCATCAACGAATTGGCGAACGCGGACTGCTTCACATGGCGGGGCACGCGTTTTTCCGGGGACGCGTGTTGCAGAGGAGTCAAAGAACTCGCGGCTTCCCGCGCCTTAGAGTGCAGACCGAGTTCTTCGAATTCTTCCCACTCTTCGATCTGCACACAAATCATGCCCACGAGGAGGGATGACAATACCGTCGCCCCCCACGGCAAGATGCAGAGAAAGTAGAAAGAGGCAGGAAACGGATTAGGCGAGATCTTCCAGCGCCATCACGAATGTATGTGAGGCTATGGAATGAAAGATACCGCTGCAACCGCTCAAATTTTGGAATACACAAGCTAGCGAGTCAAAACGGAATCCATTCGCCTTCAGAGCGTTTCTCGAACACCCAGAGCGCGTTCCAGGCGATGGCTACATCACTTCGGTTTCGCCTGTGGATCGTGTTCCGGAGCCGTTGGCACGGACGGCCATCTGCAACATTTGATCCAGACGATGCACCTCGTCTAAGAGGTGTTGGACGGCCTGGCCCCAAGACGGAGGAAGGCGATCGAGTCGCCGAGCGATCGTCTCGACTTTATCGGGATCGGAAAGGAAACTTTCAGTTTTTACCGGCTTGCACAATTTTGGCGAGGATTGCGCTTCGGTGACGAGCCCAACCCAACCGCAGGCGACGCAGCGACACTTTGAGTCATCCGACCACTCGGAGTCCAAAGCCACTGGTTCGATAATATCGAATTCCACGCTGTCCTTGAAGGAACAGGAAACCTCGCCGACAAACGCAACTTCAACTTGGAGTTCACGACTCCGACAACGAGGGCATTTCATGGGCAATCGTATCTATGTTAGCGGTGGATGTTTGATGGGAGGACCGAAATAATGAATTGGAAATCGTTCAACACTTGAACATATTGATCACCGTTATCTCATATACACACGAGTAGTGCAGGAACATACTCACTTGTATAACAAGTAACTCCCCCTATTGCAAATCGATCACACCGCTCTTCTCTTCTTTTTGATGACCACTGAATGTAATCTTTTGGAGCAGTCAGCTAATCCTTCTCCAAGCGGATTTGCCCATTCGTGGCCCAAATACCGTTGGCCATTCGGCCTGCCAGTGCAAGGGACGCGAGCCCGAAATTCGCATCTGGCGGTATCCCGCATCATGATGTTACCCGTCAGTTCGCCGAGGCAAAGTCCAGATCAGTGGTTCATAAGATGGTGTAGGTAGAAACACCGGCGGGTCGTTCGGTTGACTGGCTGGACCAACTCGCCATTGATTTTTACCTCTAGAAATGCCCTTGCCCAAGGACTCGTCAAAAGGATTGGGTTCTTCCAATGGTTCATTGCTCTTAGCCTCGTTGGTCTGCTGCTCTTTTTCATCTGGTTGCAACTCGGGCGCGGGAGCGTCCTGCGGGATGGGCGGCAAGACCATCGACGGTTCAGCATGGAAAGGTGGAAGTTCCATTGTCACATCCGAGTAAGTCGGACACCGGCAATCCACGAATGAGCTGGGTCGCCAGCACGTCTCATGGTAGCCAAAATTGTGCTGATAGGGTGGCGGGCAAATCGGCGGGGTGTAATGAGTGTGCCAAGTCTGGTTACAAAAATAGACTTCTCGCTGGCACCTGGATGATTTGCGGACGACCGCAAACCACAGCCGTTCCAAAAAGGATTGAGGTGCTTCCTCGCACGCTTCCCAGCCGCCCCCTTCGGCTCTTCCGGCAATATCCGCGCACCGCGTCTGGTTCACGGCCGGTCGACATCCTCCGACAATCGACTGTGCGAATGCTGAGGATGATAGTGAGATAATTAATGCTGAGAGCACTAAGGTACGGTACATCAGCTTTGAGCTTGTACGTCCACTCATAATCGACGCCCTATTGAGTTTGAGTAATCGCCTTGAGAGTTCAGCACCCGCATCCTGCGTCAGATACGCAAGTTGCGTCTAGAATCCTGCACCAATTCCGCCGCCAAATCCCCCAACGCCAGTTCCTCCTTCTAGATTGCGAACCAGTCCGTTGCCGAGCAGCGTAACGCCAAACACCCGTTCGACCGGTGAGAAGACGCGACTGAGGAATGCGTCGACGGTCAGCAGCGGGTCGGCCTTCACATAAATGCGGTCGCCTGGAAGAAGTTGATAATTGGTGGCGGTTTTGCCTTCCGCAGTGATAGCACGCCAATCGACATCCATCACCTGAGCGCAGCCCTGCCCAGCGGGCGCGGGCCGCGCGACCCACATTCTTTTCGACGACACTTCGCCGATCCCGTCGATGAGGCTAATCGCGTCGAGCACGGTTTCGTTTCCGGTCGCAGGCAGCCGAACGACTTCCTCGCCGAATCCCCCGCCGTCCAGAATGATGTAATACACCTTGCTGTTGTAAGCAGCGACAGCGACATTGAGTTCCGGCTCGAGAATATACTGCGAGAGGTGAGATTCCAACGTGTTTTTGACTTCGGGAAGTGTCATGCCAGCCACAAACACATTGCCGTAAATGCCCAGCGAGACCGTGCCATCCGGATTGACCAGGTGCTCACCTGTGATTGCCTGGTTGCCGGCGATTTCGACCATCGTGACCGAGACCTGGGGGTCCTTGATACCCGCTGTCCGACCTTTGTCATCGCGGAGGTACGTTTGAAATTGCTTTTTGATGGCCTCGCGAGCCTGATCGACAGTCAGCCCTTTGATCATCACAGCACCATAAACGGGACCGAGGTCAATCGTTCCGTCGGCCTGAACGCGATACTCGCCATTGACGATCTTGGACTGCGCCTCAGATTCCAGAAGAAATTGCGTTTCAATGGGGTTGGATTGCGGTGGCGGTTCACCCGGTTCCTGGGGTGTTTCGGGGACAATCGGTTCGAGCGGTTCCGGGTTGGCGAGCCAAATGCGGACAACATCGCCAGCTCGCAGTGCGTAACTAGGTGGTCTGATATTGTTCACTGCTTCGATTAATAAAACGTCTGGTGCCGCAACGCGATAAGGCGGCAGGGCAGTCATGTCCAGCTCACGAGGAATTGGAATATGTGCCACTTCCGCTTCGATTTGCTCTTCGACATTGCGATTTGCCAGCACTCCACAACCGCTTAGCGCACTACAGCCAACACTCAGCAGGATCAAGATTTCCCACAAACGAAACTGGGGATGCGGCCGTGATGCGACCATGTTGGGGCCTCATGTTTCTGGTCAGTGAAATGCTTGTTCAGCAACCGTACCGTAATTATTGGAATAATCGACCTAACCCAATTCCAGCTTGAATCAATCTTGTAACGCAAACCGAACAAACCTTACCTAATTCGCTGTCAAAGCCAGAAAATCTTCCAGATAGAAAAAGTTTCATTATGAAATTGGAAATTGCTTGCAACCCGGATCCGCATTTGTATACTAGCCTTCTGTGAGCTGAAAAACGTTCACATCTGGCATTTCCTTATGGAAGGGGAAGATGAAACGGGTTTACCCCTACCCGTTCATCAGCAATTGCAGAAAGCCTTGTCCTTAAATGGACACTGCATAAGGCACGGGGACGGAGTCTGGGATTTTTTTGCCAATCCGTTCGCTACATCCTGAAGTCTTCGTTCGCTCATTTGGTCTTATAGTTCTTTCTCTCTAGCCCTGCTTTTTCAGGCCTTTGTTAGGGGGGGCGAACCGCTTGGCTTTGGTTCGAATCTCTTTCGTCGTGCGACTGTTCGCGATACGCTTCTATTGACGAGGCAGGGCTGCTTCGCTTTTCAGGGTTGTCCCAAGCAGATGATGTTGCCCAATCTCTCCGGTGATGTGCCTGACTGGTACTTTGAGTCTCCACCCGACCAACATTCTCCCTGGTGGGTCGCTCACATTCATACTCAAAACTCAAGGTTGTTTCTTTCTAGGTTGCGTGGAAGCGGGGTGGGCTGCTTCCTGCCAATGTACCAGCCTCGTCAGTCGCGCAAAGACCGTCGCCAGGGTAAGCGGCCGCCCGCCTATCGCCCGCTATTTCCGGGGTATGCTTTCCTTCGTGGCGATGGCGATGCGCGATCGTTGGTTGTTCGGACAAATTACGTTGTTCAAATTCTCTCTGTGAATGACCAGCAAACGCTGCATGATCAGCTGTCGGATATTTACCGCTTGATTTGTGCGGGTGTTTCGATTGCTCCCGAGGATAATTTATGCCCTGGTAAGACGGCTGAAATTGTCTCCGGGCCGTTGGCAGGCTTTAGCGGCAAGGTTCGCCACGCAGGAAGTAAGTTCAAGCTGGTGGTGGATGTCAACTTCATTCAAAAGAGTGTTTCGGTTGAAGTTGATCGCTTCAATGTTCGTGAAGTGGCTTGAAAAATAGCTTTGGCGGTGCCGCTGCCTTTGCTTTTTTGTTAATTCTTTTGCGCCCATACGGAGTGTCGATGAGCGCCGCACGACCATTCTTGTCTCCCAGTCTCGTTCCCTTGGCCGGCAGTTTTCTCGTCGCTTTGGGAGCGCTATTGTGGGCGTATTCGACGACTCTCGCACACTGCGTGGATCGCTGGTCGCACCAGCCGATTTACTCGCATGGCTATTTGGTGCCGATCTTCGCTCTTGCACTGCTTTGGCTTCGTCGTGATCGCTTGCAACCCGCTCAGTTGCGCCCGACTTGGTGGGGGTTGCCCTTCCTCTTGTTTGGCGTGGGCCTTCAACTTGCGGCCAATCATTTTTACTTTGAGTGGTTCGAGAGCTTGTCGTTCCTGCCGGCTGTACTAGGTATCGTGTTGCTCTCCGGTGGTTGGGCGGCTCTGAGGTGGTCTTGGCCCGCCGTGCTGTTCCTTGTGTTCATGCTTCCATTGCCGTATACCCTTGAAGTTGCTCTACAGGCCCCCCTGCAGCGGCTTGGTACGGTCAGCAGTTGCTACGTGATGCAAACCCTCGGAATGCCCGCGTATGCCAAAGGGAACGAGGTTTTTGTTTACGACAACGTAATTCAGGTCGGAGAAGCCTGTAGCGGTTTGGGTATGACCATGGTCTTTGTGGCTTTGGTAGTGGCTGTAAGTATTTTGAGCACGGAGCGACCGCTCTGGGAACGGCTTCTCGTCTTGTTGAGCGCGCTGCCAATTGCCGTAATTGCCAATGTCATACGGATTACAACGACGGGTTTGCTTCACGCCTGGGGTTGGCATGATGCGGCTACGCTTCTGCACGACAAATTGAGTGCGTTCTTTATGATGCCTCTGGCGCTGGGCATGCTGTGGTTTTTGCGATGGTATCTGTCCCGTTTATTCATCCATGAGATTGACCGGCCCATGTCGATGGGGCTCGGAGGCAATTCGGTCGCCGAGGCATAGGCAATGCCCGCGTTCCCGCTTCCGTCACGATGATCGCCCCCCCCTCCCTCTTGAATTCCCTCCCAAATTTCACAACTAATCCTTCCTAGGCTCCGCGCTGAGCTTTCGCCTCGGCATATGTGGGAACCCACAGGATGGGCGAGGTCAGTGAAGACTTCCGCCCTTCCTTAGTCGGAGTTTCCAAAAGGAATACAGAATCAATATGGTTTCGCCCCAAACTCAAGACTTTCCGCGTAACGGCAATGGCACGCATCATGGCCAATACGAGTTGATACCAACCTCGTCGATCCCTCTGCCCATGGGGGCATCGACAAATTCCGCGAGTGATGCTAGTCAGTCGGTTGATTTGCGCGGTCTGCTCAGTGCTTTTCGGCGTCGTTGGCTGCTCGCCACAGTTCTCGGAGTCGTTCTGGGTGCTGCCGCCGGGGCAATGGCTTGGTTTTTGCTGCCTGCCCCCTATTCCACTTTTGCGGAATTCCATATCAGTTCGGTGTCCGACCAATTGCTTCCAGGGGGTAGCGGCAATAATCGCGCCTCGTTTTCGACCTGGAAGCAAACGCAGATGAAATTGCTCACCAACCCATTTGTCTTAAATGCGGCGTTGAGAGACCCAGCGGTAGGCCAGGCTTCCGTCTTAAGAGATGAACCACGGCCGGTCGATTGGCTGGAACGAAACCTGCAAGTCAGTCAAAGCGGTGCGGAATTCTTCCGCCTGAGCCTGGAGGGTGAAAACCCGGATGAAATCACCAAAATAGTCAATGCGGTCAGTAAAGCCTTTGAAGAAGAAGTTGTCAACAAAGACGCCAATCGTCGCAAGGATCAACTTGATAATCTCAAGAAAGTGCATCGTGAGAGCGAAGATAAATTGCGTTCACGGCATCGAGCCTTAGAGAGTTATGCGCGGCAACTCGAATCTAATCCTTCGCATGTGGATGAAAAACAAGGGTTTCTACTGACGATGCAAGTCGAGATGAGCCGCGCCTTGGCGGACTTGCATCTGGAACTCATGAAAGCTGAGTTATTGGCCGCCCAACACGAGAAGGCAACCGAACAGGTTGATTCCACTATTCCTGAAGCAATTTTGAATGCCGAAATCGCTCAGCAACCTGAATATCAGAGATTGCAACAACGCTTGGCCACGCAGCGATTTCTTGTGAAACGAAGCGAGTCACTGACCGAAAATCATCCGCGACGTCTTGAGGCCGAGGCCACCCTGCAGGAATTGGAGGATGAGAAGTCCGCGCTTCGGGAACGCCTTCGCCCGAAAGTGGAAGCCGACTTTCAAACCCAACTTGCTTCCAACGTCGAGCACTCCGCGTCGTCGCTCGGCACGCAAATTGAATACATGCGGAGCCAAAAGGCGGAATTAGAAAAGCGGCTCGAAGAAATTGAGATTGAAGAACGGGACACGGCGAAATACTCGCTGGAGTTGGATCAACTTAACAAAGAAATATCCCGCGAAGAGAAGTTTGCCGAACAAGTAGCCAGTGAGATCCGTCGTCTAGAGTTTGAAGAACGCTATGCACCGACGGATATTTCACTCACGCGGAAGGCTGAGATCCCTTATCAGCGAGAAACCAAAAAGAAGGTCATGATGGCCGGTGCGGCTGGCTTTGGGTTGTGCGGGCTTCTAATGGCCAGCATCGTGTTCTTCGAGTATCAATCGCGGCGAATTCACTCTGTGGAAGAAGTAACGGGCGAGTTGAAGCTCCGTTTAGTCGGCGCCGTTCCCGCCCTGCCTCGCGATATCGTGCGGGGCAAGTCACGCCGCAACGTCGCGCGAACAGCCTATTGGTCGAACGCCTTGACGGAGGCCATCGATTCAACTCGCACCATGGTCTTGCGAGAAGCACGAGACCGGTCGTTCCAATGCCTAATGGTTGGCAGTGCGGTTGGTGGGGAAGGCAAGACCACATTGGCTTGCCACTTGGCGACGAGCGTGGCCCGGTCGGGGAGACGGGTGCTGCTCGTCGATGGTGATATTCGGCGGCCGAGTGCCCACAAAGTGTTTGGCGTGGAACAAGGACCAGGACTTTGCGAGCTTCTGCGGGGTGAGATTTCCCTAGATGAAGCGGTTGTGCCGACAACGGCCGCGCCCGGCTTGACCTTGCTCCCCGCAGGTAAACTCGATGCGGAAGCTGTTCAATTACTGGCTCAGGATCGTTTGCGTGAAGTGATCGATGCTCTGCGGACGGCTTATGATTTCATTGTCTTCGATTCTTCCCCCATTCTACCAGTCACGGACGGATTGCTCCTCGGGCAACATGTCGATGGCGTGGTCTTGGCAGTGCGGCGGGATGTCAGTCGGCTGAAAAAAGTCGGCGAGGTCTTCGAACGCCTCAATATGTTGGGTGTGCCTGTCATTGGCGCCGTGGGAATCGGCATGGTCGGGGCCGCATACAATTATCGATCAGGTTATGGCCGTGAATACCGGTATTTTCGTTCGTCGCCCTTCCAGGATTCCTAGTGTCTATTGCTTGTCGAATGGCATGGAACCGGCTGCATTCGCGGAAATCGTCAGGAGTACTATATGATCCGCTCTCTGTTACCCATTTTCGTGGGCACAAGCGTGTTGATCGCTGGAGGTTCGATTCAGAATCATTGGGCCAGTCGTTCACAAGCCGCACTGCGGCAGGCTGCCTCGCGACTGTTAGAGCTACCACCGACCATCGGAACATGGACCAGCGAAGAATTGCCTCTGCGACCCCAGGAGTTGGAAATGGCCGAGGCGGAAGTGGCAGTTTCTCGGCGTTATGTGCATCGTCAAACCGGACACGCGCTGCAAGTCATGATCCTCTGCGGACGTCCTGGCCCGATAGCTGTTCATCCCCCCACTGCGTGCTTCACTGGTGCTGGATATCGGTTGGCCGCAGCGCCTCGGGTTGCCACCGTTCCCATTGGTAAAGGCGGTGCCCAGACGTTTTGGCAAGCTGACTTTCTAGGCAATGACCAAGGGATTCAAACGAACCTCCATACATGGTGGGGGTGGACGACTGAAGGGAATTGCATCGCGGCGAAATCGCCGCGGTGGGAGTTTGCCGGAAAAGACTTCCTCTACAAAGTCTATCTGATCCAAGGTCGAAACGAACTTGAGCCTGACGAGGACGAGGCTGCGATCCAGCGGCAATTTCTCGATATCTTTCTGCCCGCCCTCCGCAAAACCCTCGCCGAAGAATCCAACAAGTCTTGAAAACTTGAAATCACGCCTGAGTTTCGACGGTCGTGTCAATCAAGACATGATCAGTGCTGGCCACTCTGCGAATTTCCTAGTACCCACTGTTTAACGAACATGTCCGCTAGGATCGCAGGAAGCAATCTTTCGCATGGTGCTGTCGCTGGGCGCGTTATGCGAAAACTTTATTGCATAAGCAACGGTTCTCATACCGCGCGGTGAAAGCTCTGATCATACATACTGTCATGGCGGAACTGACTATAAGCCCTTAGAGAACTGGCGGATCATGAGTACGAAGCCCCACTTTGAAGCAAAGCTAATGGCAAGTCAATCGGCTCCCCCGGTGCGCGGTCTGCAAAGTCTCCGAGAAGACGGCCATACGGATCGTCAATCTAGGACTTCGTACAGACGTTGGTATTGGCCGATGAAAGCGACCACTGATTGGCTCTTGGCATTGATATTGTTCTTGTTCTTGCTGCCGATCATGTTGGTCACGGCCATGCTGGTGAAACTGACTTCCGTAGGCCCCGTTTTGTACACTCAAACCCGGCTCGGAAGAAGTGGTCGATCCTTCCGGATCGTTAAATTTCGCACGATGGTCCATCGGGCCGAAGCGAAGACGGGAGCCGTCTGGAGCAAACCAGGTGATCCGCGCATTACTAAGCTAGGTCGCTTTCTCCGTGAGACGCATGTTGATGAGTTTCCCCAACTCCTCAATGTTTTGATGGGCCAGATGAGTTTAGTCGGTCCGCGTCCGGAACGGCCAGAGATTACCAGTGACTTGGAATGGCATATTCCCCAGTATCGGGAACGATTGGCCGTAAAGCCTGGAATCACAGGTTTGGCTCAAGTGAATCTTCCTGCCGATAGCGACCTGGAAGGCGTTCAAAAAAAACTGGAGCACGACCTGTACTACATCAATGGCGTCGGTCCTTGGCTTGACTTTCGTATCCTCATGCGAACCGGCTGGAATTTGGCGATAGCCTTAGTGAAGATAATAGTGAACTCAATTCGTTTACCTACAGTGGACGAAATCAATCAGTCCACTATCAAGTCCATGGTCGCACAGGCGAGCAATAGCGACACTGCGAGCCACCGCGAGCAGGCTCGGCATTCGCTCATCGGGGAGCAACCCTAGTGCAGAACGTCTTCAGTGTCGATGTCGAAGGCCACTTCCACGTCAGCGGATTCGCGGACGTAGCATCACCGAAGGGGTGGTCGCCTAAGATCACGTGTGTCAGATTGTGCGAAATCAATTGCTGAGTCAAAAATACCTTCACCTACTGGTGTCTGAATCTAGTTTAGCTCCTTACATGAAACGAGACGACTTGCCGGGAGTATCAGCCGTTGTCGAATTGGTTGATGTCGATCGTAAAAACTGGCTGGCCTATTCAGAGAAGACGCGTTAGGCGTGGAATTGGCTTAACGTCGCAGGGTTAGCTGTTGCGACGGGACGGGGTGGGTTCGTGGCCGCGCTCGCCAGTGAGTGGGTGAAACAACTTCTCAAACTCCTGCAAAGTCCTCGGCTGCAAGGGGAACTAGGCATCGCCGGACATTACTATGTTGAGAAACCCCACAATTGGAACACCTGCATGGCACCATTCGGCAAACTCGTGCAGCTCGGAACATACGAGTCTTCGCCATTGCCTATGATGCAGCCGGTCACTACGCGGACGCAAAGGTCATTTTATCCGTCATGAAAGGCTTAATCTTCACCTATGCCCTCACCTACGGGGGTGCCATTGCCTCGTTCATCAACCCCTTCTATGGATTGTTGGTCTACGTCTGCTTTGCGATCATCCGTCCCGAATTTCTCTGGTATTGGTCTCTTTCCAGCGGCGGCAATTTTAGTCGTATTATCGCTATTGCCTTATTGATGGGCTGGGCCGTGCATGGATTTGGCAAATGGAATCTGGGACGGTCGAAAAGCATTCTGTTCTGTCTATTCGGATTCTGGGTCTGGTCGCTGCTCAGCGCTCTTGTGGTCGCTTCGAACAAGAGTGTCGCGTTCGGTTTCGTCGAGGAATTGGCAAAAATCCTCCTGCCGTTCGTCGCCGGGCTCACGTTGATCGATTCCGAGAAAAAATTGAAGCAACTGGCTTGGGTCATCTTGCTCAGCCAAAGCTACCTCGCCTTTGAGATGAACCAGACATACCTCACCGCGTTCAATCCCCTGCAAACCCCGTGGGGCACTGGAGGCTTCGGCGGTATGGACAATAATTGCGTGGCCATCGCCATGGTCACCGGAGCCGGCATGGCGTTCTTCATGGGCATGCATGAGCGCGGCTGGAGGAAGTGGCTCGCGTTTGGCGGTGCTGCTCTGATGACGCACGTCGTGCTGTTTTCATTTTCCCGCGGCGGGATGGTCGGGTTGATCCTCATGGGCAGCGTGAGTTTTTGGCTGATCGACAAACGTCCCCGCCACGTTGCCCTCTTTGGACTCGCTGCCATCGCTGGCCTCATCATGGCCGGCCCCGAAGTTCGTGACGAGTTCATGTCCTCGTTCGCTGACGCCGAGCAACGCGACTACTCGTCGCAAAGCCGTATCGACATGTGGTCCGACTGTCTGGATGCCATGCAGAATCACCCTGTCCTTGGAACGGGGCCCAACCATTGGCCGGTCATCGCAGCAAGTTATGGTTGGCCGCCAGGCAAAGAAGCGCACACGTTGTGGCTGCAGATCGGCGCGGAATTGGGCATCGTGGGGCTCGGATTGTTGCTTGGATTTTACATGACGACAGCCTTTCGACTCTACCCCTACGCCAAACGCAAGGTCGCCCAAGCCTCGGAATGGGAGGTCTTGGTCGCCCGAATGACGATTGCCGCCTTGGCAGGCTTTATGGTCTCAGCGCAGTTCGTGTCCCTCGAAGGTCTGGAACTGCCCTACTACATAATGTTGGTCAGCGCGGGCACCCTCAAGGTTGCCGGCTCGCAACGACGGCAATCCGTACAGTGGGTTCTCGTCCGGCGTCGCTGGGATGGGCCAATGCAAACCGTTCGCTCACCGTTGTCGAGCTCTTAAAGTCGTGTTTTCTTGATCTATCGTAAGCCGTTTTTTGCTAGCGGAGCGTTTAACCGCAATGAGTACCGTGGCTGAAGTATTTGAAACTCCCGCAGGAGAGACCTCTCAGGCTCGGTCAACCCCCGCTGCGGGAGACGTCCCCATCACCGTCATCGAACCTCGGACTGGTTGGCAACTTGTCGATTGGCAGGAACTCGTTGCGTACCGCGACTTATTCCGTTTCCTCGTTTGGCGGGAAGTGAAGGTTCGCTATGCCCAGTCCGCCATAGGCATCGGTTGGGCCATCATTCAACCGCTGTTCTCCATGGTGGTCTTTAGCATCGTCTTCGGCAGACTGGCGAAAGTTTCCTCAGACGGCGTGCCCTACGCCTTGTTTAGCTTCGCGGCTCTCGTGCCTTGGACTTACTTTTCCAACGCTCTTGTCGATGGGGCTAACAGCCTTGTCAGCAACGCCAGTATGCTCAGCAAAGTTTACTTTCCTCGGCTGCTGATGCCTTTATCGTCCGTCATCGCGAAATTAGTCGACTTTGCAATTGCAATGACTATCTTGGCCGCTTTAATGATGTGGTATGGTCACCCTCCCACCTGGGGTGCGTTGGCGCTTCCTCTGTTAGTTTTCCTGATGATGCTTACCGCCGCGGGACTTGGCCTTTGGCTGACCGCTCTCGCTGTGCAATACCGCGACATCAAGCACGCCATGAACTTCGTCTCGCAACTGTTGATGTACGCCGCCCCGGTGGTTTACCCGGCCAGCCTCATCCCTGAACAATATCGTTTGGCCTACGCGTTGAACCCCATGGTTGGCGTGATCGAAGGTTTCCGGGCCGCCCTCCTCGGCACCAACCCCATGCCCTGGGACCTGATCGCCGTCGGCACCGCCAGCGCCCTCACCATCGCCCTCACTGGCTGCCTCTACTTCCGCAGCCGCGAACGCCTCTTTGCGGATGTTGCCTGAAACTTATTCCTCCTTCCGAGACTTGAGTCATGCTGCAAGCCCTTGAACCAGCATTGAGTTCCATTCCAACCGGCCCAATGCTCAATCTTGGTTGTGGTCCCGTGCAGCCGGATGGTTGGATCAATATCGACGGCAGTAATCGGGCTTGGCTCGCTTCCCGCCTTTCTCTACTCGATCGCTTCCTGACAAAGCTGCGGGTTGTTCCACCGACCGAGTTTGGTCCCCAGGTCAAATATCACAATCTCTTTCGTGGTTTGCCATTTGCGTCGAATTCGGTGGCCGCCATTTATGCGGGCGAATTGTGGGAGCATTTTGAACTCGCCGATGCCGAGAAACTCACGGCCGAATGCTATCGCGTTTTAGCGCCGCAGGGTGTTCTCAGGGTTTGTGTTCCTGATGGTATCCAATTCTGGACTCGCTATTTAGAAATCTTCGATGAGGTGCGATCCAAACCGGACGGTATTCGCAATGCAAGCCCGTTGAAGTCCCACGTGCAGATGTACTTTAACGAAATTTGTACGCGGCGACGGTGGTTTGGCTCTATGGGCCACACGCATAAATGGCAATTCGACGAAGTCCAGTTGGTTGAGCTATTTGAAGCCCAAGGATTTGTCGATGTCGAACGAATGCCTTTTCACTGCAGCCGAATCCTGGATGTTGCCAACGTCGAACGCTCCGATTTTCTGATCGTCGAAGGCGTCAAGCCCGAGTAATAGCCACTCCATTCTCCACGCAAAATCCACCCTGAAGCCTAATGTCGCGCCCCATCATCTCTGTTGAAAACCTCGGCAAAGCCTATCGCTTGGGCCTCAAGGAGGAGGTTCATGATAGCCTTGTCGGGGCCATGCAGTCCTTCGCCCGCAGTCCGCTTCGGAATTTTCAGCGACTGCGACGGCTGAATACGTTTACCGCGGAGGACGAGTCGGACGATACTCTCTGGGCGCTCAAGGATGTGTCCTTCGAGGTCGCCGAGGGCGAGGTCGTGGGCATTATCGGTCGCAACGGGGCCGGCAAGAGTACGCTGCTGAAAATCCTCTCCCGCATTACCGAACCGACCCGCGGCCGGGCCGTCATCCGCGGGCGGGTCAGTAGCCTCTTGGAAGTTGGTACCGGCTTCCACCCGGAATTGACCGGCCGCGAAAACATCTACATGAACGGCACGATCCTCGGCATGCGGAAGAAGGAAATCGACCGCAAGTTCGACGAAATCGTGGACTTCTCCGGCGTAGAAAAATTCCTCGACACCCCCATCAAACGCTACTCCAGCGGCATGCAAGTCCGCCTAGCCTTCGCCGTCGCCGCCCACCTGGAACCGGAAATCCTGATCATCGACGAAGTCCTCGCCGTCGGCGACGCCGAATTCCAAAAAAAATGCCTGGGCAAAATGCAGGACGTGGCGGAGGGCGGACGCACGGTGCTGTTTGTGAGCCATAACATGGCCGCAGTCCAGTCTCTCTGCCATAAAGGATACCTGCTCATCGGCGGTGCCGTGGGCGCTCAGGGCTCCATTTCGCATGTGCTTGCAGAATATCACGAGAGTACTAATTCGGTGCTACAATTAGATCATGCGACTGACCGTGCTGGAGTGCTGTCTGGCGTGTATCTGATTGGCGACGATGGAACCCCATCATCATACTTGGAGATGGGAAGGCCTCTCGTATTAGAAATTGAACTCGAGTTTGCGGAAGCAGTTTTCGAACCGACTATCGGGATTGGTATTGATAACTCATTGGGGCAACGAATCCTCTCGCTTCACACTCATCGGACAAGTTCTCTGTCAACCAGATTTCTTGGTTCAAACCGTGTGCGAGTCACTATCCCGCAATGCCCATTGGCCCCTGGCGAATATTCGTCTCGGATAGTAATTAGCTCTCGCAACGGAAATGTAGCGACAATTGATAACGCACTGCAGTTTTCAGTAATCGATGCAGACACTTTTGGTGAGGGCCGTGGATTTCATCGCGGTTATTGCATTGCACCGACGCGGTGGGAACTAGTACCGTCAGATTTTGCCTACAAAGACTGAGCGAGGTAGATGACATTGGCCACAGCAAGACAAAAGCATAGCTCAACGTATGACCGAGAGTTCTGGATGCGGCGCGACAAAGTCGCAAGAAACTCAGCCAGAGCCTGCGTACCTCTCCTGCTCAATGCGTTCACCCCAGCAAGCGTCGTCGATCTTGGCTGCGGACAAGCCCACTGGCTTTCCGTTTGGAAAGAACTGGGAGTCGAAGACGTCCTGGGTGTTGATGGCCCCGGCGTACGTGAAAACAGTACTTTGCTGATCTCGGAAGATAAGTTTCTTGAGCACGATTTGACCAAGAACCTTGATTTGTCTCGGACATTTGATTTAGCCCTGTGTTTGGAGGTGGCAGAACACCTCCCTCCAAAGACTGCACGAACACTGGTCGACACGCTAACTAGACTTGCTCCAATTGTTGTGTTTTCTGCCGCGATTCCTGGCCAGGGCGGCGTCGGACATGTCAACGAGAATTGGCCCTGGTACTGGAAGAAATTGTTCGCGGAACAGGGGTTTACCCAGTATGATCCCTTGCGTCACTTGTTGTGGCACAACGAAGATGTCGCCATCTGGTATAAGCAAAATATGTTCGTGTACGCAAAATGCTCTGATGGCTCGCCGGTACATGAATACCTTGCACCGTACGAGTCGTCACAATTGACTTTGATCGCTTCCGACACGCTTTACCGGATTTCCAAACCGAATTTTTTTAGTCGCGCACTAAATCGGGTGCGTTGTGCATTCACAGATGGGTAATTACGCCGACTCTAGGTATAGGACGTGCGAAAGTGTCTACTCCTGTCGTGTCAATTGTTCTACCAGTGCGGAACGGTATGCCGTATTTGCGGGAAGCTGTCGAGAGCATACTCGCTCAGACGTTTCGCGACTTCGAGCTACTGTTGCTCGACGATGGCTCGACGGACGATACCCCTGCCTACTGCCGGTCGATCGAGGACGCACGTCTGCGGTATTTCCGGTTGGAAGGGAACGGGTTGGTCGACGCACTGAACTTCGGTCTGCGCGAAGCACTTGCCCCCGTCGTTGCCCGGATGGATGCCGACGATGTGTCACATCCCGAGCGACTGGCGAAGCAACTGGAGTTGATGCATCGCGATAACCTCGTGCTGCTGAGTTGTGCATTCGACCGGATTGATGCGGAGGGGCATACAAACGGTCGCGTCACAAACCTTGTCACTGACGAAGCCATCCGCTGGCGCATGTTGTTTACGCCGGCGTTTGTGCATCCGGGGGCCATGTTCGACAAAGAATCTGCTCTCCGAGTCGGCGGATATCATCCCGAATTTCGGGTTGCACAGGATTTTGACCTTTGGACTCGGCTAGCTGCCTGTGGACGTTTGGGAAATCACGGAGAGACGCTGCTTCAGTACCGACAGCTAGACTCCTGCGTGTCCGCACTGAATCGCGACGAACAAGTCAAAAATGCCTCCCGCGCCGCGGCACGTTACGCATCGTCGATCTGCCCGGACGTCTCTGAGAAAGCCTGGTACGAACTGCACCGTTTTTCTTCGGTTGGTGGGATCCCCGTCGCCCATTCGATCGTTCAACTCTCGCGAGCATTTTCCGCCGTTCGGCGTTTATTCATCGACCGATTCGGCTCAGAATGCTCAGAACTTAACGCATCTATAGCCGCCTTTGAGAAGCACCTTCGTTGGCGGTCTTTCGATTCCAGTGTAAGACTCGGCATCATGGAGGCAGCTTCACGTTATCGGGCTGCCCGTAATTTTGACCCCAGCGGCAGCAGGATTGGCTCGATAGTTCACCGGCGATTCAAGCGGTTTCTGAACGTGAAATCCGTTCGGCCTGCAAGCGGTTCCTTTGGCCCAATTCCGTCGCAAGTATTGGCTAAACCTGAGAGATAGAATCGAAACCAAGCGTAAGTATTATCCAGCCGCCTTACAATCAGGATCAGTTTATGCTGGAGATACTTGTCACTTAGTCAACGTGAATAATGTCGTTTTCTTATAAGAGAGCCAAAGGCCACTGTTGGCGGTTTTTATCGCGCCGCTTGCCTTGGAACATCCGTCCGTCGTATTCCCAATTCGGCGAAGACATGATTATTGAATGGTTGACGCGCAGCCAGTCCACCGGTTTTTTTGTCGATGTGGGGGCGTTTCATCCCATTGCCCTATCTAACACGTATTCTTTGTACTGTCGTGGCTGGCAGGGGATTAACGTGGAGCCTCGCCCTAAAGTCGCACGCGAATTTGCTGCTTTTCGCCCGCGTGACACGACTCTTTCGGTAGCCATCGGCAGTGACATTGTCCGCACTACGATGCCCATGCATGTGTTCGTACAAGGTGAGTATTCAACACTCGATACGTTGCGAGCAAGAGAATTGCAGTGACAAGGGTATGAGTTGTTGGAGGTGATTGAAGTCCCGGTGAAGACACTTGCTGAGATCCTCGAAGCTCACGGACCAATGAATCGCCAAGTCGATCTGCTGAATGTCGATGTGGAGGGCCTCGATGAGCAGGTTCTGCAGAGCAATGATTGGAGCAGATTCCAACCTCGACTAGTTCTCGTCGAACGCCATGGACTGTCGTATGAAGAAGCGGTTGAGGATTCAACGGTCGTGTATCTGAAGAACCTTGGCTTAGGGTACAACCTCGTGACGAAATGTGGACCCACTCTGATCCTTCAACGTACTTCCTGAGAAAGCTCAGTCAATCCATGTATCCCACTGTCAGTATCATCCTGCCGACTTATAACCGCGAGAAGTTTCTGCCGGAGGCGTTTGCGGCTATTGCGGCCCAAACGTTCCTGGATTGGGAACTGATTGTCGTTGATGACGGCAGTACGGATGGGACGCGGGAGTTGGTGCCGCGGTTGACCGCGGAGTTCTCCCAACCGGTCCGCTACATCTATCAGGAGAACCAGGGAGCCTACGGGGCTCGCAACACCGGATTGGACCACGCCACCAGGAAGTACATCGCCTTCTACGACAGCGACGACCTCTGGCTGCCGCACCATCTCGAGGACTGTGTGGACGCCCTGGAAGCCAACCCTGACGTCGACTGGGTCTACGGGGCCTGCCGGATGGTCGATCATCCGACTGGTAAGGAACTAGCCGCCTCCACGTTCTACGTGGAAGGCCAACCGCGACCGTTTTTGCAGTTGAAAACGCGTGCGGCTGGCAAACTGCGGATCATCGAAGACGAAACCGTGCTCGAATGCATGATTACCCACGGTTTGTACAACGGGCTGCAAAACTCCGTGATGCGAAGCCAGCTGTTCGATGGCGTGCGATTCGAGGCGGCGAGCCGGAACGAAGCGGAAGACCAACTGTTCGTCATCGCCAGCCTGCGTCGCGGCTTCCAGATGGCCTACATCGACTCGGTCCACCTGGATTACCGTGTGCACGATGCGAATTCTTCCGCAGCCGGCGGAGCGGCGGATCTCGAACGGCAGACGCGAGTGCTGCGACTGCTGGCATCCGGTTATGAGCGGATGCTAGCCGAGCCGAACTGGCGACCGAACGAACGCAAGGCTCTGCGGAATCGACTGCAACAAGAGTACTTCTGGAAACTCGGCTACTCGACGTTATGGATGAGCGGCCAGCGTGTCGAAGCTCTGGAAATGTTCCGCCGCGGCCTGCACCACTGGCCCTGGGACTGGCGGTGCTGGAAGACATTCATTTTGTGTCGTGGGATTTCTATGACTGTTAGGAAGCGTCCAAAGCTAAATTGTCATGTTCTGTAAACCTAACCTATTCATTATTGGCGCAGCCAAGTGTGCAACTAGTTCTTTGCACACGTATCTGGGCCAGCACCCGCAGATCTTCATGAGCCCGTTGAAGGAGCCGGGATTCTTCGCAGGAGACAAAGAAGATGGTGCAAAGCTGCGTCCGTTCACAGTAAATGGTCAGACGATATACAAACCTTACTGTAACGACTTGGATAGCTATCTTGCACTTTTCGATGGAGCGGATGGAGCTACGTATGTTGGTGAGTCGTCGACTGCGTATTCTCAACTGCCCGTGCGGAGCGGTGTAGTCGACCGCATCTATTCGTTCAACAAGAACGCTCGCATTGTCTATGTTTTGAGAGATCCGATCGATCGCACGATTAGTCACTACTGGTGGCACGTGCAGCACGAAGGAGAGAAACGAGACCTACTGTCGGCAATCCGCGAGAATAGCCATTATTGCGACGTAAGCTATTACGCCATGCAGCTACGTCCGTATCTCGATCGATTTGGGGCGGAACGGGTGTTTTGGCTCACGACGGAGTCGCTCGCGAGTGAGCCTGTCCAAATATTGAAGCGACTGTTCGCTTGGCTTGAGATTGACGAGACCTTCACGCCCGCCGGTATCAATGCAAGGTCAAACGAGACTCCAAACGTGCTGAACCAGCCGACTTCACGGATTTTGAACCGACTACGATTTTCGCCGGCATGGGAGCGAATCAGCCCGTGGGTCCCGAAGTTGGTCCGGACGTCGGCTCGACGATTAAGCGAACGGAAGATTGATCGAGCGGCAGTTGATTCTCGAGCAGCAGTCGAGTTTCTTCGAAGCATCCAAGTTAGGCAAACAGACGAATTGCGTCGTCTGCTCAACTACGATTTCACGGAATGGAAAACAGTAAACGGCGGCGGCTCATGACAGTGCAGACAACCGATTGCACAAGATCAAAAATGAATGTACTATACCTAACGATGAATCCCAACCGGCAGAGCACGACGGTGCCGACGGAGGGGTGGTTTCGGTTTCTGCCGGAGCGGGGCCTACGGCCCGTATTGGTGTCGCGGGAACTCGGCGTGTTTCATGCTTGGGCTGTGGAAGAAGGAGTGCCCTCGTACCAGGACCCGTTGCCATTCCCTAGCAAGGGCAATCCGGTCCCCTTCGCGCGATCGCTGTGGCATTTGCGAAAGATTGTTCGCCGGCACAACATTGAGCTGATCCACTGCAACGAGCAGGACATTTATCCTATTGGGCAGTATCTTGCGAGGATTTGTAAGCTGCCAGTGGTTGTGAGTGTGCATTTTACGATGGGCCGTGAGTTCTGCACTTGGGCGTTCGGCGGAAGGAAGGCCCCGCAGCGGATGTTTTTCTTGAGCCGAGGCAGTCGGGAGGCCTGTCGGCCGGGGGTCGAAGGGGTGGTCCCCGAGGATCGGTGGCGGCTGTTGTACAACGGACTCGACCTGGAGAGGTTCCGCCCGGACGAGGGCCGCCGACAAGAATTCCGCGATGGGATCCTTAAAGAAACGGACATTGCCATTGGCGTGGCATGTGCCATTCGGCCTCGCAAGCAGCTTGAGCATCTTTTCGAGGCGGCTGCGCGGATTCAAGATGAACGGCTGAAGGTCGTCGTTGCCGGCGGACCGGTGCCCGGAGATGAAGAATATGCTCGCGAGCTTCTTGATTCAGCAAAGGCGCGGTTGGGAGATCGTTTGATACTGTTGGGGCACCTTGATGAGCTTCGAGGGTTTTACAATGGACTCGACATCTTTTTGAATACTAGCCAGGAAGAAGCGTGCAGTATCAGCGTGATCGAGTCCTTGGCATGCGGCTGCCCCATTTTGGGTTACGCCAGTAAATCGGTGGACGATCAAATTCTCCCGGAAGGTGGCGAGATCGTCGATCAGGACAATATCGATCAACTGACCGCAGCGCTTACGAGATGGATCTCGGATGTCGATGATTTGCAAGTGCGGCGTTCCGCAGCGCGAGAGCGAGCCGAGAAAATGTTCGACATTCGCAAACTCTCACACCAGCTTTGGGATGAATACCAAGAGGTCTTATCTTCGGTCCCGCACAAGTCTCCCCAAGCGGCGTCAATACTATGACAAATCTCAAAATTACCCTCACCTCCTGGGCTCCGTTTATTGGCGGGGCGGAGGTGGCGGTGGAGCGGTTGGCGATGGGGCTTTCCGCGGCCGGGCATCAGGTGCTGCTGGTCGTTGGGACCGACGGCGAGGCCCTGGCGCGGTTTCGCGACGCAGGGATTCGCTGCGAGTTCGTGCCGCAGCAGTTCACGGACAAGCTCAAATGGCTGCAGTACCGTAGGAGTCGGCATGCACTGATGGAGGTGCTACGGCGGGAAGAGCCTGATGTGGTGCATAGCAACGACTTGCCGTCACATCAGATGACCTCGGACGCGGCCCGGCGGTTGGGGATTCCGCGGGTGTGCCATCACCGCTGGATTTTCGAGGGCTCGGCGATCGAGTGGCTGAACAAGTTCGACGCGGATCGACATCTGTTCGTGTCTCAGGCACTGATGCGGATGCTCTGCCGAGAGTCGGGCCAACTGCAAGACAGTTCGCGAGCGGTGGTGTATGACGGTCTACCGCTGCCGGAGACGCCTTGTGAAGACGACCAGTTCGTGGCGAAGCGGCGTTTAGGTCTTGATCCCAGCAAGTTGCTGGTGCTGTTCGCCGGGCAGATCATCGAACGCAAGGGCGTGGCGGATTTGCTGCAGGCTTGGGCTCGGCTGCCGAGACACGCGGAGCAGGCAGAGTTAGTGATCGCGGGTGACGACCTGGAAGGCGAGGGGGCGTATCGTCGGCAGATGGAAAATTTGGCCCGCGAGTTGAACTGCACCGCGCAGTTTGTGGGTTTTCAGAAAAATATCCCGGAGTGGTTGACGGCGGCAGACATCGTCACCGTGCCCTCGCATGCCGAACCGCTGGGCAACGCCACTTTGGAGGCGATGGCTCATGCCCGGCCGGTGATCGGCGGGGACGTGGGCGGCATCCCGGAAATGGTGCTCGATGGGGAAACCGGTTTGCTCGTGCCGCCGAAGTCGCCCGACCAGCTAGCCCAGGCTCTACAGCAATTGCTCGCTGAACCTGAGCTCCGGCAACTAATGGGCCAGGCGGCGCGAAGACGTTGCGAGGAAATGTTCTCGCTAGATGCTCATGTGCAAGCCGTATTGGCGGAATACCAAATCATCTTGCAACATTCCTCCACGGGAGTTGCGGTATGAAGACACTTCTAATTTCGAGTGTCTTCCCGCCACAGGATGGAGGGAGTGGTCGCTGGTTTTGGGAAATCTACCGGCGGTTGCCGAGAAGCGAGTATCACGTCGTCACCGGTACACATCCTCGTGCGGCTGAGTTTGATGCCACTCACGATTTGAATCTCACTCGGATTCCGTTTTCACTATCGACTTGGGGAACAAGCAGTGTCGCGGGTCTTGGCGGCTATTGGCGTCTTTGGAAGCATATTCGTCAAATCGTCCGTCAGCATTCGATCGAGCGGATCCATTGTGGCGCTTGCTTGCCGGACGGTTGGATTGCATTTCTCTGCAGGCGTTTCTTGAAAATCCCATACGTATGTTACATGCATGGCGAGGAATTGTGTTACGCGGGGGCAAGTCGAGAGTTGGGATGGATGTCTCGTCGCGTGCTCGGTAACGCAGATTTCATTATTGCAAACAGCATTAATACGGAAAACATATTGCGTGATCGTTGGGGTGTTCCGCCAAGTCAGATTCGGCGACTCTCCCCCGGTGTCGATACCCGGTGGTTTTGTCCTGCTCCCCGAAATCCGGGTGTGAGGGAAACGCTGGGATGGGGAGAACGCCTCGTCATTCTCACCGTTGGGCGATTGCAAAAGCGCAAAGGTCACGAACAGTTCATTCGGGCACTCCCGGCGATTAGTCGACATTTCCCACGAGTCCTCTACGTTATTGCCGGGCAAGGAGAACAATACACTGCCCTTCAATCGCTCGTTGACGAATTAGATTTACGGCAGTTTGTTAGATTTATGGGAAGTGTCTCCGAGGAATGCTTGCTCCAATGCTATCAACAATGTGACTTGTTCGTGCTTCCTAACCGGCAGATTGGCTACGATGTCGAAGGGTTTGGCATGGTGTTGATCGAGGCCCAGGCTTGTTCTCGGGCCGTGATCGCCGGCGTTACGGGCGGGACAACAGAAACAATGCAAGTCCCGCAAACGGGACTTCTTATCGATCCCGATGACAGCAACGAAATGGTCGAAACGATCATCAAGCTGCTTGACGAGCCGAGGGAGTTGCATCGTATGGGGGAAGCGGGACGCAGATGGGTCAAGGAGCAGTTCGACTGGGAGCAACTCGCGAGGCAGGCCTATGCAACCTTCGAAAACATTGCACCGGAAGGGTCTCCTGTCCTCGTCAATGGATGAGTTCCATCGTCAAGGAAGAAGTCCGCAGTTTCCAAGTGACTACCTTTGGGTTCTGCTGATTCTCGTTCCGTTCGCCGTTCTCTTCACGAATTGTAGTCATGATGTATTGGGATCCGAGATTCGCATCGAAACCTCGGAAGAACTTCGCCATGCAATTGCCGACGCTCAGCCAGGTCAGACGATTCTCCTGGCGCCGGGTGAGTATCGAGGGGAGATGATTTTTGACGGGGTACGAGGGCTGACGTCGCGACCGATTGTGATTGCAGGGGCTCGTCCGGATATGCCGCCGGTGATTCGGGGTGGCGGCACCGGGATGCAGCTGAAATCTCCAGCTCATGTTGTGCTGCGGGACCTCGTGTTCGACGGAGCGGCGTTGAATGGAATCAACATCGATGATGGCGGACGAGCCGATCAACCTGCTCACGACATCATCCTGAAGAATTTGACTTTCCGAAATATCGGCACTCAGGGCAATGACGATTGCATCAAGCTCTCGCGTGTGAATGGCTTTCGAGTGGAAGACTGCACGATGGCCGGTTGGGGCCGCGAAGGCCAAGCAGTCGACGTGACCGGCTGTGAGGGCGGAGAAATTGTTGACTGTCGATTCGACGGACAGGATAAAGTCAAGGTCGGCATTCAGGTCAAGGGTGGCAGCCGTCTGATTCGGGTGCAGAATTGCTCGTTTTCGGGCATCACCGATCGAGCGGCACAAATCGGAGGAACAACCGGCGCGAAGTTCTTTCATGCCGGTCAAAACTTTGCGGAAGCCTCTCAGGTAATACTCGAAGACTGTAGCGTTGTTGGCTCAGAGGCTCCCATCGCTTTGGTCGGTGTCGATGGCGTGCGAGTGCACCGGAATGTGATCTACTGTCCCACCGGTTGGTTCTGCCGAATCCTGCAAGAAAACAACGATGCTCGGTTTGTTCCTTGCCGGAACGGTCTCTTTTCTGAAAATGTCATCGTTTGGCGAAACCGCGAAATGGTGAACTTTGTGAATGTTGGTGCGGGAACCGCGTCGGAGACATTTCGCTTTCGGGAGAATTACTGGTATTGTCTGGATCACCCAGGGCAAAGTCGTCCTACGGGCTTGCCGACTGCTGAAGAGCAAGGGGTCTATGGAGAGAATCCCGAACTGCTCGATCCCGATCACGGAGATTTACGACTCGGTCGCAGCCGAGCTGAAATGCGAGCCGCCAGCGATCGTGCTGGCCATCCGTTGTGGAAAGTAGGAGCATTCGTCGTCGTCAGTTTACTGTTGCTCGGATCTGGGCTCTTGGCTCGTCGCCAAGCTGGTCGTTTGTGGACAGCCGTGCCATCGGCACAAGTTGCATTGACCCGATCGGCTCCTCCGCCAAGCCAAAATGACTTAGGCATTTGCGCATTATTGTGGGCTGGCTTGATCGCAATTCCAACGGTCAGCCAATTGACTTTTATTACTTTGGAGACTGTTGAATCTGCATCACCGTTCGAGAATTTCTTCAAGCATCCCTGGGGAATCGATCCTCATCGGAAATCCGATTGGGTTGCGAATTTTCTCGCCTTCTTTCCGTTTGGTCTGCTTGTCGCAGGTTGGAGCGATGCCGACCGCACAAGCCTGAAGGCTTCAGCCGTCCGACTATTTTTCGCACTGCTCAGCATTATTGCGTTTGCCGTTAGCCTTGAATTGTTGCAGTCTTACACCCCCGAAGGGATTGTCTCGCGAAACGATGCTCTGGCAGCGGTGCTTGGTGGAGCAATTGGCATGTTGAGCTGGTTATTGCTGGGTCAAGTGAGTGTAAATCGTTTGCGATGTTGGACACGCACGTGCCGTCCTCGACAGGCGGTCGATGTCCTGCTGATTGCGTACACCTGCGGGCTAATCGTTTACGCCTTGTATCCTTTGGAATTCGTCCTCCAACCACTTGATCTCTATCACAAATTGAACAGTGGAGCTTTTCAACTGGTGCCATTCCACGGATCGGAACTCGAGGCTTCCCAATTGATTTTGGTTGCCACGGTTTTCGTACCAATTGGCTATTTGACGACATCATGGGGAACAACAACACGTCATCCCGTGCGGAGTGGTCGAAGCGGTTTCTTGCTGGCATTGGCCGTCTTGGCCTTTGTGGAATCTGCCCAACTTCTTGTTCGTGGTGGCGGATTTGATGCGACCAACATTGTCTGCGGCAGCGTGGGCGCGGGAATGGGTGTTCTTCTCGCTCGGAAGTTCGCGATGAGTAGCCCGCTCTGGTCTCCCGTACCGCCCTTGAACACAAGCTGGGTTGGACCGCGACGGGTCTTCGCATGGGGTCTCGCCGGATCCATGGTTTTGCTCATCGTTCTGGTGGGCTAAGTCGGGAACTCGAGTATCACACGACACGCAGCAATCGACGGTTCACATCCAGTCAAAGAAATGTCTCAACTCCCTCGTGCGGCATCGCCGGACTGTTGTATCTTGACCGCGATCGAGTCGGCCAAAAGCCGCTCTATTACTACCAAGGCCACGACCGCCTCATCTTTGCTTCTGAATTGATAGCCATTCTTGTCGACCAGAGTATTCTCCAAGAAGCTGAGAGCTAAGCGTTGGGGGAGTACTTCGCCTACGGAGTGATCGGCGGTGCGACGTCAATTTTTCCAAGGAATCCGCAAATCGTCTTTAACGACTTTTTCGATTGGGTTTCACGAAGACGACTTTAGCGAACTGCCCTGTACGCAGGAAGTCGCCCGACAGTATCAAATCAATCATGTTGAAGAGGTCGCGACTCCGACTGCTGGCGGAAAGCTTAGAGTCTCTCGTCCACTTCTATGAGGAGCCGTTCCCACGATGTGCGTTGCTCGACTGGCGCCGCAATCGGTAAGAGTCGTGCTTTCCGTCGAGGGCGGCAACGAAGCCTTCGGCTGCAAACGGCGTTGATGAATCTTGCGCGACCGCCGCAATCGGCCTACGCGAACATTCTCTACCTGGCAAGAACAGGGCTACGGCAACGGCATTACACCGACGAGTTTCGACAAACACTCAGTGGGTGGCGGCCAGAGTCGACCGTCGAACACCTTTATGGCCGGACCGACTATGCGATGGCGGGCATGATTAACACCGACGTCGCCTTTCTGCTACCGGATGATTTCTTGACGAAAGTCGATCGAGCGAGCATGGCAGTGGGACTAGAAGTTCGTCCTCCGTTCGACGATCACGAACTGCTCGAACTAGCGACTCGAGTGCCCTCCCAGTGGAAGATCCAGAAAGGCCAGACGAAATGGATGCTCAAGCAACTGTTTGATCAACGATTGCCAAGCAACGTCGTCTGGCGACGAAAACAGGGGTTTGAAATCCCGGTTGACGATTGGCTACGGGGACCACTGCGAGACCTCATCGAAGAAACCGTGATGGGACCATCAAACCCGATTTCCATGTACTTGAATCAATCGCAGCTTTCGCGGCTTTATCAATCGCACGGGACGGCATGGAGCTGTTCTCTGGGCCGTATTAGTTCTCGCGGTATGGATAGAAAAGTATCTAATGATCTCCGGCTCGACGACGGCCAGACTGCCGGACATTCTTAGAACGAACGAGTAGCGTCTATTTCTCTCTTTTCAGGTTCAATCTCAATTTCCAGGTTCAAATTGCGATGGCATTACCAAATACGGCTCAATCGAAACTGCAACCAATCGCTGGAGATGGCCCTCAGGATTCCATTGAGACGCCGGCAGCGCCTGTCATCTCCCCCTCGATTTCGCGTCTCTCGGCAATGGTGTCGCCATACATCGCCATTGCACGGCCCGACCATTGGTTTAAGAATGTCTTCATGCTGATTGGCGTTTTGCTCGCCTACTTCTATCATATGGGGGACGTGAGTGGGCCGTGGGTTTGGAATCTGATTGTGGGTTTAATCGCCACTTGCATCGTGGCGTCCAGCAATTATGTGATTAACGAAATACTCGACGCTCCGACGGACTGCGATCATCCCGTTAAGTGTCATCGGCCGATTCCTGCAGGCCAAGTCAATTTGTCAATTGCCTATGCCGAATGGGTTGGTTTAGGAATTCTCGGTTTAGGACTTGCGGCCGCGGTCAACCAACCCTTTTTCATCGCCGCGGCCGCTTTGCTCGGCATGGGCCTGATCTATAACATTCCACCAGTTCGCTCGAAAGAACTGCCCTATCTCGACGTGCTCTCCGAGTCGGTCAACAACCCGCTACGTCTCGCGTTGGGTTGGTTCGTGATCAGTCCCCACGAAATCCCTCCGGTCTCGCTGCTTGCCTCTTATTGGATGGTCGGGGCATTTTTCATGGCGAGCAAAAGGTTTGCTGAATACCGCGCGATTGGTAGCAAGGGCGTCGCGACAGCCTATCGAAAGTCGTTCGCGTACTATGACGAGAATCGCTTGCTCGTCAGTATCTTTTTCTACGCTTGTGGTGCAGCCTTACTCTTAGGCGTCTTTATTATCCGTTACCACTTGGAGTTAATCCTCTCGGTGCCCTTAATTGCGGGGTTCTTTGCCGCATATCTCCGTGTCGCGTTGAAAGAAGATAGCGCCGCACAAAACCCCGAGCGTTTGTATCGGGAACGCGGTCTGATGCTCTATCTTGCAGTCTGTGTACTCGCCTTCGGTGGTCTGATGTTTGTGCACATCCCCGCGCTTTACGAAGTGTTCAACGTCAATCCGTCTCAGGTGCCTGCACTTTGGAAGCTATAAGAAATTCATAGATCGCGAGATATGACATGACGATCAGCTTCATTGAGAAGGTAGCGTGAACCTTGGCAACGCGAACACTTGGAGATCCCTCGAACAACAATGACCGTGTCTGGCCACAGGCCTTGACTGCAATCTTGCTTTGTGGTTCCGTTGTTCGTTTCGGCCTTTGGCTGGCGTTTGCGGAACAGCCGGTCCAAGTTGCCGATGCTCAGGACTACAACCGCTTGGCTGTCGGCTTGGTTGAAGAACGGGCCTACCTGACCGCATCCGGCAAGCCCAGTTCGCTACGGCCTCCGCTGTATCCTTTGGTAATTGCTGGCTTGTACGAGGTCTTTGGTTTGGAAAACTACCAAGCCGTGCGGGCATTTCAGGGAATACTGAGCTTGGCGACAGTTGTTATCGTCTATTTCATGGGGCGTTTGGCATTTGACAGGGATGTCGGAGTGCTAGCTGCGGGAGTGACCTGCTTCTATCCATCACTGCTGGGTTTCAACAACTTATTGCTGAGCGAAACGCTCTTCACCTTTCTTTTGGTGCTCTCGACTTGGTTAGCGATGTTGGCAGTGGCAAAGCAGTCTTGGCAATTGCTCGCTATAACTGGTTTTTGCTTGGGTTTGGGAGCGTTGACCCGAAGCATTTTATGGCTATACAGCCCGTTTTTGAGCATCTATTTTCTGGGGGTTTGGCAGGGTTCCAGGAAACAGCGCTTCGGTGCAGCAGTGATTCCGCTCGCGACGATGCTCTTTGTAGTTGCTCCTTGGGCTTACCGCAACACAGTGATTCAGGACACGTTAACAATCGTGGATGTCATGGGTGGGCGGAACGCCATGATGGGCAACTATGAATACACCCCATTGGAACGTTCTTGGGCCACTGTTAGCGACGTGACCGGCGAACGCAGTTGGGATCAGGTGCTGCGTCAGAAGTATCCCGCGGCCAAAGGCATGACGCAAGGCCAGCTAGACAAACTCGCCATGCGGCACGGAATTCAGTTTGTTCTGTCTCATCCCATACTGACAGCCAAACGCACCGTCGTCCGCTTCTTTAATTATTGGCAACTCGAGCGAACTATGATTGCCGGGATGCGACAGGGGCTCTGGGGCAACTTCCCCGGCTGGTTCATGATTGTCGTGGCACTATTGATCGTGGGCTCTTACGTTGGAACGTTATTTCTCGGGATCGTGGGATTGATGATGACGCGGCCGAAAGACCGACGATTTTTTTGGCTCTTCATCTTGTCAATTGCGTTTCCCTGTTTAATTCACTCGGTGATTTTCGCGCACTCCCGTTATCACCTGCCTACCATGCCGATTTTGTTTTTGTTTACGGCGTCGGCGGCAACTCAGTGGTCATCGATCTGGAAACGCCGCGACGAACGAGCCTTTCGACTCGCCGCAGTCCTTTGCTTCGTGTTTGTCTTAGGTTGGGCTCGCGAATTGGTGTTCGTCGATTTAGCGCAGGCATCGAAATTGCTCCGATAAGACGGTGGTCTATCACAGGGCTCTTCGAGTCGGACAGGTTCATAAAGGGAACCTGTCGTTGCATCGATTCGCCAAGAGTTCCGCTTAGAACCACGTTCGATCTCAAAAGCTGTGCGACTTCGGCCACTTGAACTATTGAAGTCGTCGCATTGAGTCATAACCTCAAGACCTTCTTTGCGCCGGTGTCGCCTAACGTTTAGATGTTTGATCCTGCCGACGACTAGGTTCTGACGTCGTTTCTCAACTTTTTCATTCTTTTCTCGAAATCAGCAGGTCAATTCATGCCAGGAATATGCGGGATTACCGATCAAACCGCGAGTCAAGATCTCGCTCATATCGGCCTGACAATGCTGGAGAAATTACAACAGCGTTCTCGCGACCGGGTGGAGTCGAGCAATTCGTCATTCGGCGATTGCTGGATGGGTCGGGTGTCTCTCGGGGTAGTCAACAGCGGCGCCCAGCCGGTGGAAGTGACGGCCAGCGACTCTCGTGCCGTGCTCGATGGCGAGATCTATAACGTGAAAGAACTGCTTCTGCATTTGAATTTGCAATCGTCAATGATCGATCCGCAAAACCATGCGGAGATTCTGCTCCACGGATATCTCAAGGAAGGACGCGGCTTTTTTGCTAGAGTGGAAGGAAAATTTGCAGCAGCCATCTGGGATGGCCGGCATGACCGATTGCTTTTGGTCAACGACCGGTTTGGCATGAAACCGCTCTACTTCACCCGCTCCGGACGAAGATTACAGTTTGCCTCCGAGATCAAAGCGTTGCTGGCAGCCGGAAACTGCTCCACCGATCTCAATATGCGCGGGTTGGCTCAGTTCTTCACGTTTGGGCATCTCTGGTGTCAGGACACCTTTTACGCGGCCATTCAGACTCTTCCAGCAGCAGCTTGCATCACATTTGAGCCAAACACTGGCGCGCTCGAGGTCGAGCGGTACTGGCAGTTGCAATCTCAGGTTGATCGGGTAACCAATGCTCGTGATCAGCTCGACCAAGTGGATCGTTATTTCAAGGAATCGGTCGATCGTTGTTCCCTCGATACACCGCATCTCGGGTTGTCATTGTCGGGTGGTCTCGATGCACGGTCGATATTGGCGGTTATGGACCATCACCGCGTTAATGTGCAATCCGTCTGTTTGGGTATTGAGGGGAGTTTGGACTTGCGGTCCGCCAGCGAGCTCGCGCGTTTGGCTGGCAGCCAACTTCATCCGTATATTTTGAACGATCGATTTCTGACGAATTTCGAGACGCATTTGGACGCGATGGTCCACCTCACAGATGGGCATTACTTGTCGCAATGTATCGTGATGCCGACTCTGCCCGTTTACGAGGAATTGGGGATTCAAGTCTTGTTGAGGGGGCATGCTGGTGAATTGATGCACATGCGCAAGGCCTATAATTTCTCGCTCGATGCCGAGGCAAAGGAAATTCGTCAGGAACAGCAGCTGCAACAATGGCTCTCTCAGCGATTGCAAGCGTACATGCTGGATGGCTTGGATCAGCCGCTATTCGCTTGCATGGATTCCGGTGAAGTGCAAGATTTGGCACAGGAGTCGCTGAGAGAAGCCCTAGAAGAGTCGTCGGGATGGCAACCGCAATTGCACCGCATTTGGCATCTGTTCTTGACACAACGACTACGTCGCGAGACGGCGATGTCACTCGTCAAAATCAACTCGGTCACGGAAACTAGGATTCCTTATCTTTCCGCCGATCTCGTTCAAACGTTGCTGACCTTGCCGCCCGATAGGAAACTCGATGAGCTGATCCAACAGCACATCATGCAGAAACGCTTTCCTGAATTTCTCGGCGTGACGAATGTCAACACGGGGGCGAAGGTGGGAGCCGGACGACTCAGCAAATTCGTGGGTTATGGGCGGATGAGGGTTCTGGCAAAGCTCGGAGTCAAGGGCTACCAACCTTACGAGCGGCTCGGTTTATGGTTGAGGAGGGAATTGCGGACGACCGTCGAGTGCATCTTGCTGGACGACCGCTGTCTCGAACGCGGTGTATTTCGTCCCGAAACTGTGCAGAAGGTGGTCCGCGAGCATCAGGGAAATACGAAGAACCATACCTTCTTATTGATGGCCATGATGATTTTTGAACTTGGACAGCGCAAGTTCGTGGACCAACGGAGTTCACAACATCGGTTTGTGGATTCGGCCCATCAAGTTGGTGCCGGCCGGCCGCGGCTCACATCGAAGACCGCCGAACCGAAGTACTGATCCGACATCCGCCATCACAATCTGATGACTGCCATTGTATGACCCAAAGACCGCGCTCGCATGTATGCCAAGTCTTGCATAGCCTCACAGTGGGAGGGGCGGAGGTGCTTGCTGCGCAAATAGCCAGGGCATTGCAAGACCAGTTTCAGTTTTCATTCGTGTGTCTCGACGATCTGGGTAAACTTGGAGAAGAACTGCGAGAAGATGGTTTCGATGTCCTCCAACTCGATCGAGGTCAGGGTTTCGACTTGAAGACGGTTCGGCAACTCAGGCGGACGATCAGAGATCGACAATTCCAACTGATCCACGCCCATCAATACACGCCGTTCTTTTATACCGTGGCGAGCCGAGTGTTCGGTGGAAAACCGCCGGTCGTCTTTACGGAGCATGGTCGTTGGCATCCCGACCTGCCCAGTCGAAAACGAATTCTGTTTAATCGCTTGACCCTGCGAGGCGGGGATCGCGTGATTGCCGTGGGTAATGCCGTGCGGCAGGCACTGATTGATAATGAAGGACTGCCGGCGGATCGCGTCAGCGTGATCTACAATGGGGTACCGTTAGCAGCCTTTCGGGAAAGCACTCCCTCCCTACGAGAAGCGGTTCGCAATGAATTGGAGATCCCTACCGATTGTGATGTACTGATTCAGGTAGCGCGTTTGGACCATTTGAAAGATCACCTGACTGCGGTCCGGATGATGGCGACAGTCTGTCGAACGCGTCCCCAAACCCTGTTGCTGATTGTGGGAGAGGGCCCCGAACGGACGACAATTGAGCAAGCGATCGCGGAAGCGGGATTGCAGGAGCATTGCCGACTATTGGGGATGCGTCACGATGTCCCGCGTCTCCTGGCCGCCGCCGATGTCGCTGTCTTGACGAGCGTGAGTGAAGGGATTCCGCTCACCCTGATCGAAGCGATGGCAGCGAGGTTGCCGATCGTGTCGACCGACGTTGGCGGAGTCAGCGAGGTTGTTCTCGATGGGGAAACCGCTCAACTGGCGTCGGCGGGGGATGATCAAGCACTTTCTCATGCAGTTTTAAGTCTGCTCGACGCTCCCGAACGCCGCCAGCGAATGGGGCAAGCAGGCTACGAACGTGCCCACGCTATGTTTGGCGAATGTCCGATGCATCAAGCCTACGCCGATCTATATCGGAGCATGCTAGCAACGAATGGTCTAAGTTCTGCAGAAAACCCAGCCGATCCGATTGCCACACAATGAATCAAGCACACATTGACACCATCGAACAACGGAAGTTATCGAGCGGCTACCGTGGTCGCGAACTAGCAAGTCGAGAAATCCGAGAAGCTTGTCCGTCGCAATCTGTATACAGTGGATCCACTGACACTCCGCTGGCAGTATTTGACCTGGACGGTACCCTGCTGCGAAGCGATAGTTTTTTACCGTTCTTGACGAGCTATGCTCGACGTTCGCGTCGGTATCGAGGCCTACTGCGAATGCCCGTCGAGTTAACACGCTACATGTGCCGGCTTGTGAAAGATTTCGAGGTGAAAGAGCGGTTAATGGTGCAACTGCTTGGTGGGGCGTCACTCTGCGAATTACGCGAACATATCGAATGGTTTTGCAGTAGTTGGTTGCCACGTCAATTGCATCCGCTGGGAATGTCGCTATTGAAGAAACATCAAGCGCAGGGGCATCGCGTGATCTTGTTGTCGGCCAGCCCCGACGTATATGTGCCGGCCATTGCTGCCGAGCTAGGGATTACCGAAGTGCTTTGCACGCGAGTGGCTTGCCGCAACGGAATCTGCCAAGGCACCATCGAAGGCGTCAACTGTAAGGGACTAGCAAAACTGAAGATGTTAAGAGAGCATCTCGGTCTTGATGCAGCACCGCAAAATTCTCACGCTTACGGAGATTCGGCGCATGACCTGCATGTACTCCGATGGGTCGAGTACGGCTGGATGATTGGAAAGCGTCGGTCGAATCGGGTTTTGAAGCCAGACGGCAATCTGACTGCATCACTCTCTTAATGGACGGAACAATGCCATCGCGATTCGAGTTCGGTGCTGAAGCCAGCGGCGAGGCTAGACCGTGTGACTCAGCGAGTCCTGTGGACGATGATAGGGACAGGAGAGGCTCTTCCGAGATCCTAACAGGGAACGCATTGGATCAGGAGCTGGATCGGACGCTACGCATTGCTCAGCCCGCGCATCCCGCCCGGGATTTGCGGTGGTTGCGTATCTTGGAAGCTGGCTTTCGTCACCGGCCCTACTTAGTGCAATTCCGTCAGGGGGAGAATGTTCAAGGCCGATTGCCACTTGCGTTCGTCAAAAGTGCCCTGTTTGGTCGCATGCTAGTAAGTTTGCCATACGTGAATTCTGGTGGCGTACAAGCGGAAACGCCTGAAATTGCCAAGCAGCTGATTGATGCGGCGGTCGCCTTGGCCGATCAGCTTAATTGCCGCTACTTGGAATTGCGTCATGAGCAGCGTTACTCCCATCCGGCCTTGACCATGGAAATGGACTCGAAAGTTCATTTGCGGTTAACCTTGCCGACCACGGCAGGGACATTATGGGACAAGCTGAAATCAAGCGTGCGCAATCAAGTGCGAAAGGGGCAACGACAGGGCTTTACAGTTCGCTGGGGCGGCGAGGAGTTGCTGCGTGACTTCTATCAGGTTTTCTCTCACACCATGCGTAACTTGGGAACGCCTGTGTTTGGGCAGTCGCTCTTTCGGAGCATTTTAACGCATCTTTCCGATCGAGCTGAATTTTGCGGGATTTACGACGGTCGCCGTTGCGTGGCGTCTGGATTGCTTCTGCACGGGACGGAGACAACTGAAGTGCCCAGTGCCGCTGCACTACATCGCTATCGGCCCACCAATGCCAACATGCTGCTGTATTGGCACTTGTTGGAGCGGGCCGTGCAGCGTGGCCAACATTGTTTTGACTTTGGGCGATCGACGGTCGACAGTCCAACGTACCGCTTTAAGAAGCAGTGGGGGGCTCAACCATCACCCGCTTGCTGGCAATACTATCTGCGCTCTGGTAGCGTCGATGCCTTGCGACCGGAAAACGAAAGCAACCAACGGCTGATCAAAATTTGGAAACGCTTACCGGTGAGACTGACCCGCTGGCTCGGTCCTCCAATTGTCCGTGGCATTCCTTAGAGCAGTTTACTTTTGACCATAGCGGCTTCTGTCTGTGGAGGCCGAAATACAAAGGCTTTTCAGCGTCTTTCATGGACACAGAAGACCGTACACGGTCTAATCGGCTTGGAACAGTTGCGGAGCATGAGGAGCTCACCTGAGGGCCTCGCCCTGCTATGAATAAAGAACGCGTTGTGCCAGATGAACAGCAATTGCTAGCATTCGCGGATGATTGGGGTCGGCATCCATTAGGTTGTCAGAATTTGATTCAGCGTTTGCTGCGACGTTATCCCGTGATGTGGGTTAATACAATCGGAATGCGGCTGCCGCGATTCGATCTCCTGACCCTGACCCGCGGCTTTGAAAAAGTCCGTCGTTGGTCTCGAGACCAGTCAGAAGCTTCATTGCCAGACAACCTGACCGTATTGCAGCCCATCGTGTGGCCTGGGTTTCGCCGTCGGCTGGATCTGGCGGTCAATCGGCGATTATTGTTGCGTTGCCTCGACCGGTGGCTAGCATGGCAAGAGGCCCTCGTGACCGCGATCACCACTTTACCGATCGTGGCGGATTTGATGGAATGACTCTCGGTGCAATAGTGGATCTATTATCTTGTCGACGATTTCAGTCGTTGGCTAGGATTAGACCATCGAGCCATCGAATCGATGGAGTGGAAAGTGATCCGGAATTCCGGCACTGTCATCGCCGCAGGATCCACCCTGCAAAAAGCGGTTGGCGGCAAGCCGGTGCCACGTGCAATTATTGACCCACGACGTGGACCTAGCACATCGGCAGAGATCGAATGACATGTCGAATCAACTCGCCATCGATGCCGAATTAAGCCAATGCGAACGTCCGATCATCCTCTTCTGGGGGCTGATCGATCAGCGGATGGTTCTGGAAGTTTTAGATGCAATTTCCACGAGATTGCATTGGTCGGACCGGAATCCAACTCCGATTTGCGCATCAGACAAATCGAGCGCGTACACTTCGCGGGGGCAAAAATCATTGGAGGAACTCCCGGCGTGGGCTCACCAAGCAGAAGTGTTGATCATGCCCTACGCCGATCTCCCGGTCACGCGAGCCATGCAGCGTTTGAAGTTCCGTTCATCCTAGCGATCAACGATAAAGGCGTCAGTCGATGCTAGCCACCCATGCCTCCTCGAAAACAACTTGGACCGCTGGTCAACGTCCTGTGGTCTTACATACGCGCGTTGTGACAGATACCGGCGGCGGCCCTGACAAAACCATTTTGAACTCGCCGCGGTTTCTCGATGAATCCGGCTACCGCGGATTGTGCGCCTATATGCACCCGCCGCACGATCCTGGTTTTGAATCCCTGCGACAGCGAGCAATCGATGCCCGCACACAATTGTTGACCGTTCCGGATCGCGGTCCGCTGGATTGGCGAGTGGTGCGGCGGTTGTTGCAGTTGTGTCGGCGGGAAAAGGTCGCGATATGGCACGGGCACGATTATAAGAGCAACGCCCTCGGATTGCTGCTGCGGCGGCTCCATCCCATGCGGCTGGTCACAACGGTTCATGGATGGGGAGTCCATTCCGGCCGCACGCCGCTTTATTACCGCATCGACAAGTATTGTTTGCGAAGGTATGACCGCGTCGTGTGCGTTTCACCGGACCTCTTCGAGGAATGCATTGCCTCGGGGGTGCCGGCAGAACGCTGTGTCTTGATTGAAAACGCCATTGACCTTGAGCAATATCGACGCTGCCATTCTCCCGGACAGGCGAAGCAACAATTGGGGATCGATGCGTCGCGTTTCGTCATCGGGGCGGTCGGCCGCCTGTCTGCTGAGAAAGGTTTCGATCGGCTGATTCAGTCATTTGCTTCGATCGTCTCCCAAGGTCTCGACGCCGAGTTGCTGATCGTTGGCGAAGGTGATGAGCGGCCGCATTTGGAGCAACTGATCGCCAGTCTGCCATGTGCGGACCGGATTCGCTTGCTGGGCTACCGGGGGGATGTTCCTGAACTACTTCAAGCCATGGATCTCTTCGCCCTCAGTAGTTTGCGCGAGGGTCTGCCGAATGTTCTCCTGGAAGCCATGGCGCTGGAGGTGCCCGTCGTGGCGACGCGGATCGCTGGCATTCCGAGGTTGATTGCGCATCGACAGAATGGGTTGCTCGTCGACGCGGACGATGTGGCGGGGCTCACTCGGGCGATGCATGAATTGCTCGAAGATGCACCGTTCCGCCAGAAACTGGCAGTCAGCGCGCGAACAACGATCGAACAAAGATATAGTTTTGCGGTCCGCATGCAGAAAATACGTCAGGTTTATGACCAACTTCTCCAAGAAAAGCAACGTTAAATGGGTCAGTTGGCGACTATGTCGATCGCTGGCCATCCTGTACACAATACTGCTCACGTATTTATTGTTGACACCACATCCGCTGGCAATCTTTGGAGCGACAGGGGCCGAAACCGAAACGGTTGTGGATCAGACTCTTTCGGGCGCCCTGCAGCATGTGCTGGCCTATGCCGTTTTCGTCATCGTGCTATGGTGGGGAACTTCAGCGAACTGGGTGGCACGGACTGGCATGGCGGTTGCCCACGGCATATGCTGCGAGGTTCTCCAGGCATTTGTGCCGCACCGCTGCTGCGATCTACCTGACGCCATTGCGAATTGCGTGGGAGTACTGGTGGGCGGACTTGTGGTGACGCTCGTTGGCTACATTTTCAGGCAACAACCGCGGGAATGTCCTCCACAACCAATGTGAGTTGAAAATGACCGGCTGTCTGCGGCCTGGATTGAGTAGCAAGACCATGCACGCGATTGAACGTTTGCTGTTATACGCCGTTTCCGTGGGATGCGCAGTCCTGCTGTTTTGGGGAGGGGAATCGCCCTGGTCCGCGCCCTCAGCCGGGCAGGTACCCTCTCCGCGACTTAGAGAACAGACACCTCCTGCTCATCAAGCCTCCTCGACCCGGTTGAAAATGGCTGCGGAACGCGAGGACGACATCGTCTTGGCTGACAAACAAGGCCGCCCTCGCTTAGAGCTTGGACTTTCTACTCGCGGCCAACCACGATTGCTGATGCGTAATGCGGAAGGAACACCCGTCGTTCAGTTGGAAGTCACTCCCGAAGGGATCGGTCGCGTCCAGGTATCGAACAACCGGCAATCCGCCGAGTTGGCCACTGGCCATGACGGGGGCTTGGCGTTGACGATTCGCGATGAATTCCGTACCGTCGCCCGCTTTGGGTTGACGACTGATGGTGACGTGGAACTCGTGCTTCAAGCCACCAGTAAAACCCCACGTGTGGTCCTCTTAAGCGACGATCAAGGTACGGCCGAGATTACCACCCGCACCGCACTTGGTCGGAGTGGTCCCTCGTTATCCACCAATCAGCAGGGCGACGCCGCAATCGGAATCCTTGATCGTGAGGGAGAATTTGGGCCTGTCATGCACCAGTTCCGCGATGGTCTGAAGGAAATTGCCGTATTAGGCGACGCGAATCGGCCGACTGGTCCCAACATGGTACTCGCTCCCGATGGAACCTCCATCATTTCGGTGCGTCATGCCAACGGACAACCCGCAACGAGTATGCTGACGGCCCGCGACGGCATCGCCGTCGTGGCGGCCAGCAATCCCCAGGGTAGCCAACAGGCGGTCTTACGCGTGGACGCGAAGGGCAACGCGAGTTTTGGGGTGATTGAAGGAGAACCCCAACCGCCAGCCGTACCGGATCGGCCGCCACGGCCCCGCTTGCCAGCGGATCGTTTGATTCAAAACGAAGCACGGACCACTCCGCCAGCCGTCGCCCTGCATAAACATCAATCGGGAATCGAGAGAAGTGTGCTCGGTAGAACAAGTGGGAATGATCGTCCGTAGCATTGATGCCGCTGTCGATTAGAAACCGCACACACTTTGCCAGCGACTTCTTATCGTTTTGACTTATCTTTCCGTTTGACGCTATGCTTGAGGAAATCTTGACGGACCGATTGTCTTAATTCTAGTCTTTTGCACTGGATACCCACGGATGGTGATACGTTGGTTTCTGGGAATCACCATTGTCGGCCTTGTTATCGCTTGTATTTTCCGGTCCGTACTTCATCGTCTAGCGACATCGGGCGCCGCTGACTCTCAGCACGATCCTCTACCACCGCATCGCTGGCATTTCTTATTATTGGTAATCCTCGGGACGTCGACTTTGGTATACGGCTCTTTTATGCCGTTCGAATGGAGACATGTCACCGTTCAAGAGGCTTGGGAGTCCTACCGCCGACTATCATGGTTTCAATTTTCACCCGCCAGCCATGCGGATTGGGGGGTGAACTTGTTGGTCATGATTCCGATCGGTTTTTGCTGGAGTGCAGCCGCCACGCTGGACGGTCGGCAAGGTTGGGGCGGGCAGCTGCGCAGTGGACCGTTCCTTCTCTTGGGATGCGGTGTTTTTAGTATACTCGTAGAATTCGGCCAGCATTGGTTCGCACCGAGAGTTCCCTCGGCAAGTGACGTTCAAGCGCAGGTTTTAGGAGCAGTGATTGGATATGCACTGTGGGTTGGATCCGGGCAGCGCTTCATCGACTACTCACGTCAGCTCGGATTGCGAACGAATGCGAAGTTCCTCTGGGTACTTCAATTCTATTTGGCAGGCCTGATCCTCTATGCCCTGTTGCCGTTTGATGTAGTGAGCAGTCCCGCTGATATTTTTCACAAGTGGCAGCGAAACCAAATTCATCTCTTACCCTACTGGCCGACATCTTTAACGTCGCAGGTCTGGACCGGGATTCTGCTTGACATATTGAAGTTTGTTCCCGTCGGTGCTTGGTCGATGCTGGTCGCTCGCGGGGTGGGAAAAGATGCCTACGTGTTCGGTTTTATCGGCGGGATACTGGTCGCGGTCGCCATGGAGTTGTCACAAGTTTTCCTTATTAGTCGGCATGCTGATGCAAACGATCTATGTATGGCGGGCCTAGGCATTGTGATCGGCTGTTGGCTTTACAACCACTTCGCGCCTGCTCCTTTAAGCGTCAAGGTTCCTCGGCAGCACGGCTCATTGAAATGGGCCATGCTGGCCATCTTCCATGCTGGATTTCTTTGCTTCTACTATTGGCAACCGTTTGACTTTCAGCATCAACTCATTGATGCCAGTCAGCTTTGGAAACGCTTGTTTTCAACGCCAACGAAATCACTGTATTGGAGCAATGAGCTCACGGCGGGAACACAGTTTCTCGAAAAGATCGGGCTGTGGATTCCATTGGGAGCCATGCTGATGGAATTTGTGATTCGGTTGCGATTCACCGAAACCATTCGGCTTGTTATCGGTGCCGCAGCATGGAGCATCGGTTTGCTCTTCGCCCTGACCATCGAAGTTGGCCAACTCTTCTTGCCATCACGGTACCCCGATCTTAGCGATGTGATGTTGTATGGGGTAGGACTATCATTCGGTATGTGGTTTTGCAGCCGACTTCATGCTCAACCCGGCTCCCGTGGAGTCATAGCCGAGGGGCACGCCGAACGATGATCTCAGACGACGCAGCACATCAATCGCCGGCTTCAAAACGCGGTCAGAATTTGACACTTTTTTAGATCTCTTGCTATCCAAATATTTCTGATGGCAATTCGTCTCTGCCTCGCGCATAGTGGACGTGATCACACATCCGTGTTCCTGATGACCTTAGTCGTTCATCTTAAAAATTGTGCATAGGATTAGATCGGAATTAGGCCAGAGGTAAGGAACCGCAATCTTGTACGTGGCGGGTTGGTGATGGAAGTGGGCTAGGAGAGCGGCAGTCACAGTAGTATGGACGCTAGGGGGCGGCAGGTGTCACTGATTGTGAACATCGTCTCTAAGAAGCGGCTTTGCATGACAAAATTCAACTTCCACTAAATTCCGCATGACGAAACGACCACACACTGGCATTGTTTGTCAGCTCCACACATGCATGATCCTAGAGCATACACAACCTACCAGGGTCTGCTGTATCTAACATGATCTGCCGTCGCCTCAACCGGGTTTTCGGATAGTTTTTCGGCGATTTTTTTCTTCGACTAAGTATCTCTCATAACCTTTTCAGTTAAGTATCCGTTCTCAGATTAGGTTGATAAAGCATGTGCGGAATCGTAGGTTATATCGGCTATCGTCCTGCCGTCCCAGTACTGCTCGGAGGACTCCGGCGACTGGAATATCGTGGGTACGATTCGGCGGGCGTGGCGTTGGCAGACCCCACCACCGGTCAGCTCAACACTCGCCGAACGGTGGGCCCTGTTGATGCGCTCTGCGCAAGTTTGGAGGGAAACTCGCTGCTCGGAAATGTCGGTATCGGCCATACGCGGTGGGCAACGCATGGACGACCCACACCAGCCAATGCCCATCCGCATATGGACGCCGACAATCGTCTCGCGCTGGTGCACAACGGGATCATCGAGAACCATGCCGTCCTGCGAACTTATTTGCAAGATCGTGGGATCGTCTTCCGTAGCGAAACCGACACCGAGGTTCTGACGCAACTCGTTGGCATGCTCTATCGTGAGTCGGGAGATTTCTTGGCAAGTGTGCAGGAGGCGCTGGGCGAAGTGCGAGGCACCTACGGCATTGCCGTCTTATGTGCCGATCTACCCGACACCTTGGTGGTGGCACGGCGAGGTAGTCCTTTAATTCTCGGTCTGGGTGATGGCGAATACTTTTTGGCCTCCGATGCCACGGCCATCGTGGCGCATACCCGCCAAGTGGCTTACATGGATGATAACGAGGTCATTCAGCTCACCCCGAAAAGTCTTCATGCCAGTACGCTGGACAAGCAGACGGTCAAAAAATCGTTTGGCAGTCTGCAAATGACTTTGGATGAGATCGAACTGGGCGACTGCCCGCATTTCATGTTAAAGGAGATTCATGAACAACCACAAAGTCTTCAGAACACGATGCGGGGACGGGTTCAGCAAGGTCGTGATGACGTGATCTTGGGAGGCCTGTCAAATCTCGAAAGGGAGCTATCACGGTGTCGCCGGGTGCTATTGTTCGGCTGCGGCACGGCTTGGCATGCGGCATTGATCGGGGAGTATTTGCTCGAGCACGTCGCAGGTCTACCAGCCGATGTCGAGTACGCCAGCGAATTACGATATCGCAATCCGATCATCGAAGATGGCACGCTGGCCCTGGCGATCAGCCAATCGGGGGAAACCGCAGACACACTAGCCGCTCTCCAGGAAGTCCAACTCAAGGGAGCCACCTGCCTTGGCGTGGTCAACGCGGTGGGGTCGACCATCGCTCGGGAAACGGACGCCGGAATCTATTTGCACGTTGGCCCGGAAATTGGCGTGGCTAGTACGAAAGCCTTCTTGGCTCAAGTGACCGTACTCACCATGCTGTCAATTTATCTTGGCCGCCGCCGCCAGCTCGCTCCCCAGCAAGCGCGACATCTCATCGACGAATTGGCACGTTTGCCAGATAAAATTGAGCAGGTCCTTGCATGTGAACCCCTCATCAAACGACTGGCGCTGCAGTTGAGCGAGTGGGACAATTGGCTTTACCTCGGTCGCGGCGTCAACTTTCCCGTGGCTTTGGAAGGAGCACTGAAACTTAAGGAAATCAGTTATATCCATGCCGAGGGTTTGCCTGCAGCAGAGATGAAGCACGGTCCGCTGGCTTTGATCGATCCTGGCATGCCCGTGATTGTCATTGCCCCTCAGGATCACACGCATGACAAAGTCCTGGCCAACATCGAGGAGGTCCGCTGCCGGGAAGGACGCGTCATTGCCCTGGCGACGGAGGGGGATGAAGAAATTGCCCGCCTCACCGATGAAGTCATCTATGTGCCCCGAACGCTGCCCATTTTGACACCGCTGTTAACCAGCATTCCTCTGCAGCTATTGGCATATCACACCGCTGTCGCCCGGGGTTGCAATGTCGATCAGCCTCGCAATCTCGCGAAAAGCGTCACCGTCGAGTGATTCGGCAACGAACAACTCATCAGGGTGCCTCGACTTCGCAGTGTTCTTCAATTGCGCCAATTATCAAATTTGAGGAAATATCCGATGGCCGCAAAAGTGATTGTCTTCGAAGACGCTTATTGGCAAAATTTTCTGCCGCTCACGTACTGGCGGGCCACATTTCAATTGCAATGTGGCATTACAACTCTGCTCGACAAAGTTGCTTTTCAAGCTCCTGATCGACGGGCACCGAGCTACCTTTGGGATGGCGTGGCTGTGTGGTGTCGAGACGAGTTGACCGAGAAGGTTGAAGCCGAAACCGGTCTGGATACGAACGCCGCCACCGATCAACCCACGTTGCTAATTAATGGTCGCGGTATCTGGCACCGCTTGCCTGAAACCGACAACCAAGCTTCCTCCTGGGTCGGGACCACCTCCGATGATCAGGTCGCTTGCATTTTTGCCGATGCGGAGTTGGCGGGAACGCTTACGCCGGAGATCATGCTTGATAGCGAACTTTTGACAGCGACGGTGGCATCGTTACCTCACCGCAATGTCTCGGCGGACGTTGATTTGATGAGCTGGCCCTGGGAAATCATCCATGCCAACGAGCGTGCGATCGTCAGCGATTGGCGAGCAATCCTAGGCTATCAAGGACGGATCGAGAGCCACCTCATGAGCGGCAGCCACGTCCTGGCCCCAGAGTCCGTACACATTGGCGCGGAAACTCAAATCAAGCCTTGCGTTGTGATTGACGCCGAAGACGGACCGGTCTGGATCGGGGAACGCGTCACGATTTTGCCGCACAGCTACATTAAAGGCCCGGCCTTCATCGGTGATGGCTCACTCATTCAACCCGGATCAGCTGTCCACGCGGGCACCAGCATCGGCGTACGGTGCAAAGTAGGTGGGGAAGTCGAGTCCAGCATCTTGCAAGGCTATTCCAACAAACAACATGATGGCTTTCTCGGACACAGCTACATTGGCTCGTGGGTCAATATCGCGGCGGATTGTATCAATAGCGACCTGAAGAATACCTACGGTACTGTTCGCGTTCCGATTAATGGCAGTGACGTCGAAACGGGTGAGATGTTCATGGGCATGATCGTGGGGGATTTCAGCAAATTGGGGATCAATGTCAGTTTCCCCACCGGTGCAGTGATTGGCTTCTGCTGCTCGGTCGTGGCCTCTCGGACGCCAAAATACGTTCCTAGCTTCACCTGGATGAACCACGAGGGAGCGGAGCCATTTCATGTCGAGCGAGGCTTGACCCTGGCTCAGAAAGTCATGCGACGACGCAATCGCGAAATGACACTCCCCGAGCAACGATTGTTTGCCGAAGTTCATCGCGAAATGCAATTGATTGAATCACTCGAAGAACCAGGGAAAGTCGTCCGATAAAGAACTCAGGGCCGTTCTCAACTGCGATTAGGCTTTGTTGGAACGGTTGTTGATGGCGGGCGATCCTGCCGGGATCTACGAAAACAGCACCAAATTCGGTCCGCGATCCGTCGCCATATCCGGGGCCTTCTCGTCAGGTTTTCCGCAGAGTCAAGCCAATCCTCGCAGCCAGTCAACGTTCCTTCATAAACAACGTCATCTACGGAATTGACGACGACCCACTGATCCTCCTCCTGACTCCGTTGAATGCGAAATTGACTCACCAGCGATTCCTGCGGTGTGATGAAGTGAGAAACGGAAGATTCGTGGGCATCAACGACGCCTTGGGAAATATCCGCCCAAGTCTTGAAAACGCGCGACAAAGCCTGTTCCGCCCAGTTGAGATGTTTCGCTCTGCAGCAACTGCTGTGTCTCGTCAACTTCGTTGCGTAAACCTTTAATCGATTTGGCTTGGCTGGCGATTTCTCGCTGCTGGGAAATCGTCGATTCGTTCAAATAACGTTCGGGACGCACTCGTTTGTAGTAGTTGAAAGCCGGGCTGCGAGTCCGATCCAAAAGGTTCAGGTAGGGGCTGATCGTTGGCCTTCGATAACTCGGCGGGAGATTGGAAGTGGGTAGTTGCGCGTGGCACACGCTAGCCAGCATCCAACATGCGACAAACGCAGAGCAGAACTGAGGTAGGAGTCGCATTGGAGTCCTCCGAGAAAATGGAATAGGAAAGGCGGAGTGGATGTGCCGTCTCAGTTAATCTATTTCGACATTCAACGGTCAAATTCGCAAGGGTTTTCCACAAATCTTCACCGAAAACGGCGTTAATTTGCCTAGCATGCAATACGAGATTTTACATTTGTAGTGCGACTGGGTTCTGATGAAGCCTCCTCACGATCGAAAACCGCTCGTCTTCAAACAGTCAGACGGGTCGCTGATTGAGTTGCATACGCAGTCGCATCAACAGCGGCTTCCCGAATCTCCTCGGAATCGTCGATGGCGTCCTTGGCGTTGGCTGGGAGGCTTCGCAATTGCTTCGCTGCTACTCGCGGGACTGCTCGGTCTTCAAGTCTTGCGAAAACGCTCTCAGGTCGACAGAGCGTGGAAGGAAGTCGTGGCCAGTCGAATCGAGACTGACGGCCAACCCGATCTTCAACCGCTGATCCGCTATGTCGAATTGCGACCAGACGATCTTGAAACCATGGCGGATTTGGTCGAATTGATCAGCGATTCTCAATCGTCCAAACCCGACTTAACCAGTGCTTTGCTCATCGGTGAGACCATTCTGCGGCAACAACCGCAACGTAATGCGTTACGACGAACCGTCATTGAGATCGCGCTCAAACTGGAGCGTCACAAGGACGCTGTCTGGCATCTTCAGCGGTTGCGCGAGCATGACCCCCGCGATGCGGAAATGGCTTATTTGTTGGGGCAATCCCACTTAGCGTTAAATCAATCTTCCGAGGCCATGCGGGCCTTTTTGACAGCCATTGACCTGAAGAAAAATGACCTGAAGAATTACCGGGGCTTGGCAAAAGCGTTTCAAATCAGCGGTGGCAGGCTGCCTCATCGTGAAGATTTTTTGGCGATGAGTCTCGACGAAGACCTTCATGCCGTTTTTCTTCCCAAACGCTTGTTGCCACTGTTCAAAGCAGGTGATACGATCGAAGCGCTGACCGAACGCTTGTGGAATTACGCGATTGACACCGTCGAGCAGCGCGGCGACGCTCTCTTGGAGAAGTCACGTTGGCTGGTCGAGGTAGGTCGCCTGGGCGAAGCCCGCGCCGTGTGTGAAGAAGCCCTACGTCTTGATCCGGCAAATCCTCAACTGCAACAAGCTGCGGCGGAATGGGAAATGGCGGGGATTCGCGCAGAATCCGAATCAATCTCCAGTTCCGCGACCGCGGAGAAGCGGGAGCGGCTCCGGCGGGCGGAATCCTTGGTCGAACAAGCGATTGCACAAACGGCCGCCGACTTTGCACTATGGTTGCTCCGCGCCGAGATCCAAATGTATGAAGGGCGCCCACGACAGGCGGAAGACACGCTGCGTAAAGGCTGGTCGTTGATCGCGGCTGCTGAGAAGAGTTCATCGATCAACGCCGATTCCCCCGAAAACATGGAGACAAAAGACTTCGCGAAACTCGAGGCCCGCTTTGTCTGGGCGTTGGCGAATCTCATCGTGCAGCAGATGGAAAACGATTCTGCTGGTCAACCGCAACGTCTCGACGAATTCGAACGGCTGCTTCAGCGATTGGAGTCACTTTCGGTCCCTGCAGCCAATGTCGATTATCTGCGGGGACGATCCCTGTTTGCCCAGCAGCGCTGGCATTCTGCTCGTCAAGTCTTAGCGGAAGCCAGCCGTGAAATGGATCGTCGATCGAGTATTCTTGGGCATCTGCATCTGTTGCTCTCCAAATCCAATCGACGGCTCGGACTCTTCGAACAAGAAGTCAGCGTGCTCAGAGACGCAATTGAAAACAGTCGGGATTCTGCGAGCATCCGGTTACAAATGGCGGACCTGCTCAGATCGCATGGAGAGGTGAGTGAAGCGTCAGAATGGCTAGAGTGGCTGCCGGTCGAGGACTACGGCGATGCCAGCCGACTCGCGCGAGTCACGATTTTGTGCGAAGCGGCTCGGCCACCCGCGAATCGAAGGCCGCATGTGTTGGAAGCGGCGATCCAGCACGCCAAACGCTGCGGCGTTCCAGCCGCTGAAATGGCGTTTTACGAGGCGGATGTCGCACTCTTGTTGCAGAAACCGGATGAGGCGGGCAGGATCCTGGAATCTTTGCGAGATGCGCAGCCCGACCATCCGGAGGCGTGGGTGATGTTAGCGCTCTTTCACGCTCGCCATCCCGATGGAAATGGCTTCGCTCAGGCCAATACGATCTTGCGGAATGCTGAACAGCATCTTGGTCCCGATCCGAGCTTCTTTCGCGCCCGCTTGATCATCGTGGTGAACCTGCCTCAAGCCGAGGCAATTTCCGCTCTGACGCAACTTGCTGCCGAACCACTTGCTTCACTGCCTTCCAGCGCTGATTTGGCGTTTGAACTCGCTGCTGCTTTCGAGCATTGCGGACAAATAACTGCCGCCCATCACTGGTTCCGCATGGCGGCTAATCATGCCCCTATCAATCTGCGGTATCGCTTTGAATCCGCGAGACTGCTGGCTGCGCTAGGCCGCTGGCCAGAGTTTGAGAACAGTTTGATCCAGCTGGGAGAAATCGAAGGCGCGGACGGCCCACTCGGTGGTTATCTCCGGGCGGTCGCCGTCATCGTGGCACGGGAGCAAAAGATTCTCCAACAGAAAGAGATTCAATCGGCTCACGAACACCTTGATGCTGCGGAAGAGGCGCGATGGCGTTGGTATTTCGTGCCGCTGGCCCGTAGCATTCTGCTTCACCTTGAGCACAACAGGGAAGCAGCTGGGCTGCAGCGAGAGCACGCCGAACAGTTGGCCGCCGCAGCCGGACGGACGATTCGCGATACAAGCCCGCCCAGTCAAGCGCTGTTGGGATCCGAAGTGTTCCCTGTCGGGGAATGGACCAGGGATATCATGTCCCAGCCGCTTATTGCCTTCTACCTGGATGAGACATCGTTGACCTTCGTGAAATTCGACGAGAGCAGCGGAGTCAACAGCGAGGATGCTGGGCGAACTGCCCAGCTGGCATTCGCCGGGATCGACTTCGAACGTATCACGCTGACGTCTGGGAACTCTGGGTCCGCCCACGAACAGGCCGAGACTCGTGTGACCGCCGGGCTGCGTTCCATTGTCGACCAAGTCGCCGATTCGAAGAGTTCGATTTCGACCCGCGTGTTTGTCGTGACCTTGGCTTCGCTGGGTTTGGTGCTCGTCGTGAATACGATCCTCTTTGAACGCGTGGGGCCGTTTTGGGGACTGCTCATCCTCATACCCGGCTCCTTGATCACCTTTCCCGTTTGCTATATCTGTCTGAGCTGGTTCTTTCAGAATTTTTTGTAGGGCCGTTGAATATCCACGCCACAACACACTCGATGCTGTTCCGTGAATGCCGTCTGCCAACGCCTGGCAGGAAGCGAGTTGACTGATGCCTACGACCGATCATTGTTCTCCACATTCTTTGCCTGCGGACGACGGTCCCGTCGCCCTTGCAACCGAGACCGGACTGCCCGAACATGATGCGCCGGCGGATTTGATCCGACCCGTCAATTATCGCTTCGGTCTCATTTCGGTCATCGTCGCATCTGCTCTGATCGGAGGCATTTCCTGGCTGCATGGCGTGCAAATGGCCCGGTTATCCGACACATTTCTCACGCAAGGCCAGGCTGCCGAGGCTGCCAGTGAGCCCGCCCAAGCCGTGGTCCATCTGCAACAATATCTCACGTTCGAGCCCGGTGACGTTGAGGCCCGGATTATGCTGGCCCGCAATTTGGAAGCGAAGGCCGTCTCGGCACGGGATTATTTCGCCGCCCTGCGAAATTACGAAATGGCTTTGGTGCGGAATCCCAACCGCGCCGATGCCCGCCGCCGCTGTGTGGACCTGTGGCTAGCGTTTTCGCGTTATAGCGACGCACAAGTCCATCTGAGACAACTCCTTGTGCTCGAACGGAACGATCCCCAACTGTGGTTGCAAATGGCGGGATGTCATGAATCGTTGGGCGAATATGACGAAGCGATCGCCGTGTACCGCAAGGTCATTCAGCTCGCTCCTCATGAATTCGAAGCCTACGCCCGCTTGGCGAGACTGCTACGCGAACAACTCGAACAGCCGGAAGATGCGGATCAGCTATTAGGAGGACTGGTCGCCGCTCATCGAGGTCAGCCGGGGGCTCACGTCGTCCGTGCCCAATATCGAGAACAGTTTGGCTTGCCGCACGCCGAACGCGATGCACGCATCGCATGGCAGCTCGCGCCGGGTGATCCCGAGGTCGTCCGCCTTGCCGCACGCGTCGCGGCCCGTCAACTGGATCAGGGCCAATCGACGGATTTTCCCGTCCACCAGATTCGCGCCCGTTTGGAACAGCACTGGGAGGCGGACCGCCAAGATCGGGCCTCTGTTGAAGCGCTGATCGATTTGGAGCTAGCCGACGGGCATGCACATGTCGCGGAACAGCGGGTTCGCGAGGCTTTGAATACGATGGACCAGTTTAGCCTGCGGGTGCGATTGATCGACGCACTGCTCGTCCAGGGAAAGACGGCCAAAGCACGCACGGAACTCAAACAACTGCCCCGTTCGGAGTCTTCGACTCCGGTCGTCGGTTTGCTGTGGGCTCGGCTCGACATCCTCGACGATAGCTGGCTGGCAGCGATTCAACGACTGGATGCCTTGCCAGTCGACCAGATTGAGGACGTCCGCTTGCGGTTGCAAATCTGGCTTCATTTGGGGCGGTGCTACTCCCAAATCGGACACGTGCATCGTGCGTTGGACGCCTACCATCAAGCCATCGCCACAGCCCCGCGGCAAACCGAAGCACGGTGGGGTCTGGCTGGCGTGTTGGTCCGCCTGGGGCGGTTTCAAGAAGCTGTCGCCGTTTACGAACAACTGCCGCCCACCGGTCCCGTCGCGCTGGCAATGGCTCGGCTGGCCTTCTGGGAACAACTCCGAAGGCCCTCCGAAGATCGTCAATGGCAGGGTGTGCGTCTCGCGGTCGAGCGTGCTGCGCAAGCCGGGGCGGATCGTGACGAGCTGCTTCCGTTGCAGAGCCGCCTGCTGTGGGCGGAAGGACGCGCCGACGAGGCCCGACGGATGCTGCAGAACGACATCCAGGCCCGCCCCCAATCAGCGGTGGCTCCACTCGTACTAGCGGAACTGGAATCATCGACTGGTCGAATCGAGAAAGCCGCTGAAATCCTGCAGTCCGCCATGGACCGTGGCATCGATCAGCTGGCAATTGAATTGGCCAAACTGAATCTCAAGCAACCCGCTGCGGGCGACGATGCGTCCTGGCTGCTTGATGAACTGGGAGTCAATGCCCCCCAGCAGTTGCAAGCCTACGTGCTCGGCCAGCTCGCCGAGCGGCAACAGACCGCCGGAGCCGACCCCGAAAAGCTGCGCGAAATGTGGCAGCAACTGGCGGCCCTCCAACCCCACGACCTGGGGCTCTGGCAAGAATTGCTCGCTCTGGCCTTGCAGCAACGCGAAGTCCCGACTGCCCAAGCGGCGTTGGCGGAAATCGAACGCCTCGAGGGCGGGCGTGGTCCTTATTGGAAATTGGGCCGGGCGGATCTCTGCCTGATGCTGGCACGCAGGGGTCAGACGGAGAAACTTGCCGAGGCCCGTTCTCTGCTGACTGAGTTTCTGGAAACGTATCCGGATTCGCCGCAGGTCGTGCTCCGACTCGCCGAGATCGCCGAGCGTCTGGAACAGCCGGAGACCGCCATACAACACTATCAAGCAGCCGTCAACCGCGGCGTCTATCATCCGCTGGTCGTGCGGCGGCTGGTGGAGCTCTTGTCGTCCGCCGGGCGTTATCGCGAGGCCGAACAGTACCTCGCGAGTTGCCAGGAAATTCATCCCCAGGCGTTTGTCGCCCGCTTTGGACATTTGGCTACCGAGGTCCTGCTGAGGACGGAGCAACTCGAACAAGCGGTCGCCTTGGCTCGCAAGGCGGTTGCCCTCGATTCCGAGAGCTACGACAACCAATTCTGGCTCGCGCAGATGCTGTGGATGGGCGGCGACCGGGCCGGTGCGGAAGCCGCGCTGCGTCGGGCGATCGAACTGGACCCGACCCGGGCCGGTGCACGGTTCACGCTGACGCGGTTCATGGCGATGAACCAGCGTACGTCTGAAATCCCGTCGCTGCTCGCCGATATCGACGAGCAGCTTTCCCCAGGCCAAAGCCTGACGCTCCGCGGATACACGCACGAGTTGCTTGGCGAAACTGATGCCGCAGCCGAGGCCTATCGGCAAGCCGCGACCAATCCAAACGCCAAACCGCATCAGCAGCTGAATTACGCTGCATTTCTCCAGCGTCAACAACGGGGAGCCGAGGCCGAACCCATCCTACGCGGCCTTTTGCAAGCGGAAGTCTCTCCATCGACCCGTAGACAGGCACGTCGGTTGCTGGCGGGCATTTTGAGCCTCGGTCCGGCATACGCCGCGTTGCAGGAAGCCCGGAAGCTTCTCGAACAAAACCTCGCAGACGACCCGCAGTCAGCCATCGACTTGCGACAGAAAGCCCGTTTGCTAGCGAAACGCCCCATCCGGGATTGGCGTTGGGAAGCCCTGCTGACACTCGAACAAGTCGAGGAACTGGGCTTGCTCACCGCGGCGGATCAGTTGCTGCTAGTACAGTTGCTGCTGGAACAAAAGCAGTTCGATCGAGCCGAGGCGGCAATTCAAGCGCTAGCCGTCGCTCCAGACGGCAATCCGGAGACGTTGGCCTATTGCATCGAAACCACGCTCAATCGCAGTGAACTGGAAGGCGCGACCGAGCGCTGGCTCGAGCAACTCGTCGAGTGGCAACCGAACGCGCGGCCGACACGGGAACTCCAAGCGCAATTCGCCATCCACGCCGGTCGCATCGAGGAGGGCCTCCGCTACCTGGACCCCACCCCCGAGAAACCCGAGACATCGGCGTCTCCTCAAGAGACCGTGCCCCCCAAAGAGACTGTCACCGCCGAGCAACTCGCAACTCAACAGGCGGGCACAGCGCGTCTGTTAGTCAGACTGGCTGACGTCCAAGACGAATTTGGACGTGTGTCGGCGGCAGCAAGACTTTTGGACGATGCTGAACGACGGCTTCGCGTCTTGGCACAGACGCAGCCGGAGAAGTCCGCGCAGTTAGCAGCGTACTTGGTCGATCAGTTTCGCTTCGAGGAAGCAGCAGAAATCTGCCGCCAGACCGCGACTGTGGCAGATCCCGAACAACTGGCGGAAATCGCCGTTGAGATCCTCAAGCGAAGTACCGCTAGCGTAACGCTAGCCGATCCGTTGACCTTACTGGCGAAACTCCGCGAGCGAGCGCCCGACTCGCTTCGCGTGCGGTTGGCGGAAGCCCATGCCACGCATCTCACCGAGCACTACACCGAGGCGCTCCAGCTATACCAGTCTCTGCTCGACGACTATCCAGACCTTATTGTAGCGATGAACGAACTCGCGTATTTGCTCGTGGTGCATGAAGGCCGCGGACGGGCCGCCGAGGCGCTGCAACTCGCAGAACGGGCCATTGCACTAGCCGGACCGCTGCATTTCCTGCTCGATACGCGGGCAGTGGCCTGGCGGGCTGCGGGCAAACCGGACCGGGCTCTTGCCGACCTGGAACAGGCACTGGCCGACACAAACACGCCCACCAAACTGTTCCATCTGGCGCAGGTGCATCGCGACCGCAAGGACCTGCCGGCGGCCCGCGCGGCTTTCGAGCGAGCCTTGAACCAAGGACTTAGCGCCAGCAAGTTGCATCCCGCCGAACGAGCCGCCTTCCAATCGCTCGCCGACCAGCTCCGTGAATGAAGAGGGCTCCCGCGGAGGACAGTACAAAAAACCGCTCTCTTTGTGACAAAAGATCTTGGGATTTGGCAGAGAATCGAATCCGGAAACGAAGCAACCGTCCTTTTACGCCAAATCACGAAATTTCGGATAATCCAAAACTCTGGTCCAATCGATTGTTGACATCACTCACCTCGCCTGTAATTCTGAACATTTGCAGGGAAACTATCTCTCACTTCCTGGTGATTTGTTATGCAACTACAATTTCTCCTCGCCGGATTTGTATTCCTTACCGCCCTCTCCCACACCACAATTGCGGAAACAGTGACATTTTCGCAATTTAAGCATGGATTTGTGCTCGACAATCAAACGTATGATAACGGCGATGGTGATGTCTTCCATGGCATCCCAGGTGCGACAATCTCGGTGTACAAGTTTGGGAGTAACAACAATCTCGTTTCTACGCTGGGTGTCATCTTCGACTCCAGAGAATTAAACACTCAAGATCCGGACCTCGAAGACCCCTTCGTCAACGGGAATACCGCGAAGGACGGTTTTGGGAATATGCTCATCGTGCAGGAAGGCGATAATCTCTCCGTGACAAATGGTGTCTTGGATGGTGAACCAGACGATCAAGGCCCTCGTCCCTCAGGACTGATTATTGTCGAGTTTAACAATCCGATTACGTCGGTCGGTTTCGATATCATTGATATCGAAAACGATAACGATGCCAAAGACAGTGGAATTCTCGCAGCAAACGACGTCAATGACATTCTAAACTACGATTTTGGGACCACTAACGATGCCATGTTGAAGACATTCAATGAGATGCAGGCGAATGGCAATCCGCAGGGCCTTCAATTTGGCAACCGATCCGCCAATCGCATCGCTCCCCTCTCCGCGACGGATTTCGGGCTTGCTTCAGGGAGTTCATTCAGCACCATTGCCTTTTACTTCAACGACTCAGGTGCGATCGACAATATCGTCACGACGGCCTCCGCTAGCGCGGTGCCGGAACCCGCTTCCTGGTTACTTCTCTGCATTGGCGGGGGATTCTGCGTTTGGCGTCGACGCGCGTGCCCTGGGAAAGCGGCCTGACTCAAGCTGCGGTTGAAGGTCAGATATGTTGTGATCAACATCGTCTTTCGCAGTACGGAGTTGGCAAAGCATGTTTGTAGATATCGGAGCGGGTGTGCCCATTAGCATCGACACAGGTCTTGGCTGTTAGATCGGCCGACAGGCAAATTTCTATTGACCAACGGCAAGACCCTGGTGGACTTCGCTTGAAACCCCTCCCCGACGCCAGTACCGCAGATGGCGTCCGCGCCCCGTCTCGCCAAGTTTTTTTCGCTGGAAACTTCTGATGCCTCGTCAAAAAGAACAATCACGTTCGTCAGCGCACGAATCCGTGGCAACGATGGAGCCCTCCCACTCCGCGCGGTCAACCGCAACCGAAGAGGAGACCTTTCGCCGGGTGAATACGCGGTTGATCGTCATGACCGGGATCACGATTCCGGTGCTGCTTGTGGTGGTCCACTTCGTGCATGGCTTTCAAGTCGATCGTCAGGCGCAGTCCCTGTTGTCGCGAGCCGCTGCCGCTGAAGAAGCTGGTGATACCAACCAAGCTCGAGAACTGCTCGCCCAGTATATTGGCTTTCAACCGCGGGACACCTCCGCACTACTGCGATACACCCGACTGTTGAACGAATCCGCCAGCAATGCTCGGCAGCGGTTGCAAGTCTTTCTACTCTTCGAGCAAGTCGTGCGTCGCGATCCAGTGTTGGCCGAGGAAGCCGAACTCGATCGAGAAATCGCCGACGTGGCGATGGAGATCGGCCGTTACTCAGACGCGCTGCGCTACTTGACAAAGCTGCGCGAGCATCGGCCCAGCGATCCCGAGCCATTATATCTTAGCGGCCAATGTCATCATTCGTTACGCGAGTTTGGCGAGGCCATCGTGTGGTATCTCCGCGCGATTGACGCAGCTCCCGCCGAAGTCCAGCACTATCCCTTGGCCGCAACCGTGCTCGCCGACCACTATGAAGACCTGCCGCAACGGCAGAGCCCCCAGGTCTCGCAGTTTTCCATTGATGAGTCCCTGAAGAACTTACTGCCAGACAACGCATCCGCGGAAACCGAGCCGGACAACGATGACGCGACTGGGCCGATCGAATCCGCTCAACGCGCAGGGATGACGGCGGCGAAGCGTTTGTTGGAATTGATGGTGACGCAAGCTCGGCCGCGCGAAGACGCCTACCTGGCGCGAGCCCGATTTCATGTCAGCCGTGACGAACTGGCAGACGCCCGTCGCGATGTGGAGTCGGCCCGCGGCATTGCCGACGAATCGGCTGACTTGTTGCTGCTCTCGACCGACGTCGCGGTCCGCCAAGCCAAAGCCGCCCAGTTCGAAGGTCGACCGCAGCAAGTCGAAGCTGCCATGACGATCGCTCACCAAGACGCCAGCCGCGGAGTGGAGGAATTTCCCGACGACTTGCGTTTCGCTCGGATCCTGGCGGAAGTGGAGCTTCAATCCGCATCGCTCTCGGAAAATGTGACGGCCCAGCGAGAACACCTCGCCACCGCTCAAAATGTGCTCGCCAATGCCTTGGCTCGACATGCAAAATCTCCCAGGCAGCCGCAGTCCGATGCTGGCAGCCTCGGGACTCAGGCCGTGGAGCTGCAATGGCTGCTGGCTGATGTCCTCATTTCGCAGTTGCAGCTTGGCGATCGATCAGACACTGACAAGGGGCAGCGTGAGCGGGTCGCCGACATTATCGGCGATATCCGTGGAAAATCGAGCAACTCGGCAGCGGCCGATTTTCTGGAAGCTCGGCTGCTGATGGACGACAATCGCTGGCACGATGCCGCCACCACGCTGGAGCGCACCCGCCGCAGTCTGCCGGAGAATTCACCGTTGATTCGCCGGATTGATCTGTTGCTGAGCGGCTGCCACGAACGCCTGAGTAACCCCGATCGCCAAATCGATGTGCTCCGCCGGGCGCTGAAGGACGACCCGCTTTGGCGGCAGGCCCGCTTAGAGTTGGCTCGCGCGTTAGCTCGTGTCGATCGCGACGAAGAAGCGCTGCAAGAATACCAGTTGGTCGGGATGGTCTCGCTAGTGCCCGTCGAGGTCGCCCGGATCTTCTTGGCCCGCGAGTTGAAGAAGCCCGTGGAGAGCCGCCGCTGGGCCGTGGTCCGTTCCGCTCTGTTGGCCGCCAAGCAAGCCACGCCGGATCGTCCCGATGTCCCGATCCTCCAAGCCCAAGTTCTGTTGCTGGACAACCAGCCGGAAGAGGCGGACCAGGTGATGCAGCAGGCATTGGCCGACTATCCCGAAGACGCCTCGGTCTGGGCCGCGGCCGCCGAGATGGAACTGCAACGGACTGACCGGGATCCCGCCGAACGGCTCGCGGAATCCATGCGGATCATTGAACAAGCCGGTGAGAAACTCGGTGATCGGGTTCCGCTGCGGTTGGCCGCGGCCAGCGCCGCGCGGTTCCTCCCCGCCGACCAGACTTCCTTAGAGTTGATTGCCCTTGAAGACAACGCAGGTCAGTTCGAAGCCGACGAGCAGTCCGAACTCTACCACGGTCTTGCGCGGGTCCACTTGGCCTCAGGTTCAGATGATCACGCGGAGCGCCTCTGGAAAGCGTGGGCCGCGGCCCAGCCCGCCGCCATGCTTCCCCGCCTATTGCTCGCCGAACAAGCCCGCCGCGGGAATGACGCTGTCGCCCTCCGCGAAGTCGTTGAGGACCTCCGCAATCTGGAAGGACCCTCCGGACCTTACAGCAACTATTACGCCGGCATCGCCGCACTCTTGGAAATTGGCGGTGATGCCGACTTGCAAGATGATGCGGCCGCATTGGCGGCTGCGGTCGAACGCCCTCGGCGGTTGTTGCTCTCCGCGTTCCGAAGTCGTCCCACCTGGGCTGCCGTGCCGGAGGCATTGGGCAACCTGGAAATGGCCATCGGCAATCAAGACGACGGGGCCGACTATTACCAACAGGCCATCCGGCTGGGCAGCCTCTCCCAACAAGTGATCCGCCGGTTAGCCCAGTACTACTTCGACCAGCGCCGCTACAGTGAAGCGGACCGAGTGCTGCAGCAGGCCGCTGCCCAACGGCCCGATCTGGTCACCGGCGATTTGGCCCGCCTCGCTTGGCGGATCGCTTGGCAGCAGCGGCAATTCGACGAAGCCATCAGCCTTGCCACAAATGTCGCGGACAACAGCACCGACTACCGGGATTATATCTGGACCGCGCAGTTACAGTATGCCCGCGGCGAACGTGGTCCCGATGTCGAAGCCGCCCTTCGGGAAGCTGTCAAACCGGCACTAGGTGCGAAGGAACCCCAAGCGTGGCTGGCCTTGGTGCAGTACTACGCGCGGGAAGACAAAATGGAACAGGCTCGCGCGGCTATTCAGGAAGCGGCCCGCCATCTGCCGAACGATCCTCCCGCCCAGCGGCCGCTCACGCTGGCCCGCTGCTATGAATTGATCGAAGATCTCGACCAGGCCGAAACCCACTACCGCGAGGTCCTCCGCACCGACGCCGACGACCCCCGCCTCCGAATGGTCCTGGCCGACTTTTACACCCGCAACAACCAGCTGCCGAAGGCGGACGCCCACCTCGACTTCCTGCTCGACCAGCAGCATGATGTGCCCATGTTCACCCGTGAATGGGCCAACCGCCGCAGGGCTCTGGTCATCGCCTCCAGCGGCAGCTACGACGACACCCGGCGAGCGCTCGAATTGCTCACCCGAGGGCACAGCCAAAACGAAAAACTCTCCGCCGAAGACCTCCGCACCCAAGCCGCCATCCTCTCCCGCCAAGGCCGCACCCAGGCCGACCGCAAACAGCTTCGTCAAATTCTGCAGAAGCTGGTCCAAGAGAATTCGGCCGACCCCGCTGAGCGGTTCCTGCTCGCCCGAATGCACGCAGCCAGCGACCAATGGGAACTGGCCGAAGACCAGATTGATGCCTTGTTGAAGGCAGACCCCGCCAACACGGTCTACCGGGCATGGCGAGCCACGCAATTGATCGAACGCAAGGAGTTTGACGACGCGCAGTCTCTCATCGACGAGATTAAGAATCTCACGCCTGACTCATTCGGTGTTACGGCTCTCGAAGCCTACTGGAACCAGGCCCAGGGGCAGCAGAAACTGGCAGCCGATTTGATCAAACGACACTTGACGAAAATGGAGCAGGTCACGGCTCCCGATCAACTGATTCACGACCTCGTCATCCAAGGCCAGGCCGAAGCAGCTCTCGATGCTCTTGAAGAATTTCTCCAGCAGAACGGGGATCGCGACGACCGGGCCGCCCTGCAGCAGGCCCGGCAGGAGTTCGCGGCGGGCGATGTCGACTCCGCCATTCTGCAACTCAAGCGGCTTGTCCTTCGAAAGGATGTGCGAACCGCTATCTACCTCTTCCAGTACCGCCAGGCCGCCCAGTTGCTGGACCGTTGGGGCGAATTGCCGGCGGCGGAGGAGATTATTCGGCAGTACCTGGAGTTTTCCCGTAAGCCCGAAGACGCGCTGATGTTGGTCTCCAATGTGGCCCGGCAAGGGCGTCTCGAAGAGGCATTCACAATCCTCGCAGAAGCCTGGGACGATTGCCCGCCCGCCACGGTCGTTAGCACGTCGGTTGCATTGCTGCGGGAAGGTTCCCCTACGTCCGCTCAGATCCGCCGCGTCGAAACTCGGATTCAGGACCTGGTCGAAGCCCATACAGATAGCCCGGAACTGGTCATCTTTCTAGCCGATCTTCGCGACTTCCAGGGCCGCTACGATGAAGCCGAGCAAATCTACCGCGATCTCTCGCAGCAGAAGTCCGGGCATCTCGTGGCGATGAACAACCTGGCGTACTTGCTCGCCGTCCGGCAGAGGGAATTGCCGATGGCCCGCATGTTGATCGATCAGGCCCTCTCCCAGACAGGTCCCGTTCCGGAGTTGCTCGATACGCGTGCGGTGGTGCATTTGGCCGCCGGCGATGTCCAACTCGCCCTCGCCGACCTGAAGTCTGCCGTGGACAGCTCCAGCGCCCCGGACCCCGCCAAGCTCTTCCACTTGGCCGTCGCCCAGTTACGATCTGGCAATGTCAACGGGGCTCGGCAGACCTATGACCGGGCTCTCGCCGCAGATTTTGAGTCTAACAATTTGCATCCCCTTGAGAAACGACTCTTCGCCAGCGAACTGAACACTTTGACAAAACGCTAATGGGCTCCCCATCAAACGAGGCATCGAGCCGACAATTCAGGAAAATTGTTACAATTGGGCTTGTTTTCGTTGACGGCTAATGGGACCGAGTGGTAGTCTGTCTAGTGTACTAGTTTTTGGAGATTGTTGTGAGCGGTCTGTTTCGAGTCATCCTCTTCGTAGCGTTGGGCTTGGTTTGGTTACCAAGCGGCCAACAGTCTGCGCAGGCTGGGATGATCACCGCTCGCATCGCCACCAGTGAGAACTCCGCTTTCTCTCTGGGTGAAACTTCAAGTTCCGCTCCGAAATCGCAGCCAAGCTACGTGCTGCTCCGCGATGCCCAACACTGGGCGGGTACCCCGTCCGGCATGGGGGGCGCCCCCAGCAGCATCACCGGCGGTTCCGCCACCACGTTTCTCGCCGCCGTTGATACAAGTAACCTCTCCCCGACCCAGCAACTCGAAGTCTGGCTCACCAGACAGCACGAGTCCTATCACCCCAAGTTCCTCAAAACGCGATTGTTTCGACCTCCTCGATCCTAGGCAAGTGTTTGTTTTGAATTGTTTGTTCACTTGTTCTGGTTTCTAACGCTTTAGAGGAAGTCATATGTGCATTTTGATGCGCGGGTTAATCTTTGTGGTTGCTTGTTGCATGACATCTTCAGCTGTCGCTGGGATGATCTCACCCTTTGTGCCGCTCGCGACCAATGTCGTTAAGTTTCGCAACTACGAAAATATCTTAGATGCTACTACTGGTCTTAAGAAGCCGATCGGTGCGTCGATCGCAGTTGGTGACCGTCTTCGTGGAGTCCTGTTTACAGAAACCGTTACTGCGTTTCCACCTGGAGGTAGCGGCACGTCTCCCAATTCTATTGGAGTGGAAATCGGAGGCATTTTTGACATCGAGGCGATACGAATTGATGGCACTGGCGCTAGCCAAACGATTACATTCGGTCCAAGTGGTGAGTTCGGCGCGGGAGGCAGTTTGGGCTCCTTGGGGCTCGATCCGAAAACAATGGTGGCATTCTACCGCGATACCGTTCTGGATACTCAGTCCACATTTGTCGATAATACAAAGACTGAATTGGATATCGAAGCAGCCATCGCTAACGGCAGGCTGTTAGGCAACTTTGGTTATGGAACCGGTGGAACAGATCCAGGAGATATTGGTGCTGCTGGAAACGGGTATTGGTTCTCCAATGGGCTCGATTTTTTTTATGGTTTAGAGTTACTTGATCCGCTGGCAGGAGAAACTCCGAGTTTATTTACTGAACTCACGGTGAGCCCAATGTTGAATCCGGATCTAGTTACTGCGTTACATGTTCCTCCATCAACCCTCATCAACGACAACCTCGAGCCGTTTGGTACAACACTGTTCGATCTCGTTGGTCGTGGGGAAAATCGGGCGAACTCCGGCCCAACTGGTGCTCGTACTGACTTGTACAATTTGCGTAGCGAGGATCCGGCGTACATTTTCCCTAACCCTGAGCCATCGTCGTTCCTATTGCTTCTGGTCGGGATGGGTGGAGCTCAATTGATGCGTCGTCGTAACAAAGAGGAATAGTCGTTACTTAGTTCTTCGTCAGCGAACTGGGAAGAGGGAGATCTGTTCACACAGGTTTCCCTCTTTCTTTTTTGAGTTGATGGTGATGCAACTTGGGCCAGAATGGATTTAACGAATGACACGAGTTCTTGTCATTGGTGATAGCATGAGTCTTGCTCACGTGGCGCGAGCAATTGTATTTGCCCGGCGACTGCAAGAATCCGGTGAAGATGTTGTGTTTGCGACAGGTTCGCACCATCAGGCACTAGCCTACCAAGAAGGATTCAAGTCCGAGGAAGTTTTTTGTGTTCCTCCAGCCGAAGCGATTGCTGCAATCCGTCGCGGTTCACACATTTTTACCACCACCAATCTCAAGGCGTATGTTGAATCAGACAGAAAGCTGATTGACCGTGTTCAACCCGATTTGGTCATCGGAGATTTCCGACTGAGCTTAAACATTTCCGCTCAACAAATCGGAGTTGAGTATCGCAACATTGTAAGCGGTTACATGACCCGCTACTACTCCGCCCCACAAAGTCCGCCTGAAACCTTTCCGGTCGTCCGCTTGTTGGGGCGTCGAATTAGCCGTGCTGTATTCCCGACGCTGAAGAAGCTGACACTGAAGTATTATGCACAGCCATTTGTAAGGTATCGCCGACAACACGCGATGCCTCCGATTCGTGATATCTTTGACGTGATCTGTTCACCTCACCGCAACTACATTGCCGACTTGCCAGAGTACACGCCCACACAGAATCTGCCTGTCACATTTTGCTATGTCGGTCCGTTGTTGTGGGAACCAACTATTGAACCACCGGAATGGATCAATGAATTGGATCGAACAAAATCCACGGTTTACGTGACGATGGGCAGTACAGGCCAATCCAAGTCATTTATGACTGCTCTAAGGGTCTTGCGTGATGCGGGGCATCAAGTTCTGGCAACCACCGGAGGACATGTTGAGAACGTGCCGGACGGCGTATTCGCCGCTGATTATGCACCAGGCTCATTGCTACTCAGACACTGCAATGCCGTGGTGTGTCATGCCGGAAGTTTGACAACATATCAAGCAGTGCAAGAGCAAGTCCCAGTCGTCGGAATTCCCACTTTCCACGACCAGGAAACGAACGTTGAACGAATTGAGGCCCTTCGCTGGGGGGTTGGGTTACATCCTATAAAGTGGCGCGGCCGAGATTTGCTCGCTGCCGTTGATTTCGTCAAGAACTCCGAAATCCGGGAACAAGTCGCGATAGGCAGTGACCGAATACGCTCTTCAATCACCCGCTTCAATACAGAGTTTTCGATCTAAGAGGAACAACATTCGCCATGACGTCTAGCGCTACGTCCATCTGTTTCACACTGACACGATACGGCAGGAAACCAAGTTCCCGTCCATTGCTGAAGAGGGCATTGTAGCAGGTTTCCGCTTGGGCAGTCTTGGAAGAAGATTGCCGGTCGAACAGCAACGGCACCGTACTATCGAAGCAGCGGTCGGAGACGCTGGTGAGTGTGATCAGCGGGTCAATGGTGTGTGCCAAGCAGGTTTCCCGCACCATGTCAACGTAGCAGCGGCAGTCGATGGGGGTCATCGGCACGAGGGGGGAATACCACATAAGACCGCATCCATCCCGTGCGGGATTCATGGCCTGGCCGGCGGGTGGGCGTTGACCGCTCTTCCAGTACGCCAGCGGCAACGCCAGTGATTGCGGCACGCCGTTCATCATCTTCAGAAACGTCGACATCTGCTCCAACCGTTTCCGCAACCGGGCCTTCACCGGCACAGCGGGCAGCAGCCGAGTCAGCCGGTCCCCCCAGCGGAGTTCCCGCTCGCCCATGAAATGCACTGAAGCCACGTCCCGCAGTGCCTGCCGAATAATGCGCTTCGCTCCTCTCAGCATCGGGGCATCGACATACAGGGCCCCCACGCCGGTCCAGTGCGTAACGTCGTGTTGCTTCCGCAACGGGCGAAGATGCTCTTCGGTTAGTGTCCCACCGCTCGCGAGCACGTCGGCCGGGAATTCGGTGGTCATTGAGAGCACGCGGACATCGTTCATCAAGTTGATCGAACTCACCGCGCTGCCCAGCGACCGCAAAATCCGCTGCACCGCCGCCACGGCCGGCTCCAAGTCTTCCTCGCGTTTTATCTGAAATACGAATGCCCGCACGCAAGCTGGCCGCATCGCCAGCGCAAAGGTGGCTTGGGTCACAATCCCCAGGTTGCCCTGCGTAAACATGCCGTCCATGTACGGACCAAGGCCCCACTTGAAAGCCTTGTCGATCCGCGGACAGCCCATGGCGGTGAGCGTGGGTTTGTAGATGGAGCCGTCGGTTAGCACCGCCTGTAGCGTCGTCAGCGCTCCGAAGTGGTCCGCGTAAGGTGTGATCCCGTAGCCGCGCTGCATCGCGTTCCCCAGCAAGCTGCAGTCCGGTCCGCCGCCGTGCACCGGCACCATGAACGGTAGATCGCGCTCGATCAAGTAGTCCGACAACTGCCTCTGCGTGACTCCCGGTTCTACCGTGACTAGGCCGAGTTCTTCATCAAACTCAAGGATACGGTTCATGCCGGAGAGATCGAGAACGAAGTTGTTGTCATGGACGGGGTTCGCCGCCCCGTAACCCCAATTGCGACCCGTGCTGATCGGGTGCAGCTTCACGCCACGCTGTGCGGCAATCCTCGCAATTTCAGCGACTTGTTCCTGGCTGCGCGGCGCGACGGCTCCCGCGATTCGCCGCTTCACGCCCGTGGTTGACGGGCTGAACTTTTCTGTGGCCTGTTGCGCATCGAGGATGGCATCGGCACCAACCACGCGCGTCCATTCTTCTAAAACTGCTCGAAGAGGAGTAGTGGTTTGTTCTAGAGTACTAATCATGTCGGACAGAACCCAGATTTGACTTGAAGGGGAAGAGAGCTTGAGCCTGAAGGGAAACACGCCGTTTAGCCCTCATCGCAACACACTACCCTCGCGACGCAAATTTCTCGGCCTGAGAAATTGACTCGCCTAGCCAAGGGGTAGGCAGGTGTTGGCGAGGTCGGCGGCAGCGGTAAAGAAGTCGGCTTCGAAGGGTGGCATGGGGCACGGTTGCAACTGTAATTGGGGGATGGCCGTGCCAAAATAATTGTCGTAACACTTGGGGCGATCGCGGTCGATACGCTCAAAATCAAGGCAGCAAGCCACCGCCGGTGCGTGTTCGACACAAGGGTAGCATTTCTCTGGACCGATTTGCTGAAAGCCGAGAAATTTCTGATAGAATTTTGCGTGTTTGGGGTGGACAGCGGCCAGCAATTGGTGCAATCCTCTCGCGCGGGCATACTGAGCCATCAACCGCGTGAGCTCCGAGAAGATCGTAAAGAACTGCGAGGGCTCCAAGTTTTTTGCCGCCAAACACGACACTTCGCCGATCGGGATTTCTTGCAGGCGGAGTTCCTTCACCTCATCCCCATAGATGATCTCCAAGGGCAGCCCCGCGCTGCCATCGCCAATCAACGTAAGTGTGCAAATGATTTCGCCATCGTACTCCGCCGCAAACATTTCCGTGGTGGGGATCAGATGGAATGGCGTGACCCGCAGTCTAAAATGATTCTCTCGAATCAATCCGCGTTGGATGTAGGTGTCATATACCAGCCGGAAGGCTTTGAAACGACTTTCGAAACTTCCGACGACTCGATACTGCACTTCGTGCAAGGGAAGGGCCGAGCTATCCCGGTGACGGGGCGAAGCTGGACGTTCCGTTGGCAGCGGGACGCAAATAACCATAATAGAACCTTGGTAAGCAAATTCTTGAATCGCGTATCGTTTGCTGAAAACGCTGGCCCACTGAACGCTTTGCAGCACGCTTTCCAGAATCTTGAGTCCAATTTCGGATAATGGCCCGAAAAAAATCAGTCGAAAGGTTTTCTAGGGGGATGTAACGAGAAAAAGAGTCGTTCTGTTCAGGCGAAAGGGATTGTATCGCCGGAGTTGAGGACCACGCGAATGGAGGGTGCTAGTCATTAGATTAGAAATGCTTGGGGATCTGTATCGGATCCTGAACAAGGCGTCTAGACCAATTACTAGGTGACCGCGGCGAAGAAGGCCAGTAAAGTGCTTCGTCAACTGCTCGCCGACTATTTCGGCCGTCCGCCACACCGTTGACTTGTGACTTAGACACCCGGAACTCCGTCAGCTTCGCGAGCAAGCTGTGAGCAGCGGACTCGAAGGCCCCCTTGGTACACTACAGAGATCCTTCAATTTGCTCCCTGCCATCGCTCCATCTCCGTAAAGAATGCATCCGATGCAACTGAATAAATGAACCAATAACGATCATTCCAGATTTCCTACCAACTTTCACAGGACACACGCGGCTGTGGTGTAAACGGTTTTACCTAGTTGACCTAGGGGAGACACTGGTCTAGATTAACATGTCCAACTCGATTCACTGCGATCAAGTGATCGAAGGATTCGAGTGCCAATTCCGCGCCGCTTTTGGAGGACCAGTTGATGCAGTGTCCTGTCTGTTCGTTCAAGGTACTCAAAGTTTCAGTACGCTTTGAGGCACACGTTACTTGTGCCTTTGAAGGCGACGAGAACTTCCAACTTGTCGAATCAGTTGCGGTAGACTCAAGGTGGACAAACGAGTCTGCATGTGAGTGCGTGTCTTGCTCTTGGGCCGGTTATGTCTTTCAGGCCAAGCGTCAATCGGGCATTGAACGGATAGATTCGTAGGCTAATGACTCCCAAACCGATCGGTGAGCTGCCTTGTCAAGATTTCTGAAGGCTCGGGTATCTGGATGCCTACAGCGACATTTGCGACCGAATCGGCTAAGTAGCTTCAGGTCTGGCAACCATGTTGCATCCCGCAAGGGTTCGGTAGAAACTCCAGGAAAATTTCATCCATCTCAGTGACTCCACTAGACAAGTAGGCGTTCTGAATGCAGGACGTGAGCGCCTTGCTCAAGGAATCATGTTCGGCAAGTAAGTCATTGAGTTCACGCTCACTCAACGGAATTGGCTGCTGCGATTAAGACGCAGTCTTGTTCAGTCGTTCCAACCGCGCGTGCATTTCCCGCTCTGACAGCGTTTCTGGCAGGATAGTGGCCGGTGCCAAATCAGTGAAGGCATAGTTGACTCCCGCAGCCAGAATCAGCAATGCGATTAACGTTTGCGGGATAAGCCAGAGAACCGCACTAAAGCTTGAACGCTAGACGGAATCGATTCTTCAGCCGTTGCCGAGTCCGAAAATCGGGACTACCAAAGTTTGCCAACCTGAATCTCCGACCATAAAGTCGTTGCCCGCCATACCCACCTTTGAGAGCTCGCAAAATGCGGCGCCAGCGGCTATTTCGTTCTTTCTCAAGTTTGTGGAACCGTTCGGTCAACCACATATGTTGGTCCGGCGCGCGTTGCCCCGACGACGCTGGTGACGCTGATTTCTTGCTGGTCTGATCGGCGTTGAAGTTTCCGGCGTTGAGGTTTCGCTTGGCACTTCGGGCGGCAGTTTGTTGTTCAAATCGACGTTTCTGTCCTGTTCGTCGACTGATTCGAAATTCGCTTGCGGCCCAATTGCTGCCAACTCAGGATCGGTTGTCTCTTCGTCGGTTGGTACTTGGTTTGACGGCGTCGCTGTCTCGTTGTAGGTCGTTTTCGAGGACTGCAATTCTTCCGACACGATCGCTCTGGGCTGCAGTTGTGTTTCTGACGAGTCGGGTACAGCCGCGGAGTTCGAACTGGGGGATTCGTTTATCAATTGCGTTTGCAGTTGTTGGTTTTCGGCAAACATATTCTCCTGCATGAGAGCCATCCGATCGACTAGCTTGAGAACGAAATCCTGCAGTTGCGAATCGTTCGAGCTGGTGGAATTAGATGCGTTCGTCTGGTACTCATCTGATGGCTTCGATCTGGCTTTGGGTTCGTGTTCACGATCCGGTTGAGTTGTTGCACTGACTTTTTAAGGGGTTTTCGATGTGTTGGTTGGAGGAATTAGGCTGACAAACTGTTAGTACTGGTAGTCGGCTCCGTCGCGGCTGCGTTGGCAGCTTGCTTCGATCTCCTGCAGACGCTGGAGCAACTTCTTGGTTTGCTCAGGCCGTTCGGCGGATAGGTCATTCTTCTCGAAGGGATCTTGGACGATATTATACAAGCGAACGCTGCCATCCTTTTTCGCTTCTTTCAAGAGTTTCCAGTCGCCCGACAAGATTGCCTTGCCGTCGATTCCTCGGTGTAGTCGTCGGTAACCGAAAAAGAGATCTTGGTTAGGCGTTTGCACCTCTCCACGAATGATCGGCATCAGATCGATTCCATCAATCGGACGCGAAGTTTTCTCAACGAACGGATCGCCAATGATGGCAGCAATCGTCGGAAGATAGTCAACCGTGCTGCAACGAACATCGGTCTCAGTTCCTGACGAAATAACGCCGGGCCACTCCGCACACGCCGGAACCAGCAAACCGCCTTCGTACATCGTGTGTTTGTGACCTTTGAACGGTCCTGCGGAAGCGACGCCCTTCTTCGCAAGTCCATCAGATGGGCCATTGTCACTACAAAAGAAGACGACCGTGTTCCTCTCGATTCGCAGTTCACGCAGCCGTGTTCGCAGGCGGCCGATCTGTTGGTCCATGGCCGTGATGCAACCGTAATAGTTCTTTCGAGCAGTTCCCGCTTTGGGGTAGAGCTTCTTGAATTCTTCGCCGGCAACGACGGGTTCGTGAGGAGCATGAAACCACACGGCTGCGAAAAACGGTTTCGACTGGTTGGCCTCGATAAATGGAATCACACGATCCATAATTACTCGGCTGTCATCGCCGCTAAGATTCTCCTTGGCTTCGACTCCATTGTGCACATAAGGAAAACCGCCTTTCCACGGCCCACCAGGTTCACCGCCCCAGCTATCCCAATCGTCCGGAGTGATCGTTGGATTCCATGTCGGCACTGCACTGGTGGTTGCGAAGTATTCATCGAAACCATGATGAGAAGGCGGTGAATAAAAGCCACGTGTACCGACTTCTTCGGGCTTAACCCATCCGATATGCCACTTACCAAATAGACCCGTTGCATAGCCATGCTTTTTCATAAGCTCGGCGATTGTGATTTCGCCCACACGCATGCCACCGGTGTGCGCTGCGAGGATTCCAAACCGGAACGGATACCGCCCTGTCAGGCAGCTGCCACGCGTTGGCGAGCACAATGGGGCGGCGGCGTAGAATCGATTGAATCGAATTCCGCTGGCTGCCATCGCATCTAGGTTTGGCGTCTTGATGCGATCGTTGCCATTGAAGCCCACATCTCCCCACCCTTGATCATCGCTCATCAGTAAGATGATGTTGGGGTCCGCTGCCCATGACACGCCCGGAGTGCAACAGAAAACAAACAGACCTGTCACTAACAAGGTCTGTCGGAGTCGGCGGTGATTCTTCATTCTTATGGATCGCTTAGCGCTGGTGTTTGCTTAGAAATGTAGATGCTCGTTTCTTGGCGAGTTGAATTTCGTTTCCACGTCGACAAAGCCTCTCAGTTGGACATCCCTCCGTCGGCGCGGATGTGTTGGCCAGTGAGCCATTTGCCATCGTCGCTCGCCAGAAAAGAGACGACAGCAGCAATGTCTTCCGGGGTGCCTAAGCGACCGAAAGCGGACAAGTCGATGAACTTTTGCTTTCTCTCTTCGTCGTTGTCGTTGAACATACCGGGACTGGTCGCGCCTGGACGGACACTGTTGACCGTGATGTTTCGCTCACCCACTTCTTTTGACAAGGAAACTAACATCGCGTCAATCGCAGCTTTGGTCGCGGAGTATATTCCGGTTCCCGCCCGCGGTCGTTCAGCCAACTGCGAAGAGACAAAGATGATTCTTCCGTTCTCGCGAACCTGTTTAGCCGCTTCGCGAATCGTGAGAAAGGCGCCACGAGTGTTGACCGCGAATAGTTTGTCAAAATCATCCGCCGAAAAGTTTGCCACTGGCCCACTGATCATTGTGCCGGCGTTAGCAATCACGACATCGACATCCCCGAACTGTTTATGAGCTTGTGCGAACAATTGCTGTACTTCGTGTTCCGATGCGATATTGGCTCCAAACGCGATGGCGTTTCCATTTTCTGATTCAATCTCCTTCACAACAGCGTTGGCAGCTTCTTCGTCAGAACCATAATGAACGACCACGTTGAAACCATCACGTGCCAGACGACGACAAATCTCCCCGCCGATCCCTCCGGATCCGCCCGTCACGATCGCTGTTTTCAATGGCTGACTCATCGTTGGGTCTCGGCAGGTGTTGCTTCTGTGTGGACGCTGTTGTGGGTGAACCGCGACAGCGGTTTTCTCAAATTAGTTGATACCGGATGCCCCGGCAATTCCGCGAACTGTTCCGACAGTTTCGTTGTCCTGGTCTGCCAAGACTACGAATTCATTTCTTGCATCAGCTGAGTGATGTCCGGCGATTCGTAGACTTTCTTGACGAGTTCCGTAAACGTTGTGGCGAACCGATCGTTATCAGCCAAGTCACCGAAGACCGGTTTGAACTTGATGAAGGCCAGTGGATCATCGGAAGTTCCCTTGGCTGCTTGATGCAAGGCTGCTTTCATCTCATCGATCACCTCAAGCGGTTGTCCCTGTTGGTCCGCATGCATCTCGCAGTAGTAGCACCAGGCTGCAATGACCAATGTCCCATAACGAATACTTCCGTCTCGGCTCAGGTTTTCCCGAATTGTGGGAATTAGAAAGACCGGTAGCTTGCTGGAGCTTTGCGAACATATCCGTGACAATTGGTCGCTGATGTTGGGATTGCCAAAGCGTTCCATGAGCGTGTTCTTGTATTGATCGAGATCGATCCCTTCGACGTCTCCTAGCACCGGCACAGCCTCAATATCAAAGAAGCCGCGTAGGAAACTCGCGAATCGCTCGTCACTCATGCAGGCGTCAATTGTGTCCAGGCCATAGATTGCTCCGGGAATTCCCAACACTGAATGTCCGGCGTTGAGTAATCGGAGCTTCATGGTCTCATATGGGCTGACATCGGGGACAAATTGTGCTCCAACGTCTTGCCAGTTGGGGCGATCATCCGAGAACTGATCTTCGATCACCCACTGCGAGAATGGTTCGCAGGTGACTGGCCATTGATCATGCACACCGTACTGTTTTTGAAGAAATTCAATGTCGGATTTCGCTGTGACGGGCGTAATGCGGTCGACCATCGCATTCGGGAAGCTAGTATTTTTGTCAATCCAATGGGCCAAATCGGCATCCAGCAAATGGGCATAACCGACGACCATTTTCCGAGTCAGGTCGCCGTTATGCTGGATGTTGTCGCATGACTGGATGGTCAATGCCGGCAGACCGCGTTCGCGACGCATTTTCAAAGCAGCCACCAGGTATCCAAAAACCAATCGGGGTTGCATTGGGTTTTGGATATCGTATTGAGCATCGGGATTAGATGTATCAAAGTCGCCTGTTGCCGGATCGACGTTGTACCCGCCTTCGGTGATTGTGAGTGAAACGATGTGAGTCTCGGGGGCCGCCATTCGCTCGATGACTGCTTTCGGGTTATCCGGACCGATCAGAAAATCGACCAGTGACCCAATCACTTTGGCTTCAATTGTCCCGTCGGGATGTTTGACGATCAGTGTATATAGGTAATCCTGCTCCTGCAGGATGGCTTGCATTTTTCGATCTGATTCACGCAGGCCGACCCCGCAGATTCCCCAACGCAAATCGTCTCCTGACTGCAACAATTGATCGGTGTAAACCGCCTCATGGGAACGATGAAAGCCGCCCACGCCGACATGGACAATCCCAGTCGCCAATCGACTTCGATCATATGTCGGACAGCCGACCTTACTTGAAATCTGGGAAAGGTTTTCTTGGTTGAGGGGAAGGGGGTGCTGCATGGTATGGATTCTCGTTCGTTCATCGCCTTGCTCACTCCGAGGAAGGCTGGCTTATACTGCGTCGCAATGCCCAATATGACGCGGCGAAATAGACAATCGTAAAAGCGAAACTCCAAGGATAAAATATCGCAACGTTGTTTTGATAAGCTTCCATATCGGGACTATCAAACATGACGCGAAGTGCCAGGACCAGCGTTAGTGCTAGCATTGACCAAGCGATGGTTTCGAGAGCTTTGGAAAGTTTCGATTGAACATGCCCCGCGTCGATCTCCGTGACGGCCTGCTGCATTTGAAACGCTTTGATGGCCTGATTCAGTTTTTCTTCGGCAGCCTGCTCGACGGGGTAAGTCTGTCTGGCTCCGTAGCGGCTTGCCAGTAGCGTGTACAGTGCGATTGTGAAGACCCAGGTTGGCAGGAATAAATAGAAGAATGACATGACCTGCAATGCATTTAAACCGAACCCGAACACCAGTCCCGCCGCCCACGCTGCGACTGCCGGAGTGCTGTGTTTCAGTTTTCGGTAAGTCACCCAATAGCGAGTGAACCCGATGCGAGGGAAGATCACATGTTCGGCAAAAACAATTCCACCGACAGGAACCACCAATAAACCAGCATAAGTTAATAACGGCAAGATCTGGCGGAACACAAACGGGAAGCAGGCAATCATTACCGTCACGATACCAACCGTGAACGTGACTTTCTTACGCGAGTATTGATGAAAGATCGCCTGTGCAGCTAACCCCGCTCGGTACAGATTCGCGTTGGCGGTCGTCCAACCGGCAACGATCACAATCACGTAACCGGACAGACCAAGTGCTCGATAGGCGACGTCTCCCGGATCGAGTTCGACGATCGTCGATTTCATCAGGACTGCAGTCCCGGCTCCCATAATGCCCGATGCAATCCAGGCGATGTAATGCCCGAACAACATGCCTGCACTAGTACATAAACCATAAACCGACCGCTTCGCATATCTCAACAACGCCATGTCGATCAGACCGAAGTGGGTAATGGTATTCGCTGCCCATGCGAAACCGGTCACTTCCAGCAGACCGATCCCCGGTTGCCCTGTGCTGTTGACCCCGGTCCAGATGGATCGATTCCCGATAGCCATAAAGTCGGCAAATCCTGTGAGCTGAGTCCGGCCAATCACCGCGTCGGCTAGTGCTGGTAACAACACCAGTGCACCACAAACGAACATAACAACCAGCCACGGTCCGCAGAGTCCGGAAAATTCGGCCACGGCATTGAATCCATACATTGCCACCAGCACCACAATCAGACCCACGCTAAGTACCACAAGGACGAACAGCCCACTGGTAGGATACCACATCAACTGGGCAGGGATGCCGAAGAGCAAACGGACTGCAGTGCAGGAGACCGTAATCATCGCTGCTGAAATGACCGTAAAGATCAAAACGTTAGCCCAGTTATAAAGACTCGTCATCGAGTCGCCAGCGATCTTGTCTAGATAGGTGTATAGACTCAGTCGGGTCTGAACGGCGATGGGAGCGGTGATTAACGTCCAACTGAGAATTGCAAGAACATTGCCAATCAGCAATCCGGTCAGAATGTCTTGGGTTGATGCCCCCATCGCGACGAAAGTGGCACCGATGACAAACTCGGTCGCTGCAACATGCTCGCCCGCATACAGCCCCGCAAAATGCGTCCATCCGTGTAGCTTATGGTCCGGAACGGGTAACTGTTCGGGGTCCATCTCGGCAATCGCGGACGTCGAATCGATACTCATGGTGTTTACGCCGTCGATCTTGTTGCAAGGAGGCAAACCCTCATGGGTTTCTTGTCAGCATGGTGACTCATCCTCGCGTGATTTTGTTCCCAAGTACGGTTCCAAATCATTATAGATCAATCGACTGCCAAAACACCCTGAGTCAGAATTAAATCTGAAATCGGTCATTTCAAATATCCGACTTGCAGAAAGTGTTTTACCCGTGCTGACCATTGTTCCAGTGTCGAAAATCTCCCCATGGATCAACTTGATGGCTGCTGAGATGCAATCATCACCATCGATATCGACAGAGTGGGAGCGAGAATATCGGGATACGCTTTGTGGTCGTTGCAAGGCTGGAAAGTCATGATGGGAACCAACGGGCGTCAGTTTTCAAAGTCAAAGATTCGATAGACAGGAATGAAGAGGACAACAAAACTGTTCGCCAAGAAATGGATGGCTGCGATGCGATTCCGTTGACCACTTTGGTGACTCGAAGTCGCCAAGTAGACGTTTGAGGATCTTAGTAAGGAACGCAGAAGAGAGCTGTTGAATTGGAATCGTAGCGGTTTCTGTCTTGTGAAGGCCGGAATACAAGGGCTATCCTTGTTCTTCACAACATAGAAGACCGTAACACCGTTAGAATTGCCAGAGCTTCTCGCCTCCAAAATCAGCGGTGGCGATGAATGCGAGTAGTTGGTTTCGTTTTGTAAATTGATTTCGATTGAAAGGCTAAGTTAGAAATCGATTCAGCGTTACTAGTCGCATTGAGAGTTATCACCGCGGGATAATTCCCACTAGTTCTTACTTCGTAGCAGAAATGCAGTACAGCGATTTGTTACTACGCAGGTAGAGCCTATTGTCCGACACTGCGGGCGAGGCATTGAAATCGGTTTCGTCGCTAGCGATAACATTTCGTTGGGTTGGCTGAAATTCATCGCCAGGCGGATAAACAATCGTGCCGTCACGTCGAGTTACAATATAGATGTGATCGCCAATTAGAATCGGCGAGGCATAAACCGGACGTCCGCCTCCCAAACCGGCCACGCGTTTTCGGTAAATAATTTCGCCATCGTTGGCGGACGTGCAGTAGGCAATTCCTTTGTCGTCAATCCAGTAGAACCGATCATCGTGCAAGAGCGGCGTGGCAATATAGGAACTAGTGCGACTTGTCCACACGGTATGCGAGTTCGTTACATCATCCTTGCCCCCCGCTTGAACAGCGATGCTGCCCGAACCTTGATAGCCTCCAAAACTGTAAACGGTCTGACCGTCAATGATAACAGACGGGCAAACATTTCCGGTCATCGGAGTCTGACAATACCAGTTAAGTTTTCCCGTCATAGGATTCAACGACCAGAGTTCACTCGGTACGCTGATCACGACCTCTTGTTCTCCATCATCGAGTGTGACGATGCGAGGCGTGCCGTAAGTCAACTCCAGCATACTGGCTTGCTGCGTCCAGATTTTTTCGCCAGTTATCTTATCCAGGGCAATAATTGACTGCGATTCTTCCGAAGCATTCACAATCACACTTTGCTGGAAGAGAATCAAGCTCGCTGCCGAACCCCACTGCCGATTGCTTGATTCCTTGCCGACATCGACGCTCCAGTTCTTCGTACCGTCCAAAGTGATTGAATGAACCCCCGCTTTTCCTAAAAAGACATAGACGTTTTCCCCATCACTGACAGGCGTATTGCTGGCGTAGCCGTGTTCGGTAATGTAGCCCTGATAGCGATCCTCCTTGTAATCGATGGGGAAGTCGACCGACCAAAGTTGCTCTCCTGAGTTCTTATCGAAGCAGAGCACGACACGCTTCGAGTTGTTTTCACCGGTGAGGTAGCAGGTCACTACCACTTTGTCGCCGACAACAATTGGGCTTGAGGAACCAGTCCCTGGCAAGTCGACTTTCCAGGTGATGTTTTCGGTTTCGCCCCAAGTCAGTGGGACAACGTCGGTCGATTTTGCACTCCCGCCCGGCCCCAAGAACTCAGGCCAGTCGGCAGCGGAAATCTGAGATTCAAAAAAGAGCAGGCAAAGTACGGCTATTGAACAGCGTAGCATGGGTTGGAATTTCTAGTCGGAGGAGAAGTAGACAATGTTCGCAGTTATTGTTCAATGCGCCGCTTTGGCAGCAGAGGTGTCAAGGATTTTGAAATCGGAACAAATCTCTGCTAGGACGCTAGAGATATGAGTCAGTACAACAAGACTCCGCTCATGCTAAATCCTCCATTTGAGAACGTACTGCATTGAACCACAGTTGCATCTTGCTTCTTACTGTTTCCTCCGCGTCCTCTATGTTTGCAATTTGCAATCAAAGCTGGACTTGTACTCAGCCCCCATGACAACGAACAATCGCTGCGGATTCTCTTGTGAAGCGGCACGAATACTATGGTTGACTTCCATTGATGAGGTTCTTGGAAGCGGCACGCAGTTGATCGAGTTGGGAGGCCAATGGCGAAGACGTACCGCGAATTGCTTGCCAAGCTTCCCGGTTGATCAGCAATCCCTCCAGCAGATCAAACCAGGGAGCCTGCATGCTCAGCTGTGGACGATCCTGCGAGGCCGAAAGCCATTCCTTGATTCCTGCATCAGAACGCTCAAGCGCCTGGCTGGCAAGCTGAATATTACCTTGGCGATAATGGGCTAGCGCGAGCGGTGCATGAACGAGATACTTCGCTGGCCAATGAGGATCTTTCTCCGCGTTTTTTAGCATGTGGATCGCGGCATCGAAATCGGAGGCACGCAGTAGGGCCAGTCCGGCGATGTACTGGCGTAGGCACAACGGGCCAATATCAGCGGGCGCTGCTTGTCCGAATCGATCCCGGCGGGGACCATGGGGAGGTTGTCCCGGAAACCGATTTGCCGGTGAATGCATTCCAGGTTGGCGTGGGCCAGGATTCGGCGGCGGTCTATTGGGTCGCGCATCGAATTCGGGCGGCTTTGGTCGGCCTTCGAGTTCCGGCGTCTGTAACCATCGCTCCGTCATAAGCGCCAACTGGCCGTAATCAACCGCAGGGGCCAACTCACCGCTTACCGTCAAATCACGCACGAGCATCCATTGCGGGTGATCCGCATCCTGGAACACGGCCGCACGACGTTGCTCAGAGATATCTCGGAATGCGGCTTTGTCTGCTGTGTATAAGAACAAAGCGGGAACTCCCCACCACTGCGGTTCCGCAGTCGAAACCCCTTTGTTCATTGCAATGGCGTAGTCACTGCCCGCCTCCGGCCAGAGGCCTATTCGAGTATATAGTTGAGCCCGTTGAACTCGTGGGAGGTAGTAAGCCGGTTGCATCGAAACAGCGGCTTCAAAATCCTGTAAAGCGTTCGTCCAGCGTCCGGCATCAGCGTGTGCCTGACCGCTGACCACCAGTTCGTTGGCTCGGACGAGATCCTCGGCAAACTGTTCCACTTTTTGTTTGGCTGCAATTGCTTCGGATTGTGCACGAGTGGCTTGCCGTAGTGCAGCGTCTTTGGCATTGCGTTCATCAATCGCTCTCGACATCTGCCACAAGCTCGCAGCAGTTCCTACAACCATGGTGATTCCCACAAGCATGGTCGTGAGGAAAGCGACACGATGCCGCCGGGCATACTTCTGAATTCGGTACAACGTGCTCGGCGGGCGGGCCTGGATTGGTTTACCGTCAAGGTACCGCCGGATCTCCACAGCCAGGGCAGCCGCTGAGTCGTAACGACGAGAGCGATCCTTATCGAGCGACTTCATCACAATCCAGTCGAGGTCTCCCTGCATAACGGTGGCAAGTCCACGCGGATCAACACGTCGTTGATCTGCGATCGTCGTCAGGATTTTACCGCAGGTGGAAAGCCGTACGCTGGGACGAGGGGGCTCCTCTTCTCGAATAATCCGCCGCAGTTCATCCAATCCAGCAGAGTCAAGACGCTCCCGATCGAAAGGCGTTCGACCGGCCAACAATTCGTAGAGTATCACTCCAAGTGAGAAAACGTCGCTGCGTGTGTCGATGTCCAGGCCACTCATCTCGGCCTGTTCAGGACTCATATATAATGGCGTCCCAATCATCGCCAAGAAGCTAGTGTAGACGGTTTTGTCCGTCAGTTTTCCGCTGAGTGCTTTCGCGACCCCGAAATCAATCACCTTCGCAACCGGTTTGCCATCGTGAAGTGTGACCATCACGTTGGAGGGTTTTAGATCACGATGAATGATCCCTTTCTGATGAGCGTGATGGACTGCAGAGCAAACATCGATCATTAGTTCCAGCCGCTGTGGAATGCTCAACCGGAGTTGATTACAAAAGTCGACAACGGGCAATCCTCGAACCAATTCCATCGCAAAGTAGGGGCGGCCATTCGTAGCGACCCCTGCGTCGAAGATCTGGGCGATGTTCGGGTGGTTCATTAACGCCACGGCTTGGCGTTCCGCTTCAAAACGAGCGATGACTTCTCTGGAACCCAGGCCTGGCTTCACGATTTTTAGCGCGACTTTTCGTTGGACTGGTTCTTCCTGTTCGGCAACAAATACAAGTCCGAATCCTCCCTGACCGATCTGCTCCTTCAAGGTGTAGGGACCGACTTGCGTACCCAGAAGTTCGCCTGCATCACTGAGTAGCGGAAGTGAGGGAAGACGACTCCGGTCGGTTCCGATAGGGTGATCCAGCAATTTAGCGGGCGCGTCATGAGCGGCGAGCAACGCATCGACCGAGGCACGCAGATCCGCGTCGTCACCACAGGCAGCGTCAAGATAGGTCAGGCGATCGCTGAGATTTTCTTCCTCTACGGCTTGCAGAAATATGGCTCGTTCAGTGGGATTGGGCATAACCAGATTCTATTCATGCCGATTCACTTCGACCAGTTTTACAACGCCATTCGTGGACTTCGTTGGCCGTCCACGACCGGACCGGGCTTTCAACTCTCAATGCGCGAATGGAATATGAGGAAGCAGAGGTCACGCAAGTTCCGTCACCTCTGCTTCTTCCCCCTGCTTTTCCCTAGATCATCCGTCAAGAATGACCATTGTGGCATCATTCCGGACGCTGTGGGCGTTGGGGGCGTCCTTCAGGACGCTCTCCCGCTCTGCGTTCTTCGTGGCCGCGTCCATGTGGCGGGTGGGCATCTTTCAGTTGTTTTTGCTGCTCGTCCGTCAAAATTAAGGCGAGACGCCTGTCGACCTCTTTCTGCAACTCGGCGAGTTGACGTGCTTGTTTATCGTTCAAGTGGAGTGATTCCACAATCGGTTGGGGCAGCACTTCTCCCGGTTTTGGGGGTGCTCCATGATGGCCATGAGGCAACTCCCCTGCTCCACCTTCACGTGGCGGTGGTCCATCGAGTCTAGGTCGTTCGCCCTGTTGATTGCCACGCCGAAGCCGATCGCCATGCTCCGGACGTCCTCCACGAGCATGCTTTTGCATCGCCGCGGTCAATTCTTCCTTGGTGACGCTGCCATCTTTGTTCGTGTCTGCTTGCTTGAACAACTCCAGAATCATTTCTCGAGGAGGACCTCCGGCAGGACCACCAGGAGGGCCACCACGACCGGGGGGTTGAGCGAACAGGAGACCGGGGCCAGCGATGACACCAGACAAGATGGCGAATTGAATACCGCGACGGAACATTTTGCGACTCCACGAACTTTGTATATTGTGCCGAGGCAAAACGCTTGCCCCTCGAAAAGTAATGCGTCTTCTCGATTCGAAGTGGGCCACACTTTTTTGGATTTTTTGTTGGGACTTTCCTTCCAAGATTTATACGCTGAGACTGACCCTTAACTGAGGTGTGAGAATGAACCGCGATGTTACACGCATCCTCTCGGCCATCGAGCAGGGAGATCAGTCCGCGGCAGAGGAACTGCTTCCGCTCGTGTACAATGAACTGCGTCGATTGGCGGCCCATCGCATGAGACAGGAGCAACCAGGGCAAACACTCCAAGCGACCGCTTTGGTTCACGAAGCCTTTCTCCGACTCGTGGGCGATAGCTCGATCCAGTGGGATGGGCGTGGTCATTTCTTTGCCGCCGCTGCGGAATCCATGCGTCGAATTCTCATTGAAAATGCACGCCGCAAGGGACGGATTAAGCGAGGCGGCGAACTACACCGTCATGATTTGGATGACAATATTGCCGCCTCCAGTTCCGAGAATGACGAGAACCTGCTCGCCCTCGACGACGCGCTCGTCAAACTCTCCGCAGAAGATTCTCAATTGGCCAAACTTGTCGAACTGCGATACTTCACCGGCTTGACAATCGAAGAGACAGCGGAAGTCCTCGGCGTCTCGCCACGAACAACCAAACGCAACTGGACCTACGCCCGTGCTTGGCTGCAACGGGAAATGAGTCAATAGATGAATAGCGGCGAGTACAAAAATCAATGCGACCATCAAAAGCAGCTTGGAAAACGCAGAAATATGGCCCCGTATTGACTCGCCGGTTACTCGTGTTTACAATATATCGTCGATCAACGATAAATAGGTTGTCCAATGGCCAAGGCTAAAACACGTCAGCAAGAATGTGATTTGCCGCCGGCCAAGTTGCCGGATGACGCGAGTGCTGAGGCCTTGGCTGGCTTGGCCTGGGCGATTGCACACCCAGCCCGCGTGCGGATCGTGCGAATATTGATCAATCGAAACGCATGTTTGTGCGGTGAAATTGTGGCCGAGTTGCCGCTGGCGCAGTCGACGGTTTCCCAGCACCTCAAAATCCTAAAGGAATCAGGACTCGTTCAGGGTGAGATCGACGGTCCTAAGGTCTGCTATTGCATCAATCGCGAGAAACTGGATGAGTTGAAGCAACTGATTGTGAATCTGTAAGTTTTTTTGGACATGTCTATCGTTGTTCGACGATGGGCGATTTTAGGAAGCTAAGAAGGGAGACTTGAAATGAGCACCGTTCAAATCTATGACAAAGCAATGTGCTGTTCGACAGGGGTTTGTGGACCACAAGTTGATCCTGTGTTGCCTCGATTTGCGGGTGATCTCGAATGGCTGAAGTTAAAGGGCCATCAAGTCGAGCGATTCAATCTCAGTCAACAACCCGCCGAGTATGCCCAGAACCTGGCTGTTCAGCAAATGCTGCAATCGGAAGGCGTGGACTGCTTACCACTGGTGATTGTCGATGGTCAGATCGTCAGTCGCAGCGAGTATCCAACGCGGGAAAACCTTGCCTTGTGGACCGGAACTTCCTTGGGCGGATCGGCTCTGCCTCTGGTTTCAGAAACCGGCGGAGATTGTTGCGTCAACTCCGGCTGCTGTTGAGGTCTCACCATAAATTATCGTAATCCCCGACTCGCATTCTGTTCTTCACCGGCGAAGGCGGCATCGGCAAAACGACGATGGCTTGTGCTACGAGAAGTTCGTGACGAATTGGCTGCTCGACTCACCGTCGTCCCGATGCTGCCGGACCCGCCGGTTGGCATTTTCGCCTCGCGACCTCAGCAGAATGTCGCTGACCCTTCGAATCCATGGTCTTGGAATTGTTTCTCATCAAAACCGGTTGCTCTGTTGTTACGCCCGGGAAACTCGGCTCATCGTCAAATGGCGGAGGCGTTTTTGCGCCGGTTTGGTGGCGATTGGTATGCAGTACATAGTGCTGGTCTAAAACCAATCGGCATCAATCCTTCACGACTTCTTCGATCAAGTCTTGCCCTAATAGATTCTGGCAAGGTTACGACGCGGGCGAAACTAGCGCGACGTTAGCTGTTGCGTTTCTTGTAGCAATAGACGTTGCATCGCCGAGTTCTCAACGACTTTGACTTGTTGCGGTGAAACCGCGGGGATTCATCTTTGACTGCTGTAATGCTAAACTGGATCGCAGTCACCATTCCTGTCGACAGAAGTGGACGATTCGGCTCTGACTTTCACGAGCTTATCGCCCCGCCTGCAGACGCCGCTTCGTTTTAGCCTGCTTTCGTCAGAAAGTTTATTCAAGGTGAGCGTACTGTGAAATTCTTTCCCTCACTCCTATTGATAGCGACACTGTCGACAAACGCTTCCGCAGAACCAACAGCAGACTTTTATGTATCGCCAAAAGGTTCCGATGCCTGGTCGGGGACTTTGGCGGCCCCGAATGAGCAGCAATCAGACGGGCCTTTTGCGACGCTCACACGTGCACGTGATGCAGTACGGCAATTGGGGAAGAATCCATCTGGTAATGTCGTTGTCCTTATTCGAGGCGGAACCTATCGTCTTGAGAAGACCGTCGTGTTTGGACGATTGGATTCGGGACAAGGTGACTCAACAATTACCTATGCCGCCTACCCTGGTGAAACCCCGGTCTTCAGCTCCGGACAGAACATCAACGGCTTGAAGCCGGTAAAGTCTGAACTGCCAGGGTTACCGAAAGAAGCGGTAGGCAAGGTACTGGTCGCGGATGTTTCAAGTCAGTTTCGTGTTCTCTTCGACGCAGAAGGTCTCTTGCCGCGAGCCCGATCGCAAGGCTTTATTCCATTGGAAGGCGGCAGCCGCAATGAGCTTCGCTTCCCCACCGGTCGCCTCAAGAACTGGTCGAATGTTGAAGACGTGGAAGTCGTAGTTCGACCGCATCACGCCTGGATCGTGAATATCCTGCCCCTGAAGTCCGTTGACGAACAAAGACAGATTGCGCGGACATCGATCGATGCAACGTATGCGATGAATCCGTTGCACTTCCTAAAAACAACGGAATCGTGCTGGGTCGAAAATGCGTTGGAAGAACTTGACGAACCAGGTGAGTGGGTTCTGAATTCCAAGGAAGGCAAGCTGTATCTTTGGCCGCGGAATGACTCAGCTGTGCTGGCTCCGCAACTCATAGAACTTATTCGAATTGAAGGCGAAGTTGACAAGGACGGTCCCAAGGACAAGCCCGTCCGAAACCTGCGATTCCGCGGCCTCACATTCATGCATGGCGACCGCTATCAGATCGCAACCGATGATGCCGGGTTGCAGCACGACTGGGACATGCACGACAAATCGAATGCACTGGTTCGACTGCGTGGAACGGAGAACTGCACGATCGAGCAATGTCGGTTCGCCCATAGCGGCAGTGGTGCAATTCGCATCGATCTACACGGCCAGAACAACACGCTCTCAGGCAACATCATCGAGCACATTGGCGGAACCGGTATTCTACTGTGCGGTTACGGCCCGGGCACAAAGGACGTGAATCGGAAGAACCTCGTTGTTAATAACCACATCCATCATACCGGCCGAATCTACTCACATTCGCCAGGCATTATGATTTGGCAAAGTGGTGAGAATCGCGTTGCGAATAATCTCGTGCATCACACTCCTTACACCGGCATCATCATTTCCGGCTGCATGACGGACTTCTTTCACAAGCGAGGCAGAGAACTTGGCAGAACGATTCGGCGACACGAAATCGGTAGCTTGCCGAAGAGGGTGACACGCAACGATGTGAACCAGTTTCTTCACACCCGCAACAATATGATCGAGCAAAACGAAATTCATCACGCGATGGAAATGCTTGGTGACGGCAACGGGATCTATATTCGCGGTGCAGGTAACGGAAACGTCATTCGTCGCAATTACATCCATCACCTTGTCGCGCCAATGATCATGCAGGCCGCGATTCGAACAGATGGCGGGCAGAGAGATACACTTATCGCCGAAAACCTGATCTACAAATGCACTTCACAAGGCATCATTCTGAAGCTCAACAATCGCTGCGAGAACAACATCATCGCCGACGTAATCGCGCCGCCTCGTGGCTATTACCTCGCCGTGCGTGAAGGCCCGATGACCGGGGCCACCATCAAACGGAATATCTTTTACTCCACGTCGGACGATTGCACGTTCATCGATGAGTTGCCACCAGGGAGAGGCCGAACGACTGAAGACCGTCGAGGGCGAAAACTAGCATTGTCGAAACAGGCCGACACTGATCAGAACATCTACTTCTGCGTAGCCAACCCAGAGCTAGGAACGGACATGCTAGAAAAACAACAGCAGGATGGCGTAGATATTCATAGTCTGGCTGTTGACCCACTGTTTGTTGATCCTGCCCATGGCGACTTCCAATTGAAGCCCGATTCCCCGGCACTGAAGATGGGCTTTGTTCCATTTGATATGTCGAGGGTCGGATTGACCAAAAACGATCGTTAAACTCCCGACGAAATCGAGGATGTAATCCATGACCCTAATCATCGCAATGACCGCTATTGGAGCAACTTGATGAAATCCTCGACCCACGAAAGCCCGACACGCACGTCACGCCGATTGTTTCTGAAGGCGGCCGGCGTTTCGATTGCACTGCCGAGTTTGGAATCATTCGCCAAAGTCACTGGTACGGCTGAGAAACCAATAACGCGTATGGTCTGTATCGCCAGTGCGTTGGGCATGAATCCGGAAGCCTTTTTTCCCCAGTCATTCGATCCCGACTACGAGCTTTCGCCAACGCTAAAATCGCTCGCGTCGTTGCGGAAGGACTTCACCGTTTTTTCGCACATGGATCATCCGGGCATCTTTACGAAGCATGGGGCGATGAACTCGCTACTCAGCGGGGTTGATGCGAAAAAGGCGACCGCGGGCCAGAACGTTTCCATGGATCAGGTGGCTGCGGCGCATGCTGGATATGAGACCCGGTTTCCGTCCGTGCATATTTCACTGGGTGGCAGTCAGGGAGCATCGTGGACGGCGTCCGGAATCAAGGTGCGGGAAGAATCCGATCCGCTGGCTCTATTCCGGAAACTGTTCGTCAACGACTCCGCTGCAGCTAGACAGGCACGCAAGTTAGAACTCGAACAACAGGGCAGCGTGCTCGACCTCGTCCGCAGTCAGGCCGCCCGACTGGAAAAGAACGCTAATCCCGCCGACCGCAGAAAGCTAGACGAATACCTGACCGCGATCCGCGAAGCCGAAATGCGAATTCAGGGGATCCAACGTTGGCAAGCCATTCCCAAACCCAAAGTCGATTTTGACGACTCGGTAAACGCCCATGGAAACATGGATTACCCGACCCTCTCGCCGTTGATGTTCGACCTGATGTTTCTAGCGATTCAATCGGACAGTAGCCGAGTCTTCACCGCTGGCTTTGGGATGCACAACCACGTGATCGAAATCGACGGAGTCACCGACGGCTATCACGGAGTGACTCACCATGGCAACTTGCCACACCGTCTGCGTCAGCTGCGAATCATCGACGCGTTCTACATCGAACAGATGGCTCGCTTCATGACAAAGCTGAAAAGCACACAGACGGCCGGCGGCAACCTGTTAGATGAAACAATGGTCTTCTTTGGAAGCTGCCTAGGCGATGCCTCGCGGCATTCGAACCGCGATTTGCCGATCATTCTCGCCGGTGGCGGCTTCAAACATGGTTCCCACGTAAACGCAATGCAACGCAGTGGGCAACAAACACCGCTGAACAATCTCTTCACAACAATGCTGCAGCGATTCGGCGTCGAAATCAACCGTTTCAACAACGCCACCGGAACAATCACCCTGTAGTGGAATTCGCCAGAATTCCCAAGGTGCAAAGTAAGTTCTTAATTCAACGGAACTCTGGTGAGTTCTTATCCAACCGTACTCTAGTAAGTCCTCATTCAAAGGAACTCTGGCGAGTTCCACTACGAAACTATGACGCAAAGAGATCATCTTCGGCGACTTGACCCGCCGCAGTACCGAGGTTATGCGGTCGTTCATTGGATCATGACGATTCGTGACCGTCGCGCAGGATGGTTGGATGCTCGAATGTACTACCACTTTCGAGAGCTACTGACGCATTCACAGTTTCGCTATGCAATTGCATGCCCGATCTTTTGCATGATGCCTGATCATATTCATCTGATGTGGATGGGGATTTTGGAGTCGACTGACCAAAAACTCGGCATGCGGCATCTTCGGGCACGGTTCAATGGTTCGCTGTCCCGCATAGGCTATGAATTGCAGGACCAGTCGTATGACTATGTTCTGCTCGAAGAAGAACGACAGGAAGCGGCTTTCATGGCAACGTGCGAGTATATCGCTCGCAATCCGGAACGTTCAGGACTTGTGGCTGTGGACGAGTTTGCAAAGTACCCGTATTCCGGTTGTCTTGTTCCTGGCTATCCGGAGTTGAAACCGTTCGAAGCGGATTTCTGGTCTCGATTCGATCGCAGCGTTTCGTACCATCGGAAGAATGGCTTGGTCGTAGGATTTGCCAAAGTTCCCAATGAAGAAAGTGAACAAGAATGATTGAGATGATGAAGTTGGGGCTTCGGGAATTCTGGCGAATTCCACTACTCCTCATTCCTACGTTGGCCTCGGCAGCGGAGGATATTGGGTCGCATCAGCCGTTCTTTAACAAGTACTGTGTTGCGTGTCACGGGCCGAAGGAACCAAAGGGTGAACTTCGCCTCGACCGTATTACCGCCCTTAATACCGAAACGTTCCAAGCCATCTACGAACGGCTTGCGGAAGGCTCGATGCCGCCGGACGACCAACCACAACCATCATCGGCGGAACGCAAGACGCTCGTGCGTCACGTACTTGAACTTGCAAAGACAGAATCTGCGGTCACCGCTTCCGGTCTGCGGCGGTTGAACAAACGCGAATATGGAAATACGGTGCGAGACCTGTTGGGATTGCACGAGGGAATCTTCGATCCGAGTGAATACGTCTACGACGACGAGATCGACGAAGGATTCGATACGTCCGCGGAGTCGCTCGTCATTTCCAACGAATTGCTCATGGAATACATGGAGGCGGCGGACAAAAGCCTTCGGCACGCATTGTTCACCGCAGAAACGTCACGACCGAACGCTCGCACTGTTAACGTTAGCGTGCCGAGGATGAAGGGCGTTGGCGGCAGCCGGTACATCAACAATTATAAGAATCACATCGTCTGTCGCTGTGGCGGCAAGGCGATGGTCTATGACGGGCGGCCGACTCGTACGATCACCATCCCCGGCCGCTACAGGATCACAGTCAAAGCCGCTGCGATCGACCGAGACACCTATCCCGTTCGATTCACACCAGAACGTGGCCCGGTCATCATGGGCTTTGGTGTTCAGCAGGATGCCGCCACAAGCGTCTCTGTTAAGCCCCAGCTTCTCAAGACCTTTGAATTGAAAGACGAAGTCGATCAGACATTCACTTTCGACACGTGGATCGACAAAGATCACTTTCCCTACTTCTCGTTCGTCAACGGATCCAGTAAGCCGATCACTCAGGTCCGTGCTGGCATTCGCCAGCGAAAGCTCGATCGATCGGAAATCAAGAAGCCATATCGCGGCCCCGGTATTCGGATCACCGCATTTCAAGTCGAAGGACCGTTCATTGACGAGTGGCCGCCTGCGTCGATCCGAACAACGTATGGAACCAACGAGCTGCCGGATCTCACCAACCCAGCAGACCGGCAAAAGGTTCTCCTTCAATTTGCGAACCGAGCGTTTCGTCGGAGCGTGTCGCAGGATGAAGTCGCTCCATACCTCGCCTATATGAACAAGCAATTTGCTAGTAGTGGATTTCGCCAGAAATCCCAACAAAGCAATGAACCACCATCAACGACTTATATTGGGAATTCTGGCGAATCCCACTACCGCGCTTGGCATGAAGCGATTATCAAAACGTTCGCTGCGATGATGAGTTCTATGGACTTTCTTTATATTCGGGAAGAGCAGGGCGAGCTTGATCCGTTTGAACTTGCGAATCGGCTGTCGTACTTCTTTTGGAGCACCATGCCAGACGACGAATTGTTCCGCCTTGCCGAATCCGGAAAGCTCACGGATCCCTCGGTCCTTCGCGAACAGGTGTCGAGAATGCTTAGCGACCCGCGGTCGGAACAGTTCAGCACTAGTTTCGCTGAGCAGTGGTTGGCCCTCGATAAGCTAGGAACGATGCCGCCGGACGCGAAAGGCGAATTCCGGGTCTACTACAAAGCCGGGCTTGAGTCGGCGATGCTTGAGGAGACTCACCGATACTTTCGATACGTGCTCGATGAGAATCGAAGCATTCGAGAGTTTCTCGACTCGGACTACTCGTTCGTCAATCAAAGTCTCGCAGATCTTTACGGAGTACCGTTTGACGGCAGTGACAAGAATGATTTCGTTCGCGTCAAGTTTCCACCGAACGCCAAACGCGGCGGACTTCTCGGACACGGTAGCATTTTGACGCTGTCCGCGAATGGCGTCGAAACGTCACCGATCGAACGCGGAGTCTGGGTGTTGGCGGAACTGCTTGGGACTCCGCCGCCGCCACCACCAAAAGCCGTCCCTGCACTAACACCGGACCTGAACGGTGCCGTGACTGTGCGACAGATGTTAGAGAAGCACCGAAGCGATCCCGCTTGCATGGAATGTCATCGCCGGATGGATCCGCTTGGATTTGCTCTCGAAGCCTACGATCCCATCGGCCGCTATCGCACCAAATACTCAAAGACGCAAACCGTGAGCACCCACGGCAACTACCTCGGTCAGGATTTCACCGACGTCACCGAACTCAAGCAGATTCTATCGAGCGAAGTCCGACCGTTTGCTCGCAACCTCATCATTCGGATCGCCGAGTACGCAAAAGGCCGAAAGCTCATCGCGGCAGACTATGCCACCGTGGAATCGCTCGTAGAGACGGCTGCGGATAGCGGTTTCAAGTTTCAAGACATCATTAAGGGCGTCGCCTCAAGCAGTCTGATGACCCATAGATAGAACACAGAACCCGTTGATCGAGTTTTCGAGAAGTCATTAGGGCCGTAACAACGATGAGGATTGCCATTTCGGACGGTCTATTACTGTGGACGGTCGCAACTTTACTTGTGGCACTGGGCCGACGATAGCAGACGACTCTTCATCGACACTCGGGCTTCCCCCACCGAAGGGAGGGGTTCTCCTGTTTGACGGTTCAAACTTTGGGGGCGTATCACGGCCGACGAATTTCAGTTTGACGGGAATATGCTGAGCAAGTATTCCACAACACCAGCCCGGAAATAAGACCTTATGATGAAATGTCTGTTGAGAATTCTCTTCGTCCTCCTGGCCATATCTGTTTCAGGTCGCGTTTATGCAGCGGAGAAACCGAACATCATCTATTTGATGTTGGATGAGTGGGGTTACTTTGAATCCGGACACATGGGACATCCGGAACTGCTGACTCCCAACATCGATCGCTTTGCTGCCGAAGGTATGCGATTTACGAATGCATACGCCGGAGCACCTGTATGTGGTCCGACTCGGTGTGTGCTGTTGACGGGGCTGCATTCCGGTCACACATCGATGCGAGTCAACGATGGTTTCTCACCGATTCGAGCCGACGAACCAACGCTTGCTTCCATGTTGAAGCAGTCGGGCTACGTGACTGGCGGGTATGGGAAATGGGGACTCGGTGGCCGGGGCACATCTGGTGTTCCGGAAAAGCATGGCTTCGACGAATTCTTCGGCTACTACGATCAGGTTCACGCTCACACGTTCTATCCGCAGTATCTCATCCGCAATAGCGAAGAAGTACCGCTGCCAGGCAACCCGAGTGAGACCTTTTACGATGGCGACACGCACGCACAACTAGAAATCTTCAAAGAAGCGAAGGAATTCATTCGTCGCAGCAAAGACGAACCCTTCTTCTGCTATCTGCCGTGGACGCCACCACATGGGCTGTGGGGTATCGACGAAGAGGATCCATCGTGGCAATTGTTTAAAGACAAACCATGGATCGCCGGTCAGCAAACCGACCGTGACGCTCGCGTGTATGCCGCCTTCATGCACATGGTCGATCGACAGGTGGGGGAAGTCCTCGAACTGCTGCGAGAGCTGAAGATCGATCACAATACGATTGTTTTCCTGTGCGGCGACAACGGAGGCCAGGATTACTTCAAAACGAAAGACCGCCCGCACGGCTTCTTTGGTCCGAACCTGAATCCGAAGACCGGCCAACGCTTTCGAGCGGGAAAAGGGTCGCTGTACGAAGGCGGTTTGAAGGTTCCGTATCTCGTTCGTTGGCCGGGCAAAATCAAACCTGGCACCGTCTCCGATCACTTGCTGTGTTTTCAGGACGTCATGCCGACGCTCGCGGAGTTGACCAGTTCACACAGTCCCAAAACCGATGGGCTGTCGTTCCTGCCAACGCTGCTTGGCAAGTCTGGCCAGCAGAATCATGCCTATCTCTACTGGGAATATCGCGGCCAGCAAGCCGTGCGGATGAACCAGTGGAAAGCGTATCGTTCAGACCGCGAAAGGCATTGGGAACTCTACAATCTTGCCAGTGACATCGAAGAGAAAACCAACGTCGCCGCCGACCATCCCAACATCTTGAAACAACTGGTGAGCTTTGCAAAGGAATCGCACGAACCAGCGCAAGGCGGTGAAGTCTTCGACCGCAAGTTGATCGAAAAAGACCGCCGACAGGCTCCACACAATCGCAATAAGAAATGACTTTGTTTCGTAGTGGGCTTTGTCAGGATTTCATGGCACTGTGGACTTCTGGCGAAGTCCACTACCTGAACCTGATTGAACGCGTCAATGGTGATGTATTCCCTGTAGGCCGATCGAAGTGATCGGGGAAGACATGATCAATTGGGTGCATCACGGGCTGGTTGCGGATTCCAGGTCCAGTTGCGTTTGACTGATTCCACTGACAACAAATCGAAACCGATCATCGATCGACTCTCTTTGTCATTCGAGGACTGAGCCATTGACTATGAAGCACACCTTGAGAACGATCCTTCTAGTAGCCACCTGTTTGCAGACGCAGTACGCGATCGCCGATGACAAGCCCAACGTCATCCTTGTGATGACGGACGATCAGGGCTACGGCGATCTGGCCTGTCACGGGAATCCGGTTCTCAAGACACCCAATTTGGATCAGCTCTATACTGAGTCCGTGCGGTTCACCGACTTCCATGTCAGCCCATTCTGCACACCGACAAGGGCTGCACTGATGACGGGCAATTATCCGGGGTACACGGGGGCTTATCGCACTAGTTCGGGACGCACCATGATGCATCCCGACGAGAAGACCATGGGCCACCTCTTTGCGGAAGCCGGATATGCCACGGGAATGGTGGGGAAGTGGCACCTTGGCGATAACGCGCCGCATCGGCCGCAGGATCGCGGTTTTCAGGAAGTTCTCTGGCATCGCTGTGGCGGGATCGGACAGGCATCGGACTATTGGGGCAACGATTACTTCGACGACACCTACGAGCGTGCGTCGGCAGATAACCGGCAAGGCACCTTCGAGAAGTTCGAGGGCTATTGCACCGATGTGTGGTTCAGGGAAAGCCTTCGTTTTGTTGAGAAGAATCAGGATAAGCCATTCTTTCTTTACCTCGCACTCAACGCTCCGCACGGTCCGTACTATGTGGCTCCGGAATGGGCGAAGCCTTATCAGGACAACAAACAAGTCGCCAATCCAAACTTCTACGGAATGATTGCCAACGTCGATCACAACATGGGGATCCTGCGGCGACGACTGAAGGAACTCGGCCTGGCCGACAATACGATTCTGATCTTTATGACAGACAATGGAACGGCAGCCGGCGCGAAGTTCCGAGGTCTGGATTCCGAAGCTGTTATCGGCTTTAACGCCGGAATGCGGGGCAAGAAGTCGTCGATCTACGACGGCGGCCACCGCGTGCCATTCTTCATCCACTGGCCAAAGGGCGGACTGACCGGCGGACGAGATATCGACACCATGGCCGCACATATCGATGTGCTGCCGACCCTGGCGGAACTCTGCGGCATCTCAGTTTCGCAGGCCTATGCGCCGGATGGAATCTCGCTCAAGCCATTGTTCGGCGGGTCCAAGAAACCATGGCCTCGAAAGCATCATATCGTGCAGTTTCATGGCGCTGCTGGCGGAACTGCACTGCCTTCCCAGCCCTTTGCGCATTCGGTTGTCCTCACCGAACGCTGGCGTCTGGTGAACCATGGCGATCAATTCCTTTACGACATCGAGGCCGACCCTGCCCAGCGTAGGGATGTCTCCGCAGAACACCCCGAGGTCGTGAAGCGTTTACGCGAAGCCTACCAGCCATTCTGGGACAAGGTGTCTCCTCGCATGACGCCAGTGCGTATCGATCTGGGGAACCCGCATCAGAATCCCACGGAACTGTGTTCTCAGGACCGGTATCTGGAGAAGGGAAATCCGCCCTGGAACTTTGGATCGATCAGGAAATTGCCCAGGGTGACAGCGCCATGGATGGTGAATGTCAGGCGGGCCGGTCGCTATCGTTTTACATTGCGGCAATGGCCATCAGTCGCCGAGAAACCACTGGTCGCTGTGCGAGCCAAAGTCGTGATCGCGGGGCAGGAAAAGGAAATGGAAGTTCCCGCCGGTTGTAAGGCGGTCAGGATGGAACTGAATCTTCCGGCGGGTCCAACAGAGTTGTGGACTTATCTAATCGATGAACGTGGCCGAGCCGGCGGCGCTTACTTTACGGATGTGGAATTCGCGCCCGATGACAAATCACCTCTTGAAACCCAGGCGATTCCCCTGCGTGTGTCTACGAAGTAAACGACTCCTCCCACGCCAGCGACCGTATCGGAGACGACGCTTCCAGCCGGGCATCAATGACCTAGGTCTTGAGACGGCTGGATGACAGTTCGCAGTCCTCATAAACCGAGAATGCTGCGACGAGCCATGCATGCGCTTCACTCGCTTTTTGGCGACCTCGGCCAGATCGATTTAAGCTGATGCAACTTCAACAACGAGATCTTCGCTGAATCATCTCCGGCGAATACCTCTATCGAAGCCGATTTGCTGGTGGGAAAGATTCGGTCGCTAATGACTGCTTCGCCGTCGTTAATGAATACTTCGATTGTGGATCGATCGACAAAGATGCGAAGCGAGACTTTGCCATCGATCATCCGAGCCGGAGCAGTATGTCGTCCCGGAAAAGCATCGTGAAAACCGACGTTTCCCGACCTCGTTCTATCAACGTAAACGCCAGAGTAGTTTCGGTCATACGCGACCTCGGTGTATTCGTCATCTCCGGTGCGAACGCGGAATCCAACCGATCGTGATGTTCCCGGTTCGATAATCGCCTCAAGTTCAAACGTCAGGTCATCGAGTTCGTTCTGTTCAGTGACCACCACCGGAGGCCATGCCGCTTTGGTCGCATCGAGTATGCGTGTGGTCGTTCGCAGCTTCTTGAGTTCCTTCACCGGCTTCTGAACCAACACGTAGGTTGGTGGTTCTTCCTTGTTGAAGGCCACTTTTCTGAGGCTCAGGCTGCGAGGGACACTCATGCAGCTTCGCCACGGCGACGTCGGAATGAGGTGAGTTTCCCAATTGTTGAACCAGCCGATCCAGATGCGACGTCCATCCGTTTTGGGAATATTGTCCCAGCTAATCGGAGCGTAGAAGTCTCGTCCGAAGTCGACCCATTGGGCATGCTGCTTGGCCTTGAAACGGGTGCCGTCGAATTCTCCGACGAAGTACTCACCGCCGCTGCCGCCCGCGACGGAGCCATCGCCCATGTCGACTTCCAGCACCCAAAGCTTCTTTCCGGATTCACCTTCAACAGGCAGTTCAAAGAGATCCGGGCATTCCCAGTTAGGCTTATCGAGGGTGCCAGCCGGACCAAATCGGCTCAGTTCCTGCCAACTTTTTAAGTCGTTCGAACCGCAAAAGACAAGTACCTTTTCCGCAGCTAGCGAAACCACCATGACCCAACGTTTTGTTGGTTCGTGCCAAAAGACTTTAGGGTCACGGAAGTCGGCCTTTCCCAGGTCGAGTACAGGGTTCTGTTTGTACTGCGTCCAGGTGCGTCCTCGGTCGTTGCTATACGCCAGATTTTGAACTTGCTTCCCGTGTCCGTGTCCGGTGTAGATCGCAACCATCGGTGGTTTCTTCCCGTCGCCTAAGCCGGATGAGTTCATGTGGTCGACAACGCAACAGCCGCTGAACGCCATCATGCCATCTGCTTCGGGAATCGCGAGTGGCAGATGCTTCCAGTGCATGAGATCCGGACTCACGGCATGTCCCCAGCTCATGTGCCCCCATGTGTTGCCCGCGGGGTTGTATTGATGAAAGAGGTGGTATTCGCCGTCGTGGAAAACGAGTCCGTTGGGGTCATTCATCCAGTTAATCTCGGGACTGAAATGAAACTGCGGACGCAACGGTTCATTCATGTAGTCCGGCTGTTGGCGATAGTTTTCGAGATCTCTTGCCAGGTCAAATGGCTTCGGCGGCGAATCCGTTTGGATGATCTGGTCGACATTCAGGTGTCCCCAGCCCTCGGTGGCGTTATCAAAGATTCGCAGTCGAACCGTCCGTCCCTTGAATTCACGGACATCCCAGGACGCCCATAGCAGATGCTCTGATTCCGAACCGGTGGCGGTACGTACGGGCTCATCGTCCAACAGAAGATGTAACCCGAGTGTGTCCTTGTGTGCCCCACCGCCGATCAGAAATACAAGGTGTGATCGCTCGATTGTGAACTGAGGGCTTGTGGCTGTCCCGGTCGATTTGTCACCACCCAGAAAAGTGTTGATCAATCGCTCGCCGTGATAGCCGGAGACTTTCATCTGGTTGGGCAGTGTGCCTTTGGCCGGAGCCAAGCCGAATGCCTCGCCAGTCACCGTCCAATCCCCGTAGGAATCGCCTTCAAAGTCCTCAATCAGCAAATCCTCGGCGGCATGCAAACTACTGGTTACGAGAAGCAAGCAGGTGAGAAAGCTCGTGGTGAATCTGATCAACATATTTGCAAAGCTCCAGCGGAAGTATAACAGGTGCGAACAATGGCTTGGTTGCGTTGCAACGATCGGAAAACTCCGCAGTGCTCGGTCGTTTGCTCACCGAATCACCGCAGACTATCGCGACACTATCGAGTCCACGTGTCAGAGTGAGATAGCAAAGTCTGAATTGCATTGCGACCTGACGCATCATCTCGATCTCGGTTTCAGAGAATTCCTAGAATCGACCGATGACGAACAGTTCCCTGCCATTCAACTTCCGCATATTGTGTTTCTGCGTATCATACCGGTTTCTTAAAGGGTTGCATGGCTGTCATTGTGTTTTTTCTCACGGATCGTGCCACCATAGCGGATCTGAAATCGGCCACAGAAGCGGATTGATGCCCAAACGAGCCAACCGACCGGGTATCAGTGGAGGCTGCCATCATCCATAATTGAAGAAAAGCAAACTCTACGAGAGCTGCCGGCATTCCCAACGACGTGATGACCGACCGGCGGGACATGTTTGGGCAGCATTCGCATGACAGACTGTCAGTTTGTTCTACCAACTGAGGTAAACCATGATTCTTCGTGTATCAGTCCTAACAGCGGCGTTCGCGATACTGCTCAGTGCTGCACAGGCAGCCGAACGTCCCAATGTGATTGTCATCTTTACGGACGATCATGGGTTCGCGGATCTCTCGGTTCAGGGAGTCTTCGAAGACCTGAAGACTCCGAACATCGACCAGCTGGCGGCCGGCGGCGTGCGAATGACATCCGGTTATGTGACGGCTCCGCAGTGTGTGCCATCACGCGCCGGCTTGCTGAGCGGACGATTTCAGAATCGATTCGGTGTGGAGAGCAACGGCGAATCGCTGGAAGGTTTCAACAAACAGACCACCATCGCGGAACGATTGAAGAAGGCGGGCTACGCGACAGGGATGACCGGCAAATGGCACCTGGGACCACAACCGGACGTCGTTCAACATGGGTTTGACGACGTTTACTACAAAAACGCGAATCGGCCGGGATGGGCCAATTTCAATCTCGATGGAAGCGATCGCGAACCCGGTCCCGAGAACTCGAAACTCTATCACCTGGATGCGAACTCCGAGGCGGCGTGTGCGTTCATTCGACGTCACCACGACGAACCATTCTTTTTCTACTGTGCTTACCGGGCACCGCACGTGCCGTTGGATGCTCCACCGAAGTATCTGCAGCGGTTTCCCGGAAAAATGCCGGAACGGCGGCGACAGGCATTGGCGATGATTTCGGCGATGGATGATGGGGTCGGAAAGATCTTGACGACGTTGCGGGAGTTCAAAATTGAAGAGCGAACGCTGATCTTTTTCATCGGCGACAACGGGGCTCCGTTGAAGATTCATAAGCTCGATGCACCCGGTGGCGGACCCGGTTGGGATGGGTCGCTCAACGATCCGATGAACGGCGAAAAGGGCATGCTGGCGGAAGGCGGAATTCGGGTGCCGTTTGTCGTGTACTGGAAAGGTCGGATTGCTGGCGGACGGGTCTATGATCATCCCGTCATTTCCCTCGACGTGGCGGCGACGGCAAACGCATTGGCTGGGCTACCCGATGATCCACAACTTGACGGCGTCAACCTGATTCCCTTCCTGACCGACGAGACCAAGGGAGCACCGCACGAATTTCTCTACTGGCGCTGGATTGCCCAATCTGCGATCCGCCACGGAAAGTGGAAGTACCTGCGTGGAGGTCAGCGTGAGTATCTATTCGATCTCGACGCAGACGTCGGCGAGAAGCGAAGTGTGTTGAAGTCACATCCGGAGATCGCAGCGCGACTGCGAAAGAATCTGGAAAACTGGTCGAAAGAATTGCATCCGCCGGGGCTCACGACGAAGTCGATGTCTGAAACGTGGGAGCGTTACTACGACTTCTACCTGGACGGCAAGCCGGCTGGGCAGCACGGGAAAGTTCAAAGGACGGCCAATGGTGCTGGCACTGTGCAGGGGTGGCTAGTCCGAAACGGCCGATTGAAGATGACCGACAAAGCCCTGCAAGTTGTGTCCCAGGAAGCCAAACGCGATCCCTTTATCGCAAACGCAAAATTTAAGATTCCTGGTTTGTCGAAAGCTGTTATTCGCATCCGTCCGTCCGAGGACGGAAAAGTGGGAGTGGCATGGCGACTGGATGGGCAAAAGGATTTCAAATCCGTACAGTCAGCAGCCGTCACCGTCAAAGCATCTGACGATTGGCAGGACATTGAGGTCCCAGTCGACGTGACGGAACGAGTCATTCACGTTCGCATCCTGTTGCCCGGGGGATCGAGTGAGATTGGTCGAATTCAGTTGATGAGTTCCGATGGCCAGGGCTCAAAAGTCTGGACGTTTAGCTCAGAAAGGCAATAAATCTGATGTTACGAATCACCGCCCTGATGGTGTGTTTCGCGTGCTGTGTCCCGGTTGCCGCGGCAACAAAACCAAAAGTTGTCTTCATCCTGGCTGACGACCTCGGCTGGAGTGACACGACGCTATTTGGAACGACTCAATTCTATAAGACGCCGAATATCGAACGGCTCGCAAAGCGGGGGATGACTTTTACCCGGGCCTATTCATCGAGCCCTTTGTGTTCGCCGACGCGAGCGAGTGTGCTGACGGGACTTAGTCCAGCACGTCACGGCATTACGGCTCCAACGTGCCACATGCCAAAGGTGGTATTGAAACCGGTCCAGCCCACAAGCGGGCCTCCAAACGCGTTTTCGACCGTACCAGTGTCCGTCTCGCGATTGGATACTCGATTCTACACACTCGCAGAGATGTTTAAGGACAACGGGTACGTCACAGGGCATTTCGGCAAGTGGCATCTTGGGCCAGAGCCTTACTCGCCGCTCGAACATGGATTCGATGTCGATGTGCCACATCATCCGGGGCCTGGTCCGGCTGGCAGCTACGTCGCGCCGTGGAAGTTTAAAGACTTCGACCACGACCCCGACGTCCCGGACGAGCACCTCGAAGACCGGATGGCGAAGGAAGCTGTGGCTTTTATGGAGCAGAACAAGGACAAGCCGTTCTTTCTGAACTACTGGATGTTCAGCGTGCATGCTCCGTTCGACGCCAAACAGTCTCTTATCGACAAGTATCGGAAGCAGGTCGATCCCAAAGACCCGCAACGGAGCCCGACTTACGCGGCGATGGTCGAAAGCATGGACGATGCCGTGGGAACTCTGTTGGACACGCTCGACCGACTGAAGATCGCAGACGACACGATCATTATCTTCGCGTCGGACAACGGCGGGAATATGTATAACGAGGTCGACGGGACAACCGCGACCAGCAACGCACCGTTGAGAGGTGGCAAAGCGACGATGTACGAAGGCGGAGTGCGTGGCCCCGCGATCGTTGTGCATCCTAAGTCGATTGAGGCCGGTTCACGATCCGACGAAATGATTCAAAGCAGCGATTTCTATCCAACTCTTCTAGAGATGCTGTCGATCAAAGCTCAACCGAATCAGAAGTTTGATGGAGTCAGCATCGTTCCGGCGTTGCAGGGCAAATCGCTCAGCCGCGAAGCCATCTTCACCTACTTCCCGCACGCACCGGGAGTTCCCGATTGGTTGCCGCCTTCGGTTAGCGTTCATCAGGGCGACTGGAAACTCATTCGCATCTTCCATGGTGGCGAGAATCGAAAGCACCGCTACAAGCTGTTCAATCTCAATGACGACGTTGGCGAGCAGAACAATCTCGCGTCTAGGTTTCTTAAGCGTGTCGAGCAACTCGATGCCTTGATCGAGCAACACCTCATTGACACGCAGGCCGTTCGCCCATTGCCAAATTCCAGATTCGATCCGTCGAAATACGATGCGACTCAGGAAGGAAAGGCACGACTCAAGGGCAGTAAGAACCGTCCCGCGAAACCCAAAGCGAAGCCGACCGATAAACTCGTGGCCAGCTGGCGACCGCGTGGTACCTGCACGTTGTCAGCCGCCAACGGGACGCTGGTGGTCTCCAGCTCGGGCAACGATCCGTATCTCGTACATCGCCTCCCCAAACCCATCGACGAAGAATCGTTTACCCTGCACATCACGATGACATCGGACTCATCGGGAAAGGGACAGATTTTCTGGCAGGAAACAGATTCCGGTCCGTTCAACGCCGAACGCAGCAAATTTTTCGATGTCCAACACGATAGCCAACGACATGAATACGCCATCGACTTCACGACAAAAAGCCCATTACAGGCCCTGCGAATTGATCCATCACGAGGTCAAGGCAGAATCGAAATCTCCGACATTCGATTAGTTGGCAAAGATGACGCAACGCCCTAACCAATTCCTATGCCGTTCCCCTCGCCGGTGGCTGAAAATCTCAAAACCGTTCCTCTAGAACCCTTGAATGCGACCGAAAGAACAAGGGTTCTGTTGAGGCCCTCAAAGATTTGCTTCCGCCGTAGGGATTCATCCTCGAAACGACGCGGTGCAGGCTCACCAGGTCGTCGTGAAATCTCCTCGCGATAAACTGGTGAAGTCGTAGGAGCGAAACGCTGGTTGGATATCGACAGTCATCGAGTCCGCTTTTGGGCACTTCTCAGTACCAAGTTTGGTGAAAATTTGATCCGTTTTGGATATTTTCTAAAAAGTAACCAGTGGCGCCCATTCAATTCACGAAGTCAAATCCGTCTTACTGATTAGAGTCAGGTATCTTGATGTCAGAGCCGACTGAACCCCAGCACCTATTGGATGCAGCGATTGGCGGGAATCGGTTGGCGTTGGGAGAGCTTCTTGAACAGTTCCGTTCCCAGCTTCGTGAGAAGGTTCATGCTCATATCCAGGGGGCACTCCAACGTCGGGTCGACGAATCCGATATCGTCCAACAAACATGTGTGCGAGCAGTTGAAGTATTCCATAAGCAGTTTCGGGGCACCACGATCGAACAGTTCTGGGGATGGCTGGAGCAAATTCAGCATCACACATTTATCGATTTGGCCCGGAATCATCAGGCTCAGCGTCGAGACGTTAGACGACACAACAGCGATGCAAATGCTGATCAGTTTGCCGGAAAAGTCAGCTCCCCAAGCCAGAAAGCCATGCGGGCAGAAAAACAACAAAGGATCGAAGCAGCGCTTCTTCAATTGCCCGAATCTCAGCAGAAAGCCGTTCGACTGCGACATCTTGAAGGACGGAAAATCGAAGATGTTGCGCGAATTCTCGACAAATCTCCTGCGGCGACCGCGCAAGTCATTTACCGAGGTATCGCAGCACTCAAAAGACTTCTGGAATCGGACCCTCTCTGAGAACGCCCGCAGGATTTCCGGAGGTCGGCATGGCTGAGAATGAAGTTGGCGAGATTCTGGCGGATTACATGCGTCGAGTCGACTCCGGTGAACAGATCGATATCGACGCCCTATGCAGAGCACACCCTGCGATTGCGGACGATATTCGTGCCTATGTCGACGGCGCCGCTTTGGTCGAGGATTTAGCTCGCCAAGGCGACACTTCCAAAGCCGAAGCTTATCGAGACACATCGCGGTCCAAAGGATCCTATGACACTAACGTCACATTGGTCGGGCAGATGTTCGGTCGTTATCGGATTAAACGACGACTGGGCGAAGGGGCGATGGGTGCGGTCTATTTGGCCGTCGATACCCAGCTTGACCGAGAGGTTGCGATCAAGATTCCTAAAGTTCGGAATGGAGAGCACGACGAGTTTCTGGCTCGGTTTCGTTGGGAAGCCCAAGCCGCTGCGAAACTCAGTCATCCCGGAATCTGCTCTGTTTTTGATTTTGGAGAGTTCTCCAATCGGCCATACATCACAATGGCCTACATCAACGGAAAGCCTCTTTCTCAATTCATCGGCAGTGACGAACTCAGTCAAAAAGAGATCATGCAAATCGTCCGCGATATCGCAGACGCACTGCAGCACTCTCATTCGATGGGCGTCATTCATCGCGATCTCAAATCCGGCAACGTGATGATTAATGAGGAGGGCAAGCCAATCGTGACCGATTTTGGACTTGCTCGAAAAGTGGACCAGTCGGAAGAATCAAGAATTACTCGCGAAGGAGCGTTACTTGGAACGCCCGGTTATATGGCTCCCGAACAGGTCGAGGCCGATGTCGAAAGAATAGGCCCAGCCACGGACATCTACGCGCTTGGCGTGATTCTCTACGAACTCATCACCGGAGATCTTCCTTTCCGGGGCAGCATCCACTCGATCCTCGTTCAGATTACGCGGGACGAACCGAGAAACCCGCTGGATATTAATCCCGATGCTGACTCCAGGCTTTGCCAATTCTGTTTGCAGATGATCGCGAAGGAAAACGAGAGTCGTCCGCATTCGATGCAAGAAGTGGTCGATCAACTCGATCAATTCGCGGCTGAGCGGATTGGAAAACAAGATGACAAAACTAATCGTCTGAAAAAGTTGGAAAAAGCAAAGCGGAAGGTGGCCGATTTTGTCAAACGCGGGCAGTATGTCCAAGCCGTAAGTTTGCTTGAAAAGATGAGTGCGGCAACAGAGACCCAGGCTGCCGGGTACGCCAGTTGGGCGCGTGACGAAATAGAGCGAGTGAAAGAGCTTCCCCAGAAAATCCGGGAAGGAATCCCGACCCTGGTTGGAACTGCTCGCAAGTTCATGCAGAAATATGACTATGGTAGGGCTGCTAAAATCCTGCAGCAGATACCTCAAAAGATGCGTTCTCCAGCTGTCGAGCAGTTGCTGAAAAAGGCGACTGATCTGCAAGTCGAAGCAGACATGCTCCTCAAGACACTCAAGGAGTGTTGCAGATCACAAGAGTGTGAGGGGATTGAAGCGAATGTACGGAGGTTGTTGGAGATCAAACCCGACAATCAATTCGCTCGTGAACTTAGTGAGGCTTTGCAATCGTACCGTCATCTTCCAGCGGGACGTCGCGAATATGTGTTCGATCCGAATGGAAAACTCCTCCCACCGGACAAGGCGAGAAACGGTTCGAACCGTTTGGCGATGCTTTTGGCAGCAATGATTGGCATCGGCGGAATTCTTTATGGGATCACGCTGCTCATTGAGGCTGGCGATGTCACATTAATGGTGAAGACTGACGACGAGCTGCTCGAGCGTGGCGACATTACCCTGAAGTTTGATGGCGAGACTCATCTCATCTCAGGTCCCGAATTCGTACTAACGGTCGCGCCGGGCGAATACGGTTATGAAGTTCGTCAGGGCGACATAGTCATTCGAAATCCTGAGAAATTCACCGTTCGTAAGAACGGTCGTAACGTGCTTACAATCGAACCTACAGATCTCGTCGTTGATCGAGCTGACCAGTCCGACAGCGATTCGGAGTTAAACATATCCGATCAGCCATCACACTTCGCCGAGGTGCACGGAGTCACGAAATCCGAACTTCAATCCTGGCTTGAATCGATTCGCGGCGAATACATCCCCTTGTATATCAATTTGCGATGGGGAGCATCGGAATGGATTTTTGATGCCACTGCAGAAAGGGATACCACGGGAAAAAATTGGGTCGTCAACTTTTTTGAAGATGATTCCGAAGCATTCGAGTTCTCATCGAAATACCGGTGGACGCACGCCCTGTATTGGCGACTCTTGTTTCCCACCAAAGGCGTGGCACCACAAGATGGACCGGGATTGAGAATCCGCCGGGAAGTGAAGCGTACGTATAAACCTCAGGATATCAAAGACCAAGACTTTCAAGAAGCGGTCGATTATTACAGCGATCGGAAATGGTTTCCGATGTCGCTGTGTACAACAGAATCGGCGGGTCAGGAATACAACTTTTTCTTGGGTCACCAGCGCGGCGATATTGAGCACCAGTCGTTCGTGGGACTAAGTCTGGATGAGTTTAGAAACAGAGTCGAGGAGTTCGAAGGTAAAAGCTGGATCCTGCATTTCTTCCAACTTCACGCGGGGACATCAACACCAAGGATCAATTGCACGTTCTGTGAAAACAAAGTCGGCATCACATCAGCGTCGTCATTCAATCTGACAGAACCAGAGTACGAGTCCCAGCTTAAACAGCGAAGAGACTCTGGTTGGGCTCCTCATTGCGTCGGTTCCTATGTTGACGATGGAACTGTGAGCTACCTTGTTAATTGGCGGCGGCCAGCGACGTCGTCAAAGTCAGTTGCGGAACGTAATGATCGGGACAAACTTCCGCCTCACTGGCAACACCTACCTGCTGATTCTCCACCTCCCGCCATCGCTCCGTTTGATTCGCAGAAAGCGTCAACGCATCAACAGCAATGGGCCAAGCACCTGGGTGTTCCCGTTGAGTTCACCGATCAGTTCGGGTTCACGTTTCGCTTGATTCCGCCGGGCGAGTTCGACATGGGCTCATCAGAGACCGACCTCGACATCTGGATGGAGCATGGGAAAAGTGGGGGTGAATTTTGGGAACATTCGCTAATAAGCGAAGGTCCGCAGCACCGTGTGGTTCTGACTAAGCCATACTATCTGGCTACGACGGAAGTCACGCAAGAGCAGTTTGAATCCATCATGTCATTCAATCCTTCCTACTTTTCGCCGGAAAACAACGACGAGTTAAAGAATCAGTCGACAGCCAACTATCCGGTGGAAACGATTAGTTGGAACCAAATTCAAGAATTTCTGACGGGCCTTCATTCCCGACTCGGTGTTAAGGGCGAGGTTGAGAACCAGCAATTTTATCGCTTACCGACCGAAGCGGAATGGGAATTCGCTTGTCGTGCAGGAACAGATACCCTCTTTTGGACCGGCGATCATCAAGATACGATTTTGGACAAGGAGAATATTGAAGGCTTGCACGGCGGACCTTTAGCCGTTGGTTCCCTTATTCCGAATCCGTTCGGTCTCTTCGACATGGCCGGCAACATGCACGAATATGTGAACGATCGATGGTCGTCCCAGCAGTATGTCGATGAGGGGCAATCATTTACCATTGATCCACTAGGAGCAACGGATCCGAATTTACCGAACAGAGTTGTACGCGGGGGTGATTTTCATTGGTGGCACTATCACTCTCGTTCGGGATATCGCATCTCTTGCAACCAGGACATTCCCTCTGGAATAGCAATCGGGTTCCGAATTGCAGCAAATATTGGAACTCACAAGTTTGCGGTCGATCCGCTTATCGGGAATTCTCTTGAATCGCGATTCTCGGAGACTCACGGAGCTACGAAAGAAGAGCTGCAAGATTGGTTGGATTCAATTCGGGGGAAATATTACCCCAAGCACATTAACTTGCGTTGGGGGGCCTCTGATGTGATATTCGATGCGGTTGCCCTTCCGGACGTCGACGGTCAATCATTTCAAGTCAGTTTCTTTGAGAACGATCATCAGGCTGGTCAGGACTACAAAAAGCTAGGAAAGTCCCACCAGTTGCTTTGGAAGTTGCTATTCCCCAGCCCAGACGTATCACCGACAGAAGGTCCCGGATTAAAGATTTGGAGGCAGACCGGTCAGGGTTATCTAACGCTCAATATCGGAGAGAAAGACCTGCAGAAAGCCGTAGAGAATGTGTCGGGCGACGGCTGGATGCCTGCATCACTTGTATGCTCAGAATCTGCAGATCAACGAAACAACTCTTTTGTCTGCCAAAGAAACAATGGTCAAGAGCATCAAACGTTCATCGGTTTGACGCTAGGCGAATTTAAGAGCCAGGTTAAGGAATTCGATGCAAGTGGCTGGCCATTAATCTTTTTCCAGTTGAGCGCCGGAACTGCCGAGTTAAAGATATCCTGCGTCTTTCATCGAAGTGATGGCAACGAAGAATGGGACATCTCGTTCGATCTCACGGAACAGCAATATCAGTCAATGCTCAAACAGAGAAAATCGTCCGGTTGGTATCCAGACTGCGGCGGTTCCTACATGCAGGATGAGAATCCTCGCTATATTGTCGCTTGGCGTAGGCATTCGATACCTCAAGACAATTAACCCCCGGCCAGCAAAATCAACAACCAAAACCATGTTTTCTATCAGCCTCTAATAATCAACGACGGTCTTACTGCGCTAGCCTGCACTGTTTGGTCTCGGTGAAGATGAAGCTGCAGTAGAATCGCTATCAGTTTCCAATACTGCGAGCGAGACTATGGTTGACATGCCCTTACTTGGTGATCAGTGATTTGGCTTCTCGATACGCGATCCAAACGATCGTTTGGTCTGGTCCGATACCTTCGAACCAATCCTCTTTTAGTTCCGGAAGAGGTTTCATCTTTTCTTCCACAACAGCAAACATGTCTTGGGCTGCCTTCGTATTTCCCTGTTGGAACAGTGTCATTGAGAGGAAGAAGGAAGCAGTTTGACCAATCACGCCCGCAACAGATTTTACCTCTGTGAGAACTTCTTCGGCTTCAGCAAATTTGCCGACGCGGTACAAGGACATTCCAAGCGTTAGTTGGCCCCAAGGTTGGAACTCTCGGCTGTTGCCGTTGAGCTTTAACGCTTTGCGAATCAGTTTTTCGGCTTGCTCATAGGAAGCTATTTCGGCATTCGGCAGTAGACAGGCAATTTTGGCCGCCCGTTCTAACGCTGCCGGGTACTTGAGCGTGCCAGCGAAATCGAGAAGCGGATAACTCAGCCGCACGTGTGCGTCCCGCCGTTGCTCCCAGGCAAGTATTGCGATGTGTTCTAGTGCTGAATAGGTGAGGCTGTTCAATGCTTGAGCGTTCTCAGTATTGTTATATGAGAGTCGCTTCATCCATTGCAGGATGCGTTTCTCTTTGAGACTTAGTGTCTGTTCTTTACGGCCTGAGTCCTCGCAGCAAGTGATCAATTGGTTGAGACTGATCCATGTAAATGTGTGGTCGGGACCAAGTGTCCGTTGGCTAGTTTCGACCGATTCTTCCAAGAGTTTGAGAGCCTCATCGGTCCGTCCCATCCGACGATAGAGCATTGCCAGGGCGGACTTTGCTTTGATTGTGTGCAGATGCTCCTCACCAAATGCCTTGCGGCAAACTGCCAACTGTTCCTCACGCAGTTTAAGTGCCTTGCCTCGGAGATCGGTATAACCAGAAGCGAGATTATTCCGAATCCGCACGGTAAGCGGGTCTGCCTCCCCAAGAGTCTGTCGACAAGTCTGAAGCAGTTCTTCACGGAGAGCATTCGCCTTTTGATGCTTTCCGATTGCATGATAGGTGCCGATGAGAGAATCTCGGGCAGCGAGTGTCTCCGGATGTTCTTCGCCAAAATTCTCAAGGGAGTACTTGACGACTTGTTCTCGGAGATTCTCTGCTTCCTCATAACGTCCATTGAGAAAATGGAGAAATGCGAAATGACTCATTGCCTTGAGTGTACATGGATGTTGCGGGCCTAGTATTTCTCGACTAACTGTTAAGCACTTCTCATTGACTTCGAACGACTTCGCTCTTTGACTATTGTGATTGTAATAGAGCGCAAGATCGTTCATCGCAGAGAGCGTGCGAACATCGTCTTCGCCAAAGTTCTCTAGGTAGTAGGATTTTGCTTTCTCAGCGAGCTGAATGGCCTCTGGCTGTAGTCCTAATGCATGATAGGTGCGGGCTAGTGTCGTCTGAAGTCGCGATCGCTGCTCCGGCATGTCTGCCAATTCGGTATCCAACTTTTCAATAGCATTTTCGAGGAGTTCGATAACTTTGGTGTCACGACCATCCCTTTCTGGGGCAGGACTCTGGAAGACACTCGTCAGGAATTCCACGATTCGCTCAGCCTGCTTTCGAGCCATATCCTTCGCATCGCGTTCGGCTTCAACTTCTTCCAATGTCCGGGCGATTCGCTGTTCGGCGGCTTTGGCACGGATGGCCTCATTATTGGCTCGTGCAGCACTCGCGACTGCTGCCCGCTTCGCTTTGCTTTCCGCTTCGCGGGCCTGAACTGCTTCCTGCTGTTCCGACAATGCCCACATCATGCCACAAGTCGTACCGACAACTCCAAACAGTAATGCGATCGCTGTCGCACTGGCAGCGATGACGCCAACGCGATTTCGTCGAATGAACTTTCGCATGCGGTAAGTGGTCGAGGGGGGACCGGCACTAACTGGTTCATCTGAAAGGTGTCGACGGATATCTTCCGCTAAACCGTTGGCGGTGTCGTATCGGCGAGTCCGCTCCTTCTCTAACGCCTTCATGACAACCCAGTCCAAATCACCAGTGATACTGCGTGTCAGATGTCTGGGGTCGATATTCCTCTGTGCTGCGACGCTCGGGAGACTTTCGCTGCCACTGAGCCGCGTGCTCGGTTTCGGTGGATCGACTTCTTTGATGAGCCTGAGGACCTCGCCATACGCGGCCTCTCTCATTTGCGCTTCCTCGAGTGGCGTGGAGCCGGTGAGCAACTCATACAGAATGACCCCCAACGCATAGACGTCCGCACGCGTATCAATGTCGAGGTTGTTTAGCTCTGCCTGTTCGGGGCTCATGTAAAGCGGCGTGCCGACCATCATGCCATGAGCCGTGAAGTGCGAGCGATCCGTCAACGACTGGTGCATGGCTTTGGCGAGTCCAAAATCAATGACCTTGGGGACCGGCTTTCCATCGAATAGACAGACCAAAATGTTCGACGGTTTCAAGTCGCGATGAATGATGCCTTTCTGATGAGCATGCTGCACCGCATGACAGATCGGCAGAAACAGCTCCAGACGTTCCTTGACCGACAACTTCGCCTGATCACAATACTCGGTTAGTGGCACACCTTTCACGTACTCCATCGCGAAATACGGTCTTCCTTGCGTCGTCATTCCCCCATCAAGAACGCGAGCGATGTTGGGATGATCCATCATCGCCAGTGCCTGTCGTTCAGCTTCGAATCGGGCCAGTACCTGTGCGGAGTCCATTCCCGCCTTGATAAGCTTGACCGCAACCTTACGTTTGATAGGCTGTGCCTGACTAGCCACCCAAACCGCCCCCATCCCTCCTTCACCGATACGTTCTATTAACTTGTAGGGACCAATCGTCATCCCTGATGAAAGTTCCCCGGGAGGCGTTCCCTGCAAGAAGAACCCAAGCTCGTCGGTCTCGGCATCGCCGATCAGCGTCTTCTCAGATTGGGAGGGAGAAAGAAAGTTGCCCGCCTGATGATGCGCGTCTAACAGCGTCTGCACACGACTACGAAGTTCGACATCGTCGCCACAAGCGGCGTCGAGAAACTCGTCGATTTGTTCGGGCTTTAGATCGAGGGCCTTCATGAACAGGTCACGGGCTTTGGCGTCGAAGTTTGTCATCGCAGATTTCCAGGTAAGTGATTGAGTCACTTACCAATGCCCCGTTTGGCCGCAAGTTGCACCAAAAAACTCGATTTTCTCAAAAATCGTTTCTGCCGAAGATGTTACGACTCTTGAAGTCGATCGAACAGCCAAGCCCGTGCAAAAGACCACAGACGATCTCCCTGTCTGCGAGTCAGCCCCAAACTGGTTGCGGACTCTTGCAGACTCAGGCCGGCGAAAAACCGAAGCTTGACCAGTTCTGCAGATACGGAATCCTGTTCTGCCAGCGATCTTATTGCTTCGTCCAAGTCGATGAGCAACTCAGGTGGCGTTTCCAACGCGATCGAAACCGACGACAAATCGACTTGGCTCCAACCACCACCTCGTTTGAGCCGCTTTCGGTCACGAGCGCGATTAATCAAGATCCGCCGCATCGCTTCCGCTGCCGCAGCAAAAAAGTGCCCTTTGCCTTGCCAATCTTTCGTTCCTTCATTGCCAACCAATCGTAAATACGCTTCATGGACCAAAGCCGTAGCAGTCAACGATTGCCCAGGAAGCTCATGGACTAAACGAGCACCAGCAAGGTTTCGCAACTCTTCATAGACGAGCGGTAACAGTCGCTCACTCGCGACTAGTTCACCCGCATCGATTGCAGCCAAAATCTGCGAAACTTCACTCATACTCGCACCGCACTCTTCTCATGATGAATGACCAAGCAATCATCGACCATACTGCTCCGAAAAGTCAATTGGCTAAGCAATTGTTGTTCTGGGCACTCTCAGCACTGACGGCATAGTGGTTGACCATACTATAAGTGTCTTCGTGATTCAGCCGACTAACAAGCGCTCTCGAAACCACCGCGTGACGTTGGCAATACCATGTAGAACACTTATGACGCAATCTCGCAGCTAACTTTAAGCGTAAAGTACAGCATGGTGTTACGCTTGCCCACAAAGTGCGATCCAGTCGCAGTGCTGGAGTTAAAGAACATCTCCTCTAGAGGACCTCTCTCGTGAACTCTCCAGGTTGTTATTGAGCTGTATTCTGCTGAATGATCCCAGCTCCGAATCTCAACGATCGGTTGTACCAGCAATTTCGGTTGTCCACCAAAATAGATGCAAGTATCAAGCCAGCTATGGTTGTAAAGGTTCGGTGTTGCATTCGATTCTTTCAAGTTTCGTTGGCAGTCAGTTGCATGTGTCACACTACGCCGGCACTTCAATAGTTGCCAGTTTATTCGCGATTTGGTTTAGCAGATGTCCTTTTGATTGACGGCTGCTAACACCATTTGATTTGACTAGGATTGACAAGGCCGAGAGACGTGGGACGAGTGCGTGATGTTTGGTCTGTTATGGGCATGACGTCTATTCATTGTCACTTCTGGAGATGGTTCGGTTAGCAGTTGCGCGGGCTAGGCTAGCTTTGCTCCGTTGGGGACTTGTTGATCGGGAACAGCTAGGACGACGTTTCCATCGTTGCGATAGAGTCCGGTGATTAGGCATTCGGAGATGAATGGGCCGATTTGTTTCGGGGGGAAGTTGATGACTCCGATAATCTGCCGGCCGACCAACTCTTCCTTCTTGTACAAAGCCGTGACTTGGGCGCTGGACTGCTTGATGCCAATCTCTGGGCCGAAATCGACTCGGAATTTATAAGCCGATTTGCGAGCTTCCGGGAAGTCTTCCACCGAGACGATTGTGCCGACGCGAAGTTCGACACGTTCAAAATCCGACCAAGCAATCGTTTCCATCTCATTGTTTCCGTTCAATTCGATCCTCTGATTCCTATTTGTTTCATCTCAGCCCGTACTCGCGGGCTTGGTTGACGTGATTGTCGGAGCCAGTCAGTAGCAATCAAAGTCGGATTCGAGCCAAGCTACAAAACTGGCGTATGTCTAGGCTGGCACTCTAGTAGTATTTGTGACCTGCTAGAATTGTTGAACCAGTCTATTGCGGAACTGTTCCGCCTGAGCCCATCTGTCGAACTTCAAACTTTCTCAGCTGTCGTTAACCAGTATTGCCCCGATCGAACTCATGCATCCTCCGGCTTGAGCGAGATTTCCAAGAGCAGTGGCAAAGACAGCGGCTTGGAGTATCGTGTCCTGCCGATCGCGGTCGTGTCGATCGTTAGTTTGTGAAGGTTCCTACGAAGCTTTTGAAGGTTAGCCTTTGAGCCTAGGAACAGAACTTAAAGGAATGTGTGCTTAATCCATGTTGTTATGGTTGAGTCACTTTTTTTGGTCTGGATTGTATGAGTGGCCAAAGTCGCTGTTGGAAGACTCCTGGTGTTACGTAGCGTGTGTGGTAGGTCTGCCAGTCGTTGGCATGTTGTTGATAAACGGGATCCGCATCAAGGGGGCCGAGCGGTCCATCGTAGTTGGGATCCTCGTGAGTCGGCAGCGGACGGACGGTCCGAGAGAACGCGGTGTTGAAGTCTCCGTCCTTGACCCATCCATCGCCCACGAGCACGAAGTCTCGCTGATAACCCGTGGGGATCTCGGGAGCGGTGTCTGCAGAAAACTCGAACGCCAACTCATCGCCGGCGTTCATGATCACATATCGATCGTCAGTTTGCTTTAATAGTTCGCGGACATCTCCAAATCGTGTGTAATACCCTTCCAAGTCTAACCAGCGTTGCCCAACGGACTCGACATCATAGAAAGGTGTGTCAGGACGTCGGCGATCAACGGGTTTCAACTTAGAGTATCCCCGCTGTCTTAGTTCGGCGACTTGCAGCGGAAGCCTTGTGATTGTCGGTTCGACATCGTCGATTCGATAACTCCAACCAAGGAAGTCCCAGTAGATTTCCATATTGGTTCGCAAACGGAACCGCCGACTGTCAGAGAGCACTGACATTGGGACTTCAATGAGGACATTTTTGTTTTTGCCGGCGGGGAACCCTAAGTTGTCATTCACAATTTCCCAGTGGCCGTTTGAGGACTGACGTTCGAGGATCAACCCGTATGGGCGAAGATCATCTTGCTGTCCCAGGGCGACGTTCAATGAACTATCAGTGGGGTAAATCCAACCGTGCCCCATGATTAACACTGTTCGGTCGACGGAAACTTTATCAGGGATTGTGAACTCAATCCAATGGTCTTCAGCAACGCCTTGATAATCCCCCAGGGCAAACTGATCTGCATAGATTTCATCAATCGAATGAAGATGCTCATCAAGTGGTTGGCCATTGTGATTGATCGGGTTCTCGAACGGCTTGGGTTTTGTTGTTGTGAAGACTTTCTGAACGGGCGGTTGATTGGGGACGAAGCGTTCGTCGACATATATTACCGTTTCCGCTGGGTGATCGACGGCCAACAACGCCACATGATCGAAGAAATGAGTCTCCCAAAGTTCCGCGGTGATCCGCACGGAGTATAGGTCGTTGCGTGGAGCTAGTTGGTCGCCGGGGATTTTGATCCAGTCTTCGGTCTGAGTTACGCCGGCGGTGGTTTGTGCATTGATACGCAGTCCCAAAGGGGATCGCCAAATGAAGTCTTTGATAAAGCGGTATTGCGTGCCGTCATGGGTGAAGACCCACGGACAAGATCCTTTTAACCGCTGCTCTGCGATCAATTCCTGATTCGCTTCGAGTTCGAACTCGGCTTGGACGGTGCCATTCGGCCAAACAATACGTGCGACATCAGCCCGAGTCCGGTTTCCCAGGCCGAAATGGACTATTGGCGAGCGAATTGCGGCCGACTGCACCAAATTGCCGGCACGCACAGTCACCTGACCGCCAATGCCGAACGAGTTGATTCGCTGATCACCGGGGGCTTTGTTAGCTCGTGGTTTGATCACGTGCCAACCGTATCCTTTTTGACTTTGATTCGTGACGATCTTCCCGCCAGCCTGCGAGTGTCCGACCAGGTCCAACAGGCCATCATCATTATGATCGACGATCGACGTTACCATCAAATTCGGTTTCTCATCAGCTTGAGCCCATTCGCCATCTGCAGTTCGCAACCAAATACGAGTCTCATATTCGACACTGGCGACCAGATCGGTTCCTCCGTTGTTGTCGATATCTGCAATAGCCAGAAAGACTTCGCCGGTTTTCATGCGAGTCAAAGGATGCGATGTCGGCCACGAGGCTAATACCGATCGCGACCAAGTTTCGTTCAAATTCCAACTGGCGGACTGCATTTCCCCCGAATTCGAGATCGCAACGATGTCAAATTGCCCGTTGCGATCGACATCGCCGATCGCGACCGCCAATTGAGAATCCGCAAAAGGCGATGGCATTGGGACAAAGTTTCCGCCCCGCTGATTCTTCCAGACCGAGACCGTTCCCGTCGCATCGATCGTCACGAGATCAACCGTCCCGTCTCCATCCAGATCACCGGTTTGAAGATCCAAAACGGCGTCGACTGGAAGAAATTCATCGATTGCGGTGAACGTCATGTCGCCATTGTTTCGGACCCAACGCAGCAGCGATTCTCGGTTGCTCAGTAGTAGATCCAGGTCACCGTCGGCTTCCACATCCACGCTGAACACAGAAGCCCATGCCTGATCGCTACCCGAAAAACTCACGTCGGTAGGAAGATAGGAACCGTCGGCTTGCCCCAGAAGGATGCGACAACCTTGGTCGCCAACCACGACAAGGTCCTCACGAAAGTCGAAGTTCAAGTCCGCTGTGCAGAGACACGAAGTGTGCGGCTTGGACAAAGAGCCTGGCAAGGGAATTTCCGTGGACTGACCAACCTTCAATGTGCTGTCGCTGACGGCAAGCAAAGTCGAAGACTGGGTCTGAGATGACGCGAATGCCAGAAGGAATTCCGACTTTGCGAATCTGTTAGGGGCAGACTCTAAAGAGAAAGCCAATTCGAGATCCGCATCTGCAGACTGAGCGGATGGCAGTTGAAGTCGCAGGAACGAACGCAGCGGCGTCCCGATGGAGGCTCCAGAACCGGCTCCTAATTCTGCCAAACTATACTGATATTCCGGACGGGGTTTCAGCAAATTCTCGAAGAAGGTCAGTGAGACAGCCGCCTTCCGAAAGTCACTATTTTTCAATGCTTCGTCTGCGTCCTGTAACTGTTTTTGGATGAGATCCGGCCAACGATCAGCCTCGCTTAATAAGGAGTCGAGGGTGGAACGGAGGAGTTCTTCACGCTTCTCGGTTGCTGCCAATCGGGCTAGTTCACAACGTGCCCGGAGGTTTCCGGGAGCATGTTGGAGAATGTCGGTTAGTAAGGCGATCTTCTCTGCTTCGGTCTCATCGGATTGAATTTGTCCGAGTAACGAGACGAGCGAAAATGTGGTGGATAAATTCTCTGGCCAAGCTTGGTGGACTTCGCGAAGTTGCTCGATGGCCGCTTCAATTTGCCCTGCTTGTTCCAAAACTTCGGCTTTGAGAGCCGCTAATTCCCGTGAGTCACCCGCGAGGGTTTGCGCCTGTTGCAGCGACTGCTGAGCCGCTTCTGTGGATCGCAATCGCATCTGAGCCACCGCCAAGTTTGCCCACAACGCTGGCTCCTGCGGTTCCAATTCGATTGCGGTCTCGAGGGCCGTTGCAGCTCGTTCGTTCTGTTCGACATCCAACGCCGCCAACGCAGTGTAGAAACTCGCAACGACCTGTTCGGCCACCGTTTCTTCTTCCGGTTCTTGGGGATCGTGCTGCAGAAGAAACCAATACACGCCGCCGCCAACGATTCCAATCACAATTACCAAAAAGCTAATGATGGCGACGCGATTACTCGAATGGCCCGTTTGTTGATTCATGCGGTGTGGTCCTCTTTAGACGGAGCGGCTACGTCTGGAACTTGCTCGCCGTGCTTAATAACTGGTACCTGCAGATGCCCCACGACGTCTCATTCCGATAATCCCAAAAACGCCCAACAATACAAAGGGAAAAGGGTAAATCAAAGCGTTTCACCGCGATCGCCGGGGGGGCTCAAGGTCAAAGGTCAACGAGTGCGGTCCCGGACCTGAACCGATGATTCGCACCCCGCGTTCCACTGTCCCCGCCGATCGTGACCAAAGTTGGCTGAAGGATAAGATGGTTCCGTGGCGTCGATCGAGTCGCCAAATATCTTCGATGATGAAGTGGTGTGATCGTGTGTTTAGTGTTGAGGCCGCGGATAGTCTGCGGAGACATCACGTGCGGTATCGTCAGCAATCAGCCACCTTGCATCTGACTTCGGACGACAATTGCAGAAAGAACGCCTCCTAAGTGACTGTCCCCGCAATTCAGCGTTCTGCCAGAATGGTTCGACAGTTGAACTGGAGACTAGATCTCCTCGTCAACGTAGATCACATGTCGGAAATAATGATGCTCTTCAAAACTGGCGCCTAATGCTCCGACAATCACCGAGAAAGAGGCGACCATGGCTGGTACAACGAGGAAGATTTGCCAACTGAATTGATCGACCGCTGTCCATCGTTTGACGAGTTCTTCACTGAACAGAATCGTAGCGACGCCGACGAGGAGAGCAAACGTAACCGCGTAGGTCGTCAGCATTCCGAGCAGCACGACTGCAACTGCTGTGATATTCGTGATCACTGATTGTTCGCTAATTCGTTGTTCCCGACGTACTAAGAGTTGCTGTCGAATTGTTACATAACCCGTTGTGACAAGAATCGCCGTGACTGCAAGAACAACGATTGGCAAAAGTGACTGTGCGACTGCTAGTTCCCATGATTCCGCAGTCACGATGAGAATCAAAGAACTTGAGAGAGCAGCAGTTGTTAGTCGATTTAATCGCACCGGAAACTCCCAAGGCCGAGCGCCAATAATTGCACTGATGATCTCATGCCGGTTCAGCCAGGCACTATGGGCATAAAATGATATGAGCCGTTTGTTCTTTCCGTTGGGCACTTCTTCCAACCGAACATCAGCGATGAGACGTAAATTCTCGACGAGTACCTCGTGTTGCTCCGGGGACCAGTCGGCTTCGTGCAGAGTGTCGATATCAGCGAGGGTGTGAATCCTTCGCATGGCGTTCCCTGGATCATCCGTAGGCTCTAACGAGTTAATTTGGCCAAAAGCCTGACGAATCAATACGAATAGCCGACGGGCAAGTGTACTGATACGGGCGGGCTTCTCGACGAAACGGTTCTCCATCAATGGGTCTGGGCGAGAAGTAGAAATCACCGCTGAGTCAATCGATCGCGAAACGAAGCCGAACGCGAAAGGTTTGTAGTGGGATATGAGATCGACAGGTGTGATCACGAACACGAAATCCCAGTTTCTTGCATCGCGTTCCTCGCGAGCAATATTAAGAAGAACCACAGGCTCCATACGCACATTGACGGAGCCAAGTTCAGGTCGCCAAACTGTTTCGAGTGTCCAATCAAACGCGGAGAATTCGGATGTGAGCGTGTTCTTGAGATCGTCTTGAGTTTGTTGAATCGCCTGTGTGCCCGCGTCATCCAATTCCCCAGCGATGATCAGTCCAATTTCAATGGGGCGCAGCGTGGAGGTTGTACTCTGGGACATGTCATATAGCTTCCTAGTTCAACATCGACAATGCTCGACGATCGAATGTCATATGAAGAGATTGGCTTGACATTCAAAGCAGAATCGATCGATCCGATCACAAAGTCTGCCGACGCAAGAACGCTGCTAGTTCCTGGTGTTGATCGTTCGTTGTATCAAAGCCAATAACGAACTTGTGTTCTTCATTTTCAAGTGGTTCATGAGTGCGTTGCTGCATTTCAAGGATGGAAAGATCGGCGTCTGACGCGTCATTTCCCTGCTCAGCTCGGTCTGCAACACGGGACTGGAGTAATTCATCAGGAGCCTGGAAGTCGATAATGACAAAGTCGATCTGATGTCGGTCTGCGATTCTTCGAAATTCGTCTCGTCGCACTTTCTTAAGGAATGTGGCATCGATGATGGCTGGGAATCGAGTTTGTACAACTGTCTCTGCAACATCAGCGAGTCGTTCGTAAGTTTGATTTGTGACGAGTTCGGAGTATTTCTCTTCGCTCGAGGCATCGTCATTGACCAATCGTTTTCTTTCAACGTCCGACCGAATTCGAATCGCAGCAAGGTGTTCAAGGATTGATTGTGTAGCCGTTGTCTTACCACTGCCGGACATCCCATGGGTGATGAACAAACTAGACTTACGCGAAGCTGCGTAGTCCGCTGCGATGTCTAGCAATGTTTTCATGTCTCGCTGCTCTTGATCGGGAACATCGCCATTCTCATATTCTTGATTCCAACGGATGGCGGCGACTTTGGCACGAACGAGGGCACGATAAGCCACGTAGAACGGAAGTAGCTTAACGCCTTCATAGTCACCTGTGAGTTCGAGGTAACGATTGAGTAACCGATAGGCGAACGGTCGCAGACCATGATGCTCTAAGTCCATCACCATGAAAGCGACTTCGCACATCACATCAATCCAGCGAAGGTTGGGATTGAAATCGATGCCGTCAAACACAGTGACTCGATTGTCAATCAATGTGATGTTGCCAAGATGCAAATCGCCATGGCACTCGCGGATGAAACCTTGTTCTCGTCGGCATGTCCAGGCGTCTTTGTGTCGGAGCCACTGGTCATGCAGTTCATTCGAGATTTGCTCAAGTTGGTGGATCTGATCTTTGCCAGTGAGTTGTCGCCGGATCGGAGCGATGCAATCCGCAACAGCCTGCCAAACTATGTTTGCTTGTCCGAATTCCGAGTCCGAGTCTGCGATGTCGATTTCGGAATGAAAGTTCGCAATCGTCTCGGCTAATTGATCAATGTGGTTTTCTCGAAGCTCGTCTTTAGATGCAATAGTCTTAAGAAGTTGATTTGAGTCGAACCGTCTCATCTTGACGGCGTAATCGATCGGCTCGCCGTTTCCTTCAATTTCTGGATTTTCAGGAGAGCCCGTGATCGGAGCCACTTCTAAATAGAGGTTGGGAGCTAGGCGTTTATTGAGACGAATCTCTTCCTCGCAATAGTGACGTCGCCGGTCTAGCGTGGAGAAGTCAACAAAGGCCAGGTCGACCGGCTTCTTGATTTTCCAAGCATAGTCACCGTCAAGCAGTATCCAAGAAATATGCGTTTCATAGAGTTCAGGCAGCCGGCTACCCGGTCGATTGGCTTTGATCCGATCAAAGATGGCATTGGCGAGGTCTTTCATGGCGTTTTATAGGCCTTTGATTTTGTGGGATTGCCAGGCTGGCGGACTATCCGAGTGCCACATCGAGGACCATCATGATCGAAAAGCCAGTCATCAACCAAAGTGTCGCCCAATTGACTTGTCCCCCACGGTGTGATTGCGGAATGAGTTCTTCAACGACCACGTAGATCATTGCACCCGCTGCAAATGACAGGGCGTACGGAAGGACGGGAGCAACATAGACAACCATAGCGGCTCCAATCATAGCAGCAATTGGCTCGACAATCGCTGAGATTTGTCCATAGAAAAAACTTCGGCGGCGGGACAATCCATCACCACGCAATGGCATCGCAACTGCAATTCCTTCGGGAAAGTTCTGGAGGCCAATGCCAACCGCTAGCGCAACGGCTCCTCCGAGAGTCGCAGACTCCAATCCCGCGACCGATCCCCCAAAGGCAACTCCCACTGCGAGACCTTCCGGGATATTGTGAATTGTAATGGCAAGTACGAGCAGAATGCTCCGTTCCCAAGTCGTCTTAGGACCTTCTGATTGTTCGATCGGTAAGTCCGGGTGTAAATGCGGTAATGTTTGGTCGACAACCCACAAGAAGAATCCTCCAAGCAGAAAACCGATGAGGGCTGGCAACCAATCCGGGACGGATGACCATTCACGACTAATATCTATGGCCGGCGCAAGCAAGGACCAAAAACTCGCGGCGATCATTACGCCTGCAGCGAACCCGAGCATAGCATCGAGCAACTTGCGATTGACCGTCCGGGTCGTGAATACAACGGCGGCCCCTAGTGCCGTCACACTCCAAGTGAATCCACCAGCTAGTAGCGCTTGTTTAACAGGATGTAGCGTTTCAAACCAATCGGGAATCATAAGCCAGTCATGTTGGGCAGCATTCGTAATCGAGCAATCCGCGTCATAGGCGTTCGATTTTTTAGAACTATTCGTTTAGTCACCGGATGTGAGTGGGGTTTCTACCTTGATATTGTCTTGGCCAGGTTTCTGCCAAGCTGCCGGGGGAGCAGAGGCTTGATTCGGTATGACTCCGAACATCATCAACAGCAACCCAACTAGCAAGTGATTCTGAGCCATGCCTGATGCGTCGCCGAGACCCTGTGCGTATGCAAACCCGACGAGCCAACAACCAACAAGTGGTTGGAACCAATGGGCGGCACGCGTAGGTTTCCAATAGGAGAACAATGCGAGCAGGATGATCAACGTGCCGCACGCCAAGTTGTGCTCCCAGAAGCCATAGTTTCGCTCACCATAATGAAAGATCAACGGGCTTAGCAGCAGCCAGCAACCAAGCATTCCCTCGAAATCACGACTCCACATGTTTGACCTCACGCTTCCTTAGTTTCAGGGAACTTCACCATCTGGGCTGCAATTTCGTCTCCTTCAGTTGTGCGAATGCCCCAGAATGTTTTCCAGAAAATCGACCGGTCGTCCGTTTTCTTCCAGACCCGATAAAGGTAGAGCAGACAGGACCAAACCTCGTCGATTGCGAGAACAACGAGGATCAACGATATAACGGCCGTCACAAGACATAAGAAGCACCATGAGCCGACCACAGTTCCCTGCAGGATGACGAGGATCACACTCACTAAACCAAGCGGGATCACGTCAAACCCAAAGATCAGCACAAGCCACGGACGAAACTGCCAGCGGCGTTGAGAACCCGCGAGACCGAAGATGGCATCGCCTAGGTAAGCTAACGCCCCGAATATGGCGTCGGGGACGAGAAACCAGTACCGCATCTTCTCTGAGACGTCGGAATCGAGGACGGACGCCGTCTGATCACCGAAGACCGGATCCCACACGTCATCTATCATTCCCCATTGATACAAGCCCATATAGGTCGCGATGAAGAATGCGACCATCGCTAACACACAGATGGGTATCCGTTGGCTCCAGGCGGATGGGTTGTAGTCCCACGGATCAGGGATGGCATCGACGCGGCAGGCATTAGGGTCGAAGTCTGACGTGTTCGACGAGGTTTTCATGAGGGCGTATCCCGAACGGTGCAGGTTGTCAGTCCAGAATGCATTTGTTGCAAAGACCAGACCATTTCCGGTGAAGTCCTTTCCTGATTGGGAATTCCTCTCGTAACAACACTCTAGCTGGTCGCAGATCACTCAACGTGGTCGCGAAATACTCAGAATACAGCGGGTTGATTCGGATTGTTGCTGTTGTTTTCGCAATTTGAGAAGTGTCTCACGATGGCACGGATCATGCACCAATTATTGACCGAAGGGAGGAATCTCATGTCTAACCCAAATAAAAACTCTATGTCAAATCACCCCCCCGATGCCTCATATGAACAGTTGAAAACAATCCTGGATCGTGTGCAGGGTTTCCATCGGCGGTTCCGGAAAGGACTCGCCGATAGTAATAGCCTTGAGGACAGTCCGGGTCGCAAGCATGTGCTGAACTGGCTTCAAGAGACGGAGGAACGCGAGATTGAGCTGCTGAATCGCGTCCAGTCCGAGCAGAATACGGAGTTGCTGGACACATGGATTCAATATGTGCCAGATAGCGATTGTATTCAGAAACTCGAAGACCTCGAGTTGCGGCCTGGAATGAGTCTCGACGAAGTCCATGAATCGACAATGCGTTTTTATCAGTCTCTGTCAGCGTTCTACACACAACTTGCGCAGCAAGTTACTGCAGAGTCAGCCAACGAATTCTTGAGCCAACTTGTCGAGCGTTACGAATCGATCTTACGCACGCAGGCATGGATGATGAGAGACAGCCATACAACCGATTCGCGGTGACAATGTTTAATGCGTCATCGCAAGACGATCCGAACCGAACATCCAATAAGTTATTGATTCTGAAATTTGAGTTTGCCGAGAGGGAGTTTCATCGATGCCGCAGTCACAACCTGATAACGTCACACATCAGTCAAAGCCTGTTGTAGTCATTACCGGTGGGAGCGGATTGATTGGAACTCATGTCCTCAATGAATTGGGGCACGAGTACGATCTCGTCGTGCTCGACCGATATCCACCGTCGACGATGGAAGACACAGTGCATTTCATCTCGACGGACTTTACCGAGGACGATAGTCTTGCACAGGCATGTCGACAAGTCCGTGAGGAGCATGGTTCGCAGGTCGCTAGCGTGGTGCATCTCGTCGCTTACTATGATTTCTCGGGAGAACCAAGTCCTCTCTATGACAAGTTGACCGTCGAGGGGACACGGAAGTTTCTGGAACAGCTCAAAGCTGCTGGACTACAAGTGAAACAATTTGTGTTCTCTAGTAGTTTGCTAGCCATGAAACCACAGGAAGGGAAACTTACTGAGGAATCAGATACTCAAGCGGAATGGGCGTATCCCCAGTCGAAACTCGAGGCGGAACAAGTCATCCGTGATGAACGCGGCGATAGTTCCATTGTGCTGCTACGGATCGCTGGTGTCTATGATGAGAAATGTCATTCGTTACCTTTATCGCAGCAGATTACTCGTATCTATGAAAAGCAGTTGGAAAGTTGGGTGTTCCCGGGTAATCCTAAGCATGGTCAAACCTTGATTCACCTTGATGATCTTGCTCGCTGTATCAAACGGGTGATCGAGAAACGGGATGAACTGGACGAGGAAGAAGTGTTCCTCATCGGTGAACCAGACTTGCTGAGTTATGGCGAACTGCAAGAGCGGATCGGGGAACTTGTCCATGGAAGCGAGTGGACCACAATTCGAATACCGAAAGCCGTCGCGAAAGTCGGTGCTTGGGCGAAAGATCAGTTCGCTGCCGATGATGACAAACCATTCATCAAGCCCTGGATGGTCGATCTCGCCGATGCCAACTATGACGTCAGCATCGAAACCGCCCGCAGGAAACTCGGTTGGGAACCCAAACACAAGCTTGCAGACGATTTACCCAAGATGATCGATTTCTTGAAGAACGATCCTGAATCGTTCTACGAGACCAATACGCTGGGGGCATCCTAACGATATCGGTGGCTGTCCTTAAGCAAACTGCTTCCTGGCGTTTGCGAGGTGAACGGTTCTTTGCATCCAATGTCTTCCGCCGGTGGAAGTCGATATGGTAGAATGGGGTTGCTCCATCGATGTCGGCTAAATACCATAAGAGCGGAGGAATAGACCGAAGGCATGACATCACGGATTTATTCGATTGTCGTTATCGTTGCGGTTCTCGCTTGCCCCATGGCATGTGGGCTGGGGATCGCTCCGTGTTGTGCTCAAGAGAAGCCCGACGCCACTCCTGATGAGGGGCAAGAAGTCGCGTGCAAATGTCACTGTGCGTCAGCCACTCAGGACCCGTGTGAGGATGAGACATCCCGCGTTGATGCGGTCGTTCAACTTCCTGCCGATGTGCCAGGTGAACACGATCTTCCCTGTCAAGGGATTTGTGGCGGAGCGGTCGTCGAGAAACCCTCTTTGCCGGTTTTCGACCTGATTTTTCTCACGCCGATAGACCAGGACGTTTTCGAGCAGCCCACAATCTCGAATCGCTGCGATCGTTCTTTTGAAATCGACCAGAGCACCGGTCGGCAGCTGCGCGCGCTCCACATGTCGTTCTTGTGTTGAGCATCCACCGGCGAACCGCAGCTTTGCACCGCTAAGTGCTGATTCTGGCAGTTGTGCTTCGTGTTGCGCTTTCGCGAGCGTGACGTTCCTCTGCCTTTCCTACCCACGGTTTTAGGCCGGGCTATGTTGTTTCGTTTGCTCCCTTGGGAGTATGCCATCCGAAATCTATTTCGCCGTCCGTTGCGAACGTTCTTGACGTTCGCCGGGTTGACGACCGTTATCGTTCTGGTCTTCGTCGTGGTGGGATTTATTCGGGGCTTGGAGCGATCACTGGCCGTCAGTGGCGACCCCAAAACTGCAATCGTACTTTCGCTCAGCATGGGTGAAAACCTCGAGTACTCGTCGATCCCAATGCGGACAAGCGATCTCGTACCGGCCAGTGTCGCCGGGATCCAACAACGTGCCGGTCAAAAGTACGTATCACCGGAATTGTTCCTCGGGACACAGGTGACCGTCGGTCAGCAAGAGTCGATGGGGTTGATTCGTGGTGTCACGCGACCGGCACTGCTCGTGCGGAGTCGAGTCGAATTCGAAGAAGGCGAATGGCCGAAAACTGGCGAAGTTGTGGTGGGACGGATGGTCGCGACGAAACTTGGTGTGAATGGCGGAAATGTCGCATTGGGACAAACGTTGAAATTTGAAGGTCGAGAATGGCGAGTCAGTGGTGTTTTCTCGGCCGGTGGTTCGGCTTTTGAGTCGGAAATTTGGTGTCGTCTCGATGAGCTGCAACAGGCCATGAAACGCCAGGACTTGAGCATCGTTGCAGTGACACTTTCACCAAACGGCGACTTCACCGACCTCGATCTCTTTTGTAAAGAACGGCTTGATCTCGAACTTCAAGCACTGAAAGAGACCGACTATTACGCTTCTCTTCAAAGAGACTATGGACCAGTGAGATGGTTGGCTTGGCTCGTTGTGCTACTTGTTTCCGGTGCGGGGATTTTCGCCGGCTTGAACACGATGTACGGATCGGTCGTCGGTCGCATCCCGGAGCTATCGACATTGCAGACAATCGGGTTTGGACGTCGGGCTATTGTAATCAGTCTAGTTCAAGAAGGATTGCTACTCGCAGCGGGGGCTAGTTTGGTGGCAGCGTTGTTGGCACTCGTATTCATTAATGGAGCAGCAGTGCGGTTTACGATGGGGGCGTTTGCGCTTCAAGTCGACAGTACGGCTGTGTTGATCGGCTGTGGCGTCGGACTATCACTCGGATTGTTCGGCTCCATTCCCCCTACTATCCGTGCGCTCAAGATGCCTATCGTAGATGGATTGAAGGCGTTTTAATTTTGTCTGTCGACTGTAATCCTGCAGTTGGCCTAATCACCTTAGGAGTTATTCATGAAGAAACTCGTGTCACTATTGGGTTGCTTGGTCTTCAGTATGGTCATTGTTGGCTGTGCTCAGGAGTCTGAGCAGCCCTTACCGACTGCGAATGTGGACGGGGCTAAGTTCACACTGAGCAACGAACCAGAAGATGCTAAGGATGTGATTCAAGCTCGCGAAGATGCAGAGGAAGGGGATGATGTCGTCCTTGTGGGACGAATCGGTGGCAGTGCTAACCCGTGGATCAAGGATCGGGCGGCGTTCACAATCGTCGACAATTCGCTGAAAGCCTGTAGCGACATTCCCGGTGACCAGTGCGCAAAGCCTTGGGACTACTGCTGCGAAACTCCGAAGCTTCCCACGTCGACGGCATTGGTCAAAGTTGTCGATGAGAACGGGGAACTCGTCAAAGCAGATGCTCGTAGCCTACTGAATGTGGAAGAACTCTCGACGGTCGTTGTTCAGGGGAAAGCCCAACGCGACGACGAGGGAAATCTGACTGTGCTGGCCAGCGGCGTTTTCGTTAAGAAGAAATGAGGCTGATGATGTCTTCTCCCGTTGATCTTCGAGAACTAGCGATTGACCGTTCTGGTGTCGGCAGGCGGCCAAATCTCCGCGGACGACGACAACTGCTAACCCGCTACGTGTTGCCGTTGGTGTTGATTCTCGGTTTCCTTTCGTTAGTCACGTGGGCATCGTGGGACATTGTGTTCCCGCCTAAGGGCGTCACCGTGATGCCTGTAATCTCGACGACTGCTGATGTTCAACGGGAAGGTACGCCGTTATTCAAAGCCGCTGGTTGGATTGAACCACGACCGACACCGGTGCGTGTTGCCGCGCTCGCACCGGGCGTTGTGGAGAAACTTCTGGTCGTCGAAGATCAACAAGTGAGATTCGGCGAACCGGTTGCCGAGCTCGTTCGGGACGATGCCAAACTCGCCTACGACCGAGCCCTCGCAGACTTGAAGTTACGTGAAGCAGAGGTCGAGGAGACGAGATCCCAACTGAAGGCCGCCAAAACGCGATTTGCGCAACCGGTTCACTTGGAAGCGTCGCTCAGGGAAGCGGAAGCAGCACTTGCACGGACGGAAACACTGCTGAAGAATTTGCCTTTCGAATTGCAACGTGCCATCGCCGATCAGGAAGCGGCGCAACAAGACCACAACGGAAAAGTGACATCGCAGGGTGTTGTGGCCCAGGTCAAAATTGATATTGCCAAAAGCAAGCTGACTTCGGCCAAATCGTTGGTCAGTGAACTGCGTCAGCGAGAAGCGTCTCTAAAAAACGAGCGTGATTCCTTATCGAGTCGACGAGATGCCTTGCTAACCCAATTGGAACTTCTCGTCGATGAGACACAAGCGGTCGAAGCGGCGACAGCACAAATGAAGGCTGCAGAGGCACGTGTCGAACAGGCACGTGTCGCGGTAGCCGAGGCGAAGTTGCGGTTAGACCGAATGACGGTCACCGCGCCAGTCGACGGACGAATCTTCCGCTTGATTGCTCATCCCGGAGCACGGATTGGTGGCGGAATGACCCAAATGGCCGGGCACGACGGCAGCACGGTAGTCACGATGTATCAACCCGAGAAACTACAGATTCGGGTCGATGTGCGATTCGAAGATATTCCTAAGGTGACGTTAAACCAACCCGTCGAAATCGACAATCCAGCTCTTGAAGCCACGCTAGTCGGGCAAGTGCTTTTCGTCAGCTCTGAAGCTGACATTCAGAAAAATACGCTCGAGGTGAAAGTCATCATTCCTGATCCGCCAGCCGTGTTGAAGCCCGAGATGCTGGTGGATGTCACCTTTCTTGCTCCGGAACAATCCGATCGACTCAAAGAACCGTCTGAAGAGTTGAAGCTGTATGTTCCTCGCCAACTCGTCCAGCAGAGTGAAAGTGGATCGTATGTCTGGGTCGCGGATCAATCGGAAGGCGTGGCGCGTCGAGTAGCCGTTCAATCGTCTCACCCAGCATCGGGGGCTTTGCTTCCAATTGATCAAGGGCTCAATTCTACCAGTCGTCTCATCGTCAGCGGTGTCGACGGTCTCGAAGATGGTCAACGGATTGAAGTGACTGGGGAAGATTCTTCTTTGGCTGTCGGCGGCCCGAGTCGTAGCGAGAACGCAAAGAGTCTATTGTTGAATCGAATGCCCGAAAGAACGGATGAATAATGGCTTTGATCGAGATTCGAAACGTCACGAAAGAATACCGCAAAGGTGGTGAGTCGATCACGCCGTTGGATGATGTGTCGATGGATATCCAGCAAGGGGAATTCATTTCCTTGATGGGAGCCAGCGGTACGGGCAAATCGACTTTATTGAATCTGATTGCAAGCATCGATAAACCCACCCGAGGGCGAATCGTGATCGACGGTACCGAGATCACCGGACTCTCCCGCAAGAAACTCGCAAATTGGCGAGCGGAAAACCTGGGATACATCTTTCAGACACACAACTTGATTCCGGTACTGACGGCCTACGAGAACGTCGAGTTGCCCTTGCTTCTGCTACCGATGTCACGGAGCGAGCGACAGAAACGCGTCGAGATTGCGTTGCAAGCGGTGGATTTAATTGACCGGGCCGACCATTACCCACGTCAGATGTCTGGTGGTCAGGAACAGCGGGTCGGTATCGCCCGAGCTATTGTTGCTCATCCGAAAGTTGTTGTGGCTGACGAACCGACCGGCGACCTCGACCCAGAAACCTCGAAGCAAATTCTTGATCTGTTGGGCCGACTAAATCAACAACTGAACGTCACATTGCTGATGGTCACCCACGACGCTGAAGCCGCACAAATTGCCCATAAACAATTCCAACTCGACCATGGGAAATTGGTGCAAACAGGCGGCGAACTGTTCGAGCCAGTCGTCGCTGAGACAACGTGGGAGGGAAGCCATGATTAAGTTTCTTCCGTTGACGTTGAAAACACTATGGCGACATCGCTCACGAACCCTTTTAACAGTTAGCGGATCTGCAGTCGCCTTATTTGTGTTTTCTTTTGTTGGATCAATCCAAGAAGGCATGGACGACTTACAACGTCGGCAAGCTGCGAAAGGTTCGCTGGTTACCTTTCAAGCGAACAAGTTCTGCCCGGCTACGAGTCATCTGCCACAAGATTATGAACGGAAAATCGCCAGTCTCGACGGCGTACGAGAAGTTGTGCCGGTTCAGGTTTTTACGAACAATTGTCGGGCTAGTCTCGATGTTGTCGTCTTTTATGGAATCCCGCCGCAGAAACTGCAAAAGGCCCGCGACTTCAAACTGGTGTCCGGGAGTTGGGCCGACTTTGAAGGGCATCAAGATGCGGCCGTTGTCGGTCAGGCGGTGTCTCGTCGTCGTGGTATTCAGGTTGGTGATAAGTTTTCGATCGGTGAATTGAGTGTCAACGTTGCAGGGATCTTTAGTAGCACTGACCCTGCGGAAGAGAACTATATTTATTCCCATTTAGAGTTTCTTCAACGCGGCAAAGGGATGAACCTAGTCGGGACTGTGACACAGATCGAAGTACTACTCGCCAGCGGTGTTGACCCCGTTGCAAAGTGCAAGCAAATCGACGAATTGTTTCGAGGCGGTCCGATGGAAACTGATACTCGACCAAAAGGCGTCTTTCAGGCCAAAGCGTTGGGCGACTTGGCCCAGTTAATCGAGATGGCTCACTATCTCGGGTACGCCTGTGTGGGGCTCGTGTTAGCGCTTGTTGCGACTACAACTGTGATGTCAGTTCAGGATCGAATCAAAGAACATGCAGTCCTACAGACTCTCGGTTTTTCCGGGCCGAAGGTGTTCGGGCTTGTTATGACGGAGAGTCTGATTCTAAGTGTTGTCGGGGGCACGATTGGCGTTGGTGCTGCGATGCTAATGTTGGCAATTAGTAACCTCTCGGTCGGTGCCGAAGCTGTGACAATTGCGTTTACTCCGTCCTTGTCGCTTGCGATCGCTGGTGTTTTGATCTCAGCGGCGACAGGAATCCTCGCCGGAGTCGCGCCAGCATGGCACGCCGCACGAACCGAAATCGTACCTGCCCTCCGACAAGCCTAACCGCGGTGATGGTCTTCTGCGTCCGAGATATGAAACGATCTCAGACGCAAAAACCTTGCGGCGAACGAACCTTACCGGATCGCCAAACTTTTCACCTTCTAAAGAAGTATCAGGCGATAAGCTTCTATGGAAACTCAGTATCAACGCTGTTGCTTACGTCAATAGTTTCGCGATCGGTGTTCCGCGATCGGTGATGGGTACGGGGCGGTCGCCGTCGTAGAGGTTCTTGTGGTAGTCGATTCCAAGAGCTGCGAAGATTGTGGCGAAGAAATCAGGGACGCCCACCGGGTCCGCAACGATTCGTTTGGCGAGATCATCAGTCTGGCCCCATGCACCACGATGCGACAAACCGCCGCCGGCAAGTACGCAACTAAACGCCGAGCCTTGGTGGCCACGTCCTCCGCCACTATCGAACTCGGGTGGACGACCAAATTCGCTGGTGATGACAATGAGTGTCTTGTCGAGGAGTTTCTTCTTTTCAAGGTCGGTGATTAACGTCGAGACAGCCGTATCCAATTCTTGAATCAGTTTGTGCTGATTGACGATCCCGCTGTTGTGAACGTCCCAGCCGGATCCGTTCAAGAAGTTCAAATTGTGACTGACTTCAATGAACCGCACACCACGTTCAACCAACCGACGGCTGAGCAGGCAGCGTTGTCCGAACTCGCCCCCGTAACGGTTTCGCAAGTCATCCGGTTCGCCGTCGAGTTGGAAGACACGATTGAACTTGGGGCTGCTCAGTTTCAAGCTTTGTTGAATCGTGTCATCGTAGTCCTGCAATTGAGCGACTTCGGTCGCGCTTCGACTTTTGCGAAGTGTCGCGAGGAACTGTTCTCGGCGACTTTGCCGGGCGTCGGTGATACCGTCCGGCCGGGAGAGACCTGCTGGGCCTCGGCCGGTTTCCGTGAGATATAGATAACCGTACTTGGCTCCGAGAAAGCCTGGACCGCGGGTGACATTCGGATAACCGATGAGAACATACGGCGGAGCGGCTTCGTTCATCGGACCGCGTTCGTGGACGACCAGCGACCCCAACGATGGATAGGTCACCGTGCCACTGATCGCACGCCCGGTGTGCATCCGATTGGTCGCGGCGGCATGCTCGTCGATGACATCATGATTCACCGTGCGAACAGCCGTGACTCGATCCATGACGTTCGCGAGATTTCCCAGATGCTCGCAGACTTGAACGTTATCGACTGCAGTGTCGATTGCGTTGTAGTAAGCGCCGGGCTTTCTAGTTTTCGGGTCTCCCTTGGCTTTCGGATCGAAGGTGTCGATCTGGCCCATTCCACCACCCAGCCAGATCGAAATCACATGCTCAGCTTGTCCCCGAAGCAACGGTTGTTGTTCAGCCGCCCGAGCGAAGATCGGGAGACTCAGTGCGCCGGTAGTCGCGGCGGCTGTGCCTAGGAACTGACGTCGAGACGTTCTATCCATTCGAGATTGTCCTTGTGTGGTTTGGACGAATTTTACTAGTGCAGTAATAGAACTCTTTTGAACCGCGATACGGCTTAAGGGACCCAGACGAAATCACGGTCGTTGACGAGACTCCAGATGACATCTTCATACACCTGCCGCCATGAAGCACGAATTCGCGGATCGACCGCCGGTCCTCGCAGCACACGGCGTTGCCATTCTTCTTGAATCTCGTTGGCTTCGGGCACCAAGTGGTTGGTCCATGTCGCTCTCGGCAGTGGTGGCAGCGGTGTCGGTCGTTGGACTTGGTCTTTCGGAAGAATGCGATCTTCGAAACCGGCAGCGAGTGCGGGAAGAAAGTCGGCTTGTTCGTTCTTATTGGGGTATCGCGAACGGAACCGTAGGAACAGCGATTCCAATAGTTCTTCGGGAGATTCGGCCTCGATTGCCAGTTCCGCCAACTCGCTTTGATCCGCTGCCCGCGTCAGAGACATGGAAAGTGTGCCGTTGGCGAGAATTCCTGGTTGCAGCACGTTCGGATCGGTCTCGCGTTCGACGATTGGCTGTTGTCTGGTCCCGGTCCATCCAAATGCCTCCAGCACATCGACGATCGGCTGAGCCCGTGGTAGCGATAAACTTGGGCGGTCGCGTTCGTTGTTCAGTCCCGCGAACATCCACGATCGTCTTGGCCAACCCAAGGTTTGACGCGAGTGTATCGGTTCGGCACCGTCATGCGTGAATGTCAATTCTCCAGTATTCATCCGGCGACCCGTTGCGGCAAATAGCGAATCCACCACCTGTTCCGCCGTGAGTCGTCGTGGATCGGGAGCATTGAAGAATCGTTGGTCAGCCGACGCTTGCTGGTTCCGACCAACGGCCTTTCGCTGGTAAGCATCGGACGTCATGATCCGCTGCAAGACGTGACGCAAATCGTAATCATTCCGAACAAACTCCGCGGCTAACCATTTCAACAACTCGGGATGGCTCGCCGTTTTCCCTTCCCAATCGTTAACGGGTTGGACGAGTCCGGCTCCCATCAGACGATTCCAAATTTGGTTCACAATCACCTGCGGAAATCGCTCGTTTCGCGGGGACGTGATCAAAGCGGCGAGACGCTCGCGGGTATCCGTGGGTTTCTGCATGATGGCGTCGATATGCGGTCCATCATCCACACCGGTAAACGATGCAAACGGCCATTTCGGTACGACCTGCACGCCAGGCTTCAGGGTGACCTGAATGAGCGATTCGCGACCGATGCCTTCGAAGAACGCATCCGGGACACGGCTGGTTTTAGGAGGAGTGAGCTGCTTACGATTCAACATCGCAGCGAGCGAGTACAGGTCTTCCTGCGTTGTGCTGTGATACGGCGAATCATGACAACGGGCACACTGCAATTCGATGGCGAGAAATGCCGATGCCACAATGTGGCCTTTGGCAGCCATTGGGGAATCGTTTTCGCCGGCCAACCCAAATCCTGCGCTACCGCCTTCATGAGCGCTGCCACGCATGAGGATCAACTCTGTCACCATGCGGTCGAACGACTTGCCATCACGCAGGGATTCGTAAAGAAACCAGCGAAACGGACCCGTCGAGTTGAGCGATTGATTCAGCAACGTGGGATTCTCGGCCAACAAGTCCATCCACAAACTGACCCAGTGGTCTGCATAGCGGTCGTCTTGCAAGAGCCGTTCGATCAGCTTGTCTCGTTTGTGCGGATCGTTGCTTGCGAGAAAATCCCGAGTTTCGTCTTCGGTCGGTCCGACTCCGACAATATCGAGATAAACCCGACGCAAAAATGACGCGTCATCCACGATCGGTGCCAACGCAACCGACTCGGCTTCTAACGGTGGTTGCGGCCATTTGGCCCCATCTTTGACCCAGGCTTCCAAAGTGGCGATTTGCTCTTTCGTAAGTCCATCTTCGGTCGGTGGCATGTCACCGGCCCGCACACGAACGATGAGTTCACTGCCATCGGGATCGCCGGGCACGACAGCGGGCAGTTCCGAATCTCCCTGGCCCAACACACCCGCCCGGGAATTCAGTCGCAAACCGCCCTGCTCCTTCTCACCATGACAGCGGAAACAGTGTTCACGCAGAATCGGTAGTACTTGAGTGTGGAAATGCTGGGCTTCTTTCGCGTCTGTCTTCTCCGCTTGACGCGCGGCCGCTGAAATCTTCTCGGCAATGAATTGATCAACCGGATGCACATTGGATTGTTGAACCGAGACGTTTTGCGTTGCCAGTGATTCTCGGGCAAGCTGATGTCTGCGTTCCCAGTATTCGTCTTGCGATGTCGCTGCGGCACGTCGGGTTGCGTCTTCAAAGGATACTAGAGACGACTCGATTTTCCGCAATTCCGATTCGACGGCTGCGTCGGTCAGTAGCAATGAAGACGAGGGATTGCCGGTTAATACGAATAGCGGCCCTTCACCTTCCGGTTGCATGGCCACACACACTTCACCCGACTCCGTGCGATCACCATTTCCACCGACGAGAAGTTCCAAAACGACTCGAACTTTCCTTGGCCCGGCTTGGTTCGCCGCGGGAATTTCGAATTCGGTGAAGGCTTCCTGTTGGGGGAACGGTAGCAGACGTGCGTTCTCTACGAGTGGCTTTGGGATCGGGACAATCGGTTCCAGGTTACCGCCCCGATTACGAACGGTTTTCGTTCGATGGACGAGTTTCCCATCGATCCACAAGCGACTTAATGAACGAACTCTCGTGAGAAATCGATGTTGGCCAGCCGGAAGTTCCACGTCACCCGCAATGCGTAGCAGCAGCGGTGCCTGCCAACTGGTGCGGATTCCCCAATCGTCGTACCGCACTGGAATTCTCGGCAGCAAAAATGCATCGCCGTACCAGCGTGTCGTCTCGTTGGGCCAAGATTCGCTCTCGTACAGCCAGCGATTTCCCGCCGGCATACTTTCGCTGATTTGGTAAAGAACTTTTCCCGGAGGGATATCGCCGAGGTCGGGCATCACTTCTGGTGCGAGTCTAACGACACGTTCTTTACCGACGCGTTTGAACCGGTCGGCAAGTGTTTTGTCGTCTAACACTCGACGATGGATTGCAACCGCATCCAGCATGCCCGCGAACCTTTCGCCGATGCGAACTTCGTCATCGTCGACCACGGGTGGCTTCTTGGTGGGCCCACCCATGTCCCAAGTGCCATCCGTCGGTTTCCCGTTGACCCAACCACGGATCGAATCCGGTTCTCCAAACTTGTAAGTGACGGCGATATGATGCCAACCTGTCGAAACGGGAAAACCATCCTTTGATGTCCAGCGATGCCAATGCCGATCACTGCTTGCCAATTTCGATGCAAACAGAAAATTGACTCGTGCTTGGCCCGCTTGCCCCATAATTCGCAACGCCCAGTTTTGGTTGTCGCGAGCAAATTTCGGCGATGTCGTGCGGCCTTTACCGATGATGTATTGCGGTTGCCCGTTCTGGATATTGCTTGGATTGACCCAAGCTTCCAAGGTGATCGCGTCGCCATTGGTAAAGTCGAATTTGCTCTCGGGCCCGGTATCCGAAATCGAGAGAAAACCGGAGGCATCCAGCTTGATTGCAGTGTTCGCTGGGGATAACTCGGGAAACTCCGGTGGGCGTGGTCCCGCTTGATCGCGTTGCACACTCCCCCGTACACGAATCGGAGTCGTTTCTTCGGTGTCGAAGTCCCAGCGGGCGACGTCATCTGTGTGGTGGTCGTCTTGAGCGACTGCGGGGTGTACGAGACAAAGCAGCGCACATGCAGCGATGGCAGCGAATCGGCTTGGCATTTTCGGAGCTTCGGTGGGATGAACGAGTTGAGTGTGGGCGAGATGTCGTGGGGTGGGCGACGACTTACGAGGCAGCAATATCTTTGAAAACTCGACCTTCATTCTGATCGATTCGTTCCGGGCGACCTTTATGGACGAACACTAATTTCTTGTGGTCCAAGCCCATCAAATGCAAAATCGTGGAATGGATGTCATGAACGTGCAGGCGGTCCTCGACGGCGTGGAGTCCCACTTCGTCGGTCGTTCCGTAGGCTCGGCCGCCTTGCACACCACCACCGGCCATCCACATCGTAAATCCTGTGGGGTTGTGATCGCGGCCATCGCCTTTTTCGCTCATCGGCGTGCGTCCGAATTCACCGCCCCAGACGACTAAGGTTTCGTCTAACAACCCGCGTTGTCGCAAGTCTTTCAACAGGCCCGCGACCGGCAGATCCATCCCGCCACACATCCGAGTGTGATTGGATTCGATGTTGGAGTGCGCATCCCATTTGCTACCTGCACCGTGATAGCATTGCACGAACCGAACGCCACGTTCGACCAACCGACGAGCCATCAACAGATTGCGTCCGTAGGGAGCGGTTTGTTTGTTGTCGAGTCCATAGAGCTTTTGCGTTGCTTCCGATTCTTGGGACAAATCGACCGCCTCGGGAGCATGCGATTGCATCTGGAACGCCAACTCGAAACTGCGGATGCGTGCATCGAGATCGGAGTTGTCCTCACGCGTGGAAGCATGCTGCTGATTAAGCTGTTTCAGAAAATCGAGTTCCATGCGTTGTTGCGGTGTGGCGACGTGCTTCGGTGGGACCAAATTGGCAAACGGCGGCCCTTCCTTTTGCATCGTCGTTCCCTGATAAACCGCCGGCATGAATCCCGCACCCCAATTGCGAGCGCCGTTGATCACCCGACCGCTGCCTTCTTGCATGACGACAAACGCGGGCAGGTTTTCGTTCTCCGTTCCCAAACCATAAGTCACCCAACTTCCCAGCGACGGGCGGCCGGCGAACTGCGAGCCGGTGTTCATCTGGCAGATGCCGCCTGAGTGGTTGATGCCGTTGGTCCAGCAGGATCGAATGACAGCCAACTCGTCGGCCATTTCCGCCGTATGGGGGAGCCAATCCGAGATCCACAGGCCCCCTTCTCCATGTTGTTTCCATTTCCGTTTGGAGGCCAAGATCGGCGAATCGAACTCGCCCATCGCGGTGATCACCCGACCGAAACTTTCCGGGATCGGTTTCCCCGCTAACTTGTCTAGTGCCGGCTTGGGATCGAAGGTGTCTAAGTGGCTTGGTCCGCCATCCATGAAGAGAAAAATGACACTCTTCGCGCGTCCCGGCCGATTGGCCAGCTTAGCCGCCAGCGACGCAGGAGCGGCACGCTTTGCCGCTTCCGCAGACTGCTGGGGCAACATGCTGGCTAATGCCAAAGCACCAAAACCACCGCCGGTCTGCGTGAGCAGTTCGCGACGCGACAACCTGTTGTCGATAGAATGATTAGTCAACATAGATCATCTCGTTGGAACAAAGGATTGTATGAAGCAACGCCACACGAGCACGATCGCGGGAAGACTGCACGTCCGCATTGGCGAATTTGACAACTGCATGTCGCTTATGACCAGACTCATCGCGACCTAACTGGTCTTCGTTAGAAAATTGCAGGTCGAACAGCAACCGAGAATCGATCTCGTCACGCTTTTGCGGAACGATATTGACGTTCTGGGTAAATATGTCATCACTGTGCAGAGCAGCCTGATGCAAACGAACGTTATGGATCAAGCCGTCCCATGTGTGATGTTTGGATCGTCCGCCGATTTCAATCGAGCGATCGGTTTGCACATTCCAACGGGCTTGATGAGCAACGTGGGCAACTTGCGGTTTGGCATTCGGTACGGAGAGGTCTAACAAGTAAAAAGTGATGCCCGACTTCGATGCGTCGTCCAGGTCGATCGAAACCGCCACGCGGTACGGCTTATTCAAATCGAGCCGGAGATTGGAAGCTACGACTTCATACTCGGGTTTGCTTTCCTTGCTGTCTCGCGAACCAATGAGTTGCAAGATGAGATTGCGTGGCTTGTAGGCACTCTTCGTCGACGTCACCCCCAACGACCAACCACGGTCAGAGTTTTTACCGGTCCAATTCGTTGCAATCGTGCGAACCGAGGCATCAGGGTACAGCGAACGCAGCATCACGGTGGCTTCGAGTGTGAAGTCGCCAGTTTCAGGCTCGTTCTGCAACTCGTTGATTGGCGGAACTTGAATCGAGGTTGGTTGTTTCGGGTCGAGTGTGATTGCCGGTCTGCCGTCAGGAAGTTTGGCCAATCGCTTCGGTTGTTTCGCTTCCGGTGTGATTGATTCATAAGCGTGCAGAAACGATTCGGCTTGTTGAAGTTCCTCGTGAGTCGGTTCGCGGAAATACGCCTTTTGATACGCGGCTCGAACTAACGCTTCATTGCTGTCGGCCGAGCTGCGTGTCACCATTGTTTTGGCGCGATCATGCAACCAGGGATTGTTCATCATCAACAGCGATTGAGGAGCGGTCGTTGTGCGGTATCGCTTGCACTGACTCTCCACGCGATCTGGAAAATCGAAGGCCGCCAACAGCGGATCGAGGGCATTGCGTTTGACCGTTTTATAGATGGCACGTTTCCCCGAACTAAGTTCTCCGCTAGCCGACAAAACACAATCGTGGATTTCCTCGCCAGAGAGTCGGCGAGAGTTCATCCGCCATAGTAAAACATTCTGCGGATCGAGCGTTGCGTAGTTTTGATCGCTTCGTTGTTCGGAAGATTGGCGATACGTGGCCGACGTGAGAATCAGACGGTGAAGCTTCTTGAAACTCCACCCGTCCGCCATAAACCGCCGTGCGAGCCAGTCGAGTAGTTCGGGATGCGACGGCGGTGTGCCGAGTTGCCCGAAGTCGCTGCTGGTATCGACAAGTCCGCGACCAAAATGTTGTTGCCACACGCGATTGACAATGACACGAGCCGTCAGCGGGTTGTTTTCGCTAGCGATCCAACGAGCCAATGCAGTCCGTCGGCCAGTCGATTGCAAGGCTTCGTGAGGCGGTTCGATCGTTGCCGGTTCCCCATCCAAGATGACCGGGAACGCCGGTGCAATCGGCGACGAATTCGGCATATCGGGAATGACTGTTGGCGGAGCGATCGGCCCGACATCGCTAGCCACAAACTTGACCGTCGGCAACGGTTTCGGTTTGAGATGGTCGAACTCGGCCAACTTCTTTCGCAACTGTTGACGTTCCGCTTCCAGCGATTTGTCCAACCACTCGGGCAGCTTTTCAGGATTCAGCACGAGTTGGTTCATCGTCAGCGACGCGATCTGATACTGATAAGGACTGATCTCATGACGCCGACTCGAAACGAACGATTGAATCTCCTTGGTGAATTTATCGAATCCCTGCCCGCCGGCATGTTTCAACAATGCGGGTGTTTCGATCTCGTGGAGTCGTTGTCGAATGTCCTCCGTCGCCGCTTCCCAGATGCGTTGTTGTTCCAGATATTTCGCTCGTGTTTCGACATCGGCCACCGGTTGGTCTTCCCGTGGAAGCAGCGGTTCGAAGAAAGCTCTCAGACCGTAAAAGTCTTTTTGCAACAGCGGGTCGAACTTGTGATCGTGACAGCGGGCACACTTCAGCCCTTGCGCCAAAAACACGTCGGCTGTCGTTTCTGTGACGTCATTGATAATTTGCGCCCATTGACCTTCGACATCTCGTTGGTTGTATTCGTAAATCCAATGTCGCAGGTACATCGTGCCGATTAACGCATCCCGGTTACCCGGGTCAATTTCATCACCGGCCAACTGTTCCATCACGAATCGATCGTATGGCTTATCTTGGTTGAATGACCGGATGACATAGTCTCGGTAATGGTGTGCTTCGGGACGGGCGTGATCCGCGTTGTAGCCGTCGGAATCGGCGTAGCGGACCAGGTCGAGCCAGAACCGTGCTTGATTCTCTCCGTAGGCGGGGTCGTCGAGCAATTGGTCGATCAGGGTTTCATACCGGTCCGATGCCGCCGTAGAAGACGTTGCCGCGAGGGACTTTGCCAGTTTCTCGGTTGGTGGCAAACCTGTGAGGGCAAAGTGAACTCGGCGGGCAAGTTGGCTGAGTTCCGCCTCTGCGGATGGTGTCATGCCTTCGCGGGTGAGTCGGTCGAAAATGAAGTGGTCAATTTCGTTGCGACACCAACCCTGGTCGTCGACATCGGGCACGGGCGGATTAGCGACCGGTTGATAACACCACCAGTCGCGATCTTTCTCGGTAATCTTCGGAGTCGGTTTGAGCACAAGACCGTTGGGCCACTTCGAACCAGCGGATACCCACTCCGTGATTCCTGCGATCACTTTCTCGTCCAATTGCTCGGTCGGTGGCATCTCGAACGATTCGTAACGTAGCGCTTCGAGCAGCAAGCTTTCATCGGGCTGACCGGGCACAATCGCCGGACCGGAGTCGCCACCTGCGAGCAGACTTTCCAACGATGTCAGTCGCAGTCCGCCTTCTTGTTTCGTCTCGCCATGACATTGAATGCAATGACTGACCAACGTCGGACGGACGAACTTTTCAAAAGCATCGCGTTCCTGACCGAACGTGTCGGCGGCCAACACGATACTGAAGATCGCGACGAATGAAACAAAACATGAGCCGAGTTTCCGCTCTGAAACATCAGACCGGACTACGGACCCAAGTTTGAATTGGTTCTGTGTATCTCGCATGTTTATTTTATCTCCGGCAGACCGGCTACGAACACCGGATCAACACGGTGCCCATCGTCTAATGCGTCTTGAAAGAATAAACCGTCGACCGTCTCACCATTACGATATCCAAGGTCGGACAAGTCAATCCCAACCGCCAATCCCCGGAATCTCACGCTCTGTTGCTGCGATGTATATTCGCGTCCATCGAGTTGACTGGGCGATTCGACCGATTGACTAATAAAGTGGACATAGAAGTTCGTTAGGTCTTGAGCTTCCGTCGACTCCATCGTGAGGTCGTACTTTCGAATCGTGTGAGACTTTAGCCCGTCACGAAACGACAGCGGACTGACGTGAAACGCATCCCCTTCCGAGGGGTTCACAAACGTCTGCAGTTCGAAGAACACAACATCCGCACCCGGGCCGTTGACGACCGGCCGTTCGAAGCGAACCGCCATACCCGGTGTTCCGTTTTCACCCGTCATGACGGGATCGGTCGTGAGTGGTTCGTGGCTGCCATCGGGATTGATCACACCGGTCACCAGGCTGGCATCCGATAGAAAATCCAATCGCGACGCAGGCAATAACTCGTTGCCGCACAAAAACGCACGAGGCTCTGAGCCTTTGAACCAAGTGACCCGTGTCGAAATCAACTCTTCGACAGGGAGCCGATACACGTTTCCGCCGCGCTGAACGGTCACGCTTTTCAGGTTCTCGGCACCGCCGTCTGAAGCCTGCAAGGCTTCATAAGAGATCACACGGTCCGGCAACTCGTGTCGATAGAAACTGGCATCAAAATCGACCGTATCGGTATCAAGTGTGCCCCGATCAACGAATCGCCGTGCTTGCCCTACTGTGAGTCGCTTGTACGATCCCCCATCAACTGACTTCGGACTTTCTTCAGAGGGTGGACTGTTCCGGCCGGTATCGTAGACGTCAGCCGCACCTTCGATGACATGCACTTCGGTTTCGCTGGTTTCACCGACATAGACGGTAAATCGCGTTCCCCGGTCGATGACACGAGTGACCGGCGTCTCGACCCGAAAGCCTTCGGCCCCTGCCGGTGCATACACGGAACAATTGCCAACGTCCAATGCCAGGCTGTCGTTGGATGCAATTCGAAAAACAGCCGGACCTTCCAAAATTGCTGAGGCCCCGGTGGGAAATGCAACTTTGATCAACCCGCTCATCAACACGTATTCACGCTGCAAAGTCAACGTGGAGCCAACAGGCGGCGACAATTCCCCGAAGAACTTTGCCTGTGCAACGCTGGCCAGCTGTACGTGACTTCCGTCGATCGGGCCAAAATTCGGCCGTGAATCGTCGGTCACAGTCTTCGTTGGCGTGGAAGGCCAAACGGCCCATAACACTCCTGCAACCAGAATTAACGAAGTCGTCATCCAGAACCAGCGGGAGGATGCTCGATCGGTATCTCGTTGTTCCTGGGGGATGTTGACTCGTTCGACCGTCGACATCACACGACTGACAAACTCGTCCTGTCCATCCGGCAATTCAGCGAGGGTCTCGCGAACAAACTCATCCTGTCGCGTGGGGTCTTCCGCGGCGATCAGTCCTAACAGTCGATGCGTTTGCAACAGATCAACCGCTTGTGTGACGAGGTTCGAGTCGGTCGCTAACAACTGACGAAGACTCTCAACACCACCCTCGTCCAACTCCCCTTCGAGATAGTCGGTCCATAATTCGGCAAAACGATCCTGATCGTTCACGATCGACCTCCTTCAGCGGCCGCCATTCGAGTCTCGACGCAGCGTTGAAGTTTCTGTCTGATCTTCCAGAGCTGTTTTTTGACGGCCGGTACCGATCGCCCGCAACGTACCGCCATCTCTTCGAGTGGAATCTCAATATCATAACGCCAAGTGATATAACGACGCAGATCATCGCCAAGCGTGTTGAGACAGCTTTCTAGATGCTTCAGCCGCATGGTCCACATCTCGGGTGGATCCGCACTCCGTCGATCCAGTTCCCGTTGGAGCAAATCGGGGCCGTACCGAGCATGATAATCGGCGATCCGCCGCAATCGTGTGGTTTCGGTCTGCAGTTGGTAACGAGCGATTGTGAACAACCATGCACCGAAGTTTGTTCCAAGTTCGAACTCGTTCAACCGCGAATACGCCGCCACGAAACTGCGTTGAGCGATCTCGTCGACGTCCACTCCCAATGGCACATGAGCAGCCAACCACGCTCGTAATGGACGCTCAAATCGACGCAAAATCACCTCGAACGCACCCGTTTCGCCTTGCGAAACACGCCGTAGCGCTTCGTCGACTTGGGAATCATCACTCGTCGGTTTTTCGGTCATAGCTATTATGGACATGGCAGTTCCCTCGACGAGGTTACCCCCAAATCGCGACATTTTTGTCTGCTTTTCCACCACAACCGTCCCCAAAGCATCACAAACACAATTCGATGGACGTTTTGGAGGGGAATCCGTCCGGTCTGTCACGCTTGTGCTGTAATTTCCGAGGAGTTTCGTCCGCGAAACTAGAATCTCGGGAAGTCGTATGCGAAAGTGTTGATGCACCTGACTCGTGAGGACCGCGGGCACGGGCGTGCCGATTGGCTCGGCCGGAATTCTTCAACTGTGGAAAGTGGACCTTCGTATGATCGACGATCAATCACCCCAAGGGCGACTGTTAGCTTCGAAACTCTCTCGTCGACAAGCGATGTTTTCGATTGGTTTCGGTACGACGGGATTGTCGTTGTTGGGGTGGCCGAATTCGTCCCCTGCGGTTGCGGCCGACGAACTCGAGCCCATGAATCGCTTTCCACGGATGGTACAAGAGTGGTTTGTCGGTCAGGTGCGACAATCGGATCGTCGTCACATCAATGCCCTCAGCCAGCTAAAAACCAAGGCCGACGCAGAGAACTACGTGCGAAACGCGCGGGCTCGTATCCGTGCATCGTTTGGACCGGAACCCAAGCGAACGCCGCTGAATCCTCGGGTGACGAAGACAATTGAACGCGACGGCTATCGCATTGAAAACGTCATCTTTGAGAGTCGCCCCGGGTTTCCAGTCACCGCGAACCTCTATATCCCGACGAACCGAACGGGACCGCTGCCGGCAGTGGTCGGCACCTGTGGTCATTCTTCGAACGGAAAGGCCGAGAAAGCGTATCAGTCATTTGCGCAAGGGTTGGCGCGGCTTGGTTACATGTGCTTGATCTATGATCCCATTGGCCAAGGTGAACGGCTGCAGTATGTCACGGATGATCTGTCATCTCATGTTGGTGTTGGCGTCCGTGAGCACTTGCATGCCGGAAATCAGCAGTTTTTGGTAGGCGAGTTCTTCGGAATGTGGCGGGCGTGGGACGGTATCCGGGCACTGGATTATCTGCTGACACGTCCCGAGGTCGACAAACAGCGAGTCGGCGTGACTGGTAATTCCGGCGGCGGCACGATGACCACATGGCTATGTGGTGTGGAACCGCGATGGACGATGGCCGCCCCCAGTTGTTTCGTCACCACCTTCCGTCGCAACATGGAGAATGAGCTACCCCAAGACACCGAACAATGCCCGCCGCGGGCTCTCACACTCAAACTGGATCACGCTGACTTCCTGGCGTCGATGGCTCCGCATCCGGTGATCATTCTCGCCAAAGAACGCGATTATTTCGACGTTCGCGGGGCCGAAGAGACTTATGGTCGCTTGCGAAAGTTGTACCGTCTGTTGGATGCCGAAGACAATGTGGCTTTGTTCGTTGGTCCGACCGGTCATGGTTTTTCGCAGGAGAATCGCGAGGCGATGTACTCGTGGTTCAACCACGCAAGTGGACTGGTCGCCGACAGTGCGGATCGAGAATTTGACGGTACTCTCACGACAACCACCGACGTCGCGTTTTCCGCGGAACCGGAGATTACCATCGAGAAGGATGAGACGTTGTGGTGCACCGAGAAGGGCCAGGTCGCCACGCTCGACGGCACAAAAACGGTGTTCGGATTCACTCGCGAGAAATCGAAGCAACTCGAATCTCAACGCAAACCCCATGACGTTGCATCTCTACGACGTGCGGTGGCTGATGTGTTGAAGCTACATGCCAAACGCAAGGTCGCGCCGGATTATCGCAATTGGCATTATCTGGTCAGTCGTGGATATCCGACCAAGAATGCGATGGCTTACACCGTCGAAACTGAGCCGGGTATTCAGGCGATTGTCTATCGTCTCACCAGCGAGCGTTGGCATTCGCGTCCGCCTCGTTCCGGGAAACGGGCCATTTTGTATGTGTCTCATCTTTCCAGCGACGCCGAATTGCGTGACGAACCACTCATTCGCGAGGTGATAAAGACCGAACCCGATTCCGCCGTATTTGCCTGTGACGTCCGTGGCATCGGCGAATCCCTGCCGGAAACTTGTAATCCGGGTTCCTTTCATACCGCGTATGGAAACGATTATTTCTATGCGATTCACAGTCTGATGTTGGATCGACCCTACCTTGGGCAGAAGACCTTCGATGTTCTGCGAGTTCTCGATTGGCTGGCATCTCTCGGTCACACGGATGTTCATTTGGTCGGCCGGGGATGGGGGGCACTCGCAGCGACGTTCGCCGCTGTGATGTCGGATCAGGTCAAACAGGTGACACTGAAAAACTCGTTGACCTCATATTCTGACATTGCCGAAAGCGAACACTACGACTGGCCACTCTCGACGCTATTGCCAAACGTGCTCGCGAGATTCGACCTGCCGGATTGCTACTCACAACTCAAGGATAAGCAGCTTCGCCTCATCGATCCGTGGGGTGCGGAGCCTAAAGGGGAACAATAGATGCAATGAGCAAATCTATTGTTATCAATCGACAGGTCGCCAGTCGCCCCAGACTTACCTTCGAGACCTGATAGTCAATCTGGCATGGTGGCTCGGAGACTATAGAGACAAGAGACAGTCGTGTCTGATTGGTTACCAGCAGTTGCGGGTGGATCGATGGAGAATCCGCGTCCCTGCTTTGGAAGTAACCACGCATTCTCTCATAACTGGCCGTTGATCGCTCATGATGGCGTTTCGCCGATCAGTCGAGCTTGATCACGGCTTCTTCTGACAAACGACTAGACAGTCTGTAACCGTCGTCAACACTGCTTTCGCCGTGTCTCAACCGTGGGAGATGCCTCATCCGCTGCTGATGGTACGAATCTTGCACGCAGTTGCATGTCGCATCATCGAAACAAACAGTTGGGTACAACACGGGGAGGTTTCCCATGACAATGGTGTTCGAGCGGATACAAACGCAGGGGATCGCTCAGTTATCCTATCTCGTCGGCGACGACAGCACTGGCACTGCAGCAGTGGTTGATCCACGTCCCGACATTGAAATCTACCTAGAGCTCGCCCGCAAATATGGGGTCGCAATCACCCATATTTTTGAGACGCACATTCATGCCGACTTTATGAGCGGCTCGCGAGAACTCGCTGCGAGACTCGGTTCCGCGTCAATTTTTGCAAGCGGTGAAGGTGACGCCAAGTACGACTTTGAGGTTCAAAAGATCGGTGACGGGGATCGGTTCGAATTCGGGTCTGTCGTATTGACGGCTCGACACACTCCTGGCCATACCCCTGAGCATTTGGCTTACGAACTCGCCGAGAAGCAGCGGGCCGATCAGCCTTGGGGTGTGTTGACCGGGGATTCTCTATTCGTCGGTTCGGCCGGGCGTCCCGACTTGCTGGGTGAGGAAGAAACCGAAGAACTGACCAAGCAGCTTTTTCACACCTTGCAGGATTACTATCTGAAGCTGGATGACGGGGTGATCTTGTACCCCTGTCACGGGGCCGGTTCGGCTTGCGGTGCTGACATTGGCGAGCGTCCAATGAGTACTATCGGCTACGAACGAAAGACAAACGAATTTCTGCAACACGACGACTTTGAGACGTTTAAAAAGTTCGTTCAGGACGGTGCACCACCGGTCCCGCAACATTATCCCATACTCAAAAAGGTCAATGCCAAGGGCCCGAAAGTCGTGGGTCGAGCACCTGTCGTCCCCGGTTTGCCACCGGAGAAGTTTCAGGAAGCGTTGCAATCAAAGAATTCGCAGTTAGTCGATACCCGTCAGATGCTAGCTTTTGGTGGAGGACATATCCCCGGAGCAATCAATATCGGCGACCGTCCGGAGTTATCAGTCTGGGCGGGAGACATGTTGTCTTATGAGAAGCCGATTCTGCTAGTTGTCGAAGACGAGACTCAATTGAATTGGGTTGTCTGGCATTTTGGCTTTGTCGGGTTGACACAGTTCACCGGTTATCTCGTCGGAGGTATGAAAGCCTGGGAGAACAAAGGCCTCCCCTTGACAACTCTGCCGCAACTTACGGTGCAACGTCTTGCAGAACAGCGACAGCAATTCGAACTGCTCGATGTGCGATCACCAAGCGAGTACGAGAGTTCCCGCATCAAAGGAGCCAAACACCGTTTCGTTGCGGAAATGCGTGATGGTGTCGATAGCTCGTTGGATCTTGATCCCCAAAAGCCGGTCGCCGTTTACTGTGGTAGCGGGTACCGAGCGAGTATTGCTGCAAGCATTATGAAACGCGAAGGGTTTGAGAAGGTCTATAACGTCCCCGGCAGTTTCCAAGCCTGGAAAAATGCCGGGTTTGATGTCGAGAAGGCCTCCTAAATTAGGGATTACAGTGACCATGAAGAATCGAATTCGATTGGCAACAATGACACTTTTGGCGGTTTACTCGGTGCCGGCGGTTCAGGCCGCCAACGAGGTGCCATCGCCTTATCCGGCCTATCCGGAACCTGCTTGGTCTCCCTATCTGGTGGGAGCGTTAATTGGGGTCTTGGTCCTAGTAACCCTGTCACTGGTCGGAAAGAAAGTCGGTGCGTCAAGTGCCTATTCTGATCTCGCCGGTTTACTAGGACGTGTCATCGCACCGCGACATGTCCGCTCCCTGCCTTACTGGCGAGACAGCAAACCGATGATTGGCTGGACTTTAGTCTTCGTATTAGGAGCCATCGGGGGTTCATTTCTGGCGGCGTGGAGTGGAAATGAACTAACAGGAACGTTTCTCCAACCGCTTTGGGTGGCAAGGTTCGGTGACGATAGTGAGCTGTTGAGAACACTCCTAGCTTTTGCCGGTGGAGCGATTATGGCGTACGGTGCCAGATTGGCCGGTGGTTGCACGAGCGGGCACGGAATCAGTGGAACATTGCAACTGGCGGTCGGTTCTTGGATTGCCGTCATCTGTTTCTTTGTCGGTGGGATTGCCGCGGCTCTGCTTTTGTATCGTTTGTAAGTCAACCACTATAAAATCGCCTAGGCGTCTCGAACGAAGAGCGCTCGACAAGGAGAAACTGAATGACTCCGAATACTAGTCCATCGACAACTCAGCCAAACCCTTTACCGGCGACATCACAGTCGGCCCCTCAACAGTCAGACCGATCCGATCAACAGTCAGAGCAAGAATCTTGGGGATGGTTGGAAACCTCTCCTACTAAACTAGTGTTTGGTCTTCTCGCCGGTATTGTATTCGGGTTCTTGTTGCAAAAAGGTGGTGTAGCTAAGTTTGATATTCTGATCGGGGTGCTACTGCTAGAGAATTTCGTCGTCGTCAAGGTGATGCTGACCGCGATTGTTGTCGGTATGCTCGGTGTCTATTTATTGCGACGTCTCGACCTGGTTGAGTTGCAGCTCAGTGACACAAATTACGGAGCCAACATCGTCGGCGGGTTGGTGTTCGGGGTTGGTTTTGCTCTGCTAGCATACTGTCCCGGAACAAATGCAGCCGCAGTCGGTCAGGGAAATCTGGATGCCCTCGTTGGGATCGGTGGGATGATGTTCGGATCTTATCTGTTCGCCTTGTCATCACGGTTCTCAAGTGGAACTGTCAGCCGTTGGGGGCGTCGTGGCAAGCTAACATGGCCGGAACTTTTGCATGTTCCGACAGGTTTGTTCGTTGCAATTGCTGCTCCACTGCTCGTAGGGGTGTTAGTCTTGCTGGAACTCTTCGTGAAGTGACTTGTCTGTGTACTGGTTTGATGACCTAATGCTCTCATGCATAGCGGCCATGTGATGACGAATGAAACGTCAGTTGTTTTGACCGAATCGATCAGTCCTGCGATAGCGCAGTTAGTCGACGAATTGAGTTCTTGGAATCATGCAATCACTCTCGAAGAGATTAAGGTTCTAGCGTCTCGACATCGAATCAGCCGGGAAGATCTCGATCAGTTCGTGCAATTCGACGATCACGAATACTCGCATCAGCCGATTGCAGTGGGACCGTTCTTCGAGATCGGTTGCATTGGTTGGCAACCTGGGCAGTCCAGCCCCATTCACGATCATCGCGGTTGTGTCTGTTGGGTTCAGATCGTTGATGGCCCATTAACCAACATCGATTACCGCGAGGATTCGTCAGGACGCTTGAAGATAGCGGCCAGCGACCGATACCAAGCGGGCGAGTGGTTTTTAAAGAGTGACCAAGACGTTCATCAGCTCATTAACGATAACACCGATGGCCAAAATGCGGTGTCCCTCCATGTGTATTCACCACCTCTGTTGCCAATGAAAGATCGCATCCGGTTTGACCGTGCGAAAACGTCTCGTTCCGATTAACATGGCGGCTATACCTCGTCCCCGCCATTCCTTTGCGATCAGGAACCGAGCATGTCGAACTTTCGGAAGCACATTTCGGTAGCCGCTACCGGTTTGTTGATTCTTAGCCTTTCGGTTAGGCCAAATGCTGCGGAACAGACCCGTCCCGTTGCGAACACGGATGATCAGCCACCAAACTTTGTGATTTTTCTGACCGACGATCTTGGGTGGGGGGATCTGGGTTGCTATGGTCATCCCAGGATTCAGACGCCCCATCTCGACGCCTTCGCCAAAGAAGGTTTACGTTTGACGCAATGCTATGCGGCGTGTTCAGTTTGTTCGCCGTCGCGGTCGGCCATTCTCACCGGACGGACACCATACCGCAATGGCGTTTGGCGATGGATTCCGTCTGGTAGCAACATCCATCTTCGAGCAAGCGAAGTGACGATCGCTTCTTTACTCCAGAAGCGGGGCTACGATACCTGTCATGTCGGCAAGTGGCATCTCAACGGCCACTTCAATAGCGACAAACAACCTCAACCCGACGATCACGGTTATGATCATTGGCTGGCCACCCAGAACAACGCCGCCCCCAATCATATCAATCCGAAGAACTTTGTTCGCAACGGAGAATCGGTCGGCCAGATGGAAGGGCCTAGTTCACATATTGTTGTCGAGGAGGCAGCCGAATGGCTGAAGTCTCGGCCAGACCAAGGCACACCATTCTTTCTCACGGTTTGGACGCACGAACCCCATTTGCCAATCGAGACGGCTCCTCAGTTCATGAAGCCGTATGCAGACTTAGATGACGAAGGTCTACGACAACATCATGGCAATGTAACTCAGCTCGATGCGGCCTTCGGGAAACTCATGCAGACTTTAGACGCGATGGGACTCCGCGAGAACACCTGCGTGGTGTTTACTAGCGACAACGGACCGGAGGGGGCCGGTACCAAAGGACGAACCCGCGGATCGACTGGCGGACTTCGCGGTCGCAAGCGTGACACCTACGAAGGCGGCATCCGTGTACCGGGGATCATTCGCTGGCCAGGTCGGGTGAAGGCCGGCAGTGAAAGCGACGAACCGGTGATTGGCTCGGATCTCTTCACGACCATTTGCAAGACCCTCGACATCCCCATGCCGAGTGACCGGACCATCGACGGTGCGAGCATGTTGCCATTGTTTGAAGGGAAACCGATTGAACGTGCACAGCCTTTGTACTGGCGAAATCATTTGGCTCCCGCACGACAGAGGATGGCGTTGCGAATTGGCGAGTGGAAGCTTATCGGCTCGGAGGATCTCACACATTTCGAACTATACAACCTCCAGAACGATCCCGAGGAAACAATGGAACTTTCCAGCAAGCACCCCGAGGAGTTCGCCAGACTCAAAGCCAAGCTTCTGGATCACGACCGCAAAGTTCTTGAGGAAGGACCGGATTGGTGGGAGCAGGAAGCAAAACAACAACGTAAACCAAAACCAAAACGCCTTTCTGACGGTGAGGATCAAACCGGGACATTCGATGTCATCAAAGGCGGGACCGCGAAGAAATCCGACCTGGGAATCGAGTTGAGTTCCGATGGCGAATGTCTGGCTTTACAGAAGTTGAAAGCCCCCGTAACCGATCGCATGACGGTCCGGTTCCGTTATCGTAGCACCCAGAAAGACGGCATCACTCGCAACGCCGCCTGGGTGTTTGGTGCAAACCCAACCAATGCAGAGACCGTCAAAGTCGGCACGGCCATCGGATTGGGTCAGCATGTCATCTTCCTGGGAGATTGGAGGCAGGTTGGTTCCTTGGCTCGCGTTTCTCGGAAATTCGATGCTCAACAGATCTTCGAAGCCATCGTCACTGTCGATCTGCAAGCGAGAACCGTCGAGGCAACGATCGACGGTTCTAAATTGTCTGCGAAACTCCCCGCCGATCTCGAAGAGATTCGTTACATTGGGTACCACGTGAAAGGAACTTCTACCGAGTTCACGCCGTTGTCAGTTGAACCAACGACGAACCCGAACTAGTAACCGCGTTTGGCGTTAAACTCTAACGAAATCTCGTATTCCTTTCCGTCATACTAAGAGATTCAATTGTTAGACCATGCGACTGAATAATAGTTTCTAATTAGGGTTGTTCTTGAGTCGTGGATGCAGAGAACTAAGGCCGCTCTGCATCCACCACGGACACGATCGACGACAACACGTTTGCGTTGAACTACATGAGCAAACGGTTCTGGCCAGTGATGCTGTCCCAGAAGAACAGTCCTGTAGTCTCGAAGCCGAGATCGGTCACAGAACTACGCGGTGTGGCTGTGTTAAACATGTCGCCGTTAATCACGCTTGGCGAAATCGGTTGGTCGACAACCACTGTGGTTTCCCCCGTCAGCAACAAGCGATTCTCCCCAGTGACCGGGTTCCATACGAAAACGTCACTGAACCCATTGTTGTCGAAGTCGCCGAAAGTTGTTCGAGTGTAGATGTTGCTGTTGAGAAGGGGCGGCGAAACTGCATTCGTAGTGACTTGCTTGAACCGGGTGTCTTGGCCTGGGGTAATGATCGTCAACTCGACGAGTCGGTTCGCTCCGGTTTTGAGACTAAGGAACATCAACTCAGCCACGCCACCGGCGACGAATTCGCCAATCCCAATCTGCTGAAAGTCATTGCGATTGATGATCTGACGAGGAATGACATCGTTTTCGACCCTGACGACATCAGTGTCAACGCCAGCAGCGGCAGCCGACAAGTGAATCAGACGGTTCGCGCCCGTCATTGGGTGCCAGAAGAAAAGATCGTCCGGGCCCGCTGCATTGAGATCGCCCGCAACGATCGTCGTGAAATCATTGCCGTTGACGAAGGTGCGATCAATCACATCTAGTTCGATGTTGACGGTCAACTGATCATCGTTCTTAAGGTGAGCCAGGCGGTTCTGACCGGTGGTCGGGTTCCAGAACAACAAGTCGTCCAGACCACTGTCGTCAAGGTTGGCGGCGATTACCTCGAAGAAGTCATTGCCATTCACGAACGTGGGATCGATGACGTTGTCTCGTGTCGAACCGTCGCCTAGTACCAAACGGTTCGCTCCTGTTGTGGGATTCCATAGAAAGAGATCATCCAACAAGTCCAAATTCGGACTATTGTCGTCAAAGTTACCGGAGACGATGTTCGTGAAATCGCCATTGATCAGCGAGGTCGAAATCGGCGTTTCTTCGAACTGCGAGAGCGGCGAATCGATGATCGGTTCCGCCACGGCAATTGAAATCGAATCCGTGTCAGTCAGTGGTTGATTGCCGATATGAGCGAGATCGTTTGTGGTGAACGTTAGGATATCTTCACCAAAAAAATCGGCGTTTGATCGATAGGTGAGCCCATCCAATGCAGTATTGACGTGGGCTAAGGACCCACGAAATCGAAGGGTGCTATCGGCAATACCATCGCCGGTGGTCAAGGTCAGGCCGTTGGTCGTGCTGAGTGTCAGTGTGCCGCCGTTGACGCTCAGGGTCACTTCGACAGGTTCATTACCTGTACCGATGTCCGGGTCAGACACAGAAATGCTGTTACTAGTTGCATTCGAGAATACTAGGTCGCTCAGAAAATTCACCGTTTGCGAACTAGGCACTGTATTGATTGGGCTGTCATTGACCGGGGCGATAATCAGATCAATCGTCGTCATTGCAGTTTGCGATCCGCCACCACCCGTGTGACCGAGGTCATCGACACTGATCGTCAGAACCGCTGAGCCGAAGTAGTCTGCATCCGGGCGAAAGACCAGACCGTCGAGCTGCCGATTCAAGTTCTCGATGGTGTCAGTGACCTCGATCGTCAATCCACTCAACTCACCCCACGAGAGCGAGCCGTTGGTTACGGCCAACGTCAGTCCCACCTCGTTGCTAGTAGCATCAGGATCACTCAATGCAATACGATTATTATTGAAGTTCGAGAAAACTAGCGACGCGTCTTCATCGATATTTTGAACCATGGGAGCAGTGATGATAGGCGGTTGATTCAAGATGTGCACCGTCAGTGTGACATCGTTACCGTCGCCGCCGCCGTAGCTAATTCGCGTTTCGAAACCGTCGAAAACGATTGAGTCGCCCTCTGCAAGTCCATTCAGATGACCGACCGAACTCGACGCTGTATCCGCCAAGTCAACGATGGTAAATTCATCGCCATCGGTTGGTATATAGCTAGGGGCAAACTGAATTGTCAGCGAGACATCATTCCAGTTGACTAGCCGATTGTTTCCTAAAAACTGCAGTTGGTCATAGTCGACTGTAGGAGTTCCCGTGTTGGAAATGTCGACCGTGATTCCTGAAGCCGATTCATCAAATGAAACGGACGCGGCGTCGACGCTGAATTCACCATCGGGCACAAGGTTGCCGATCAATTGCACATCACCACTCGTCGTGAGATCGACGCCATCGCTACCAATAATTTCCGCACCGATCAATGTCACCTCACTCACACCGGCAACAGTGACGGTGTCGAGGGTGATCGTTGTGGTATTGATGTTGTCGCCGATTGTTACACCCAAAGAACCGAGATGGGCGATTTCTGCGTCGGTCAGGTTGAGCACACCGGTTGCACCGCCGAGTCCGATAGACGTACCTGGCGACAGCGGTTGCACAGTCGGGATAACATTGGTGAAGATACCCCCAATCTCTAAAGCGTCCGTGATCAATGTGACGGCCGTAGGCCCGTTGCCTGACACCGAGTTACCGAAAACTAACGCCGAGGCGGACACGGCAACCGGTTGGTTCACTGTAACGTTCGCCTGCAAGTTGACTGGGCCTGATGTCGTTAGTGAGTCGTCAAGTACGAACTCGTCCGTCGTCACCGCGAGCGAATTGTCGGCGAGATCGAAGGCGGTGGCGAAAATGACTTGATCTGTGCCGGCTTGCGTGTCAATGACGATGCCGGCCGTGATGTTCGCCAGCGGAACCTCCATCGTATGCTCGTCAATTCTGACAACTCCAGTTCCTGTTCCGTGGAGCGTGTTCGCTGGGTCGGTCACACGGAGATTGTCATCGACGATACTGAAGCTTAATGTGTCGTCAGAGTCGCCGCCGTTGACATCGGTGATCGTCAATTGTCCGCCGGCCAGTACAACATCGGTTTCCGCAGGTGGTCCCATCGGTTCAAGGATGGTCAGAGTCACATCGTTCCCGTCACCACCAATGTAACTAATCCGAACGGTCCGAGTAATTTGCTGAACCGGATTCTGCAATTCGAACTCAGTTCCTTCCGGCAGGTCGTTAAAGGTACCGGTGATCGGCTGCGACGATTGATTATCGAGAATGGTGAAGACATCACCTGACAACGGGGCAAACTCCAAACCCCGCGACAATGTTGCTCCGTCTAGATTGATTTCCGTCGCTGCAGCGGTGACAACGATTTGATCGTACTCGGTTCCTGCTGTTGTGCCACCGAGGACGATGGCCACATCACCACCCGAGAGATTGAAGTTCCCATCGATCGTCAGTTGGCCACTTTGTTCACCAGGGGAAACTTTGCCATTGCCAGCTGCGACCACATTCCCTCGCAGACGACCACGCCCCGAGAGCATGCTTAAGTCACTGAGTGTCAATGTACCCATTGCTGGCAAGTGAAGTTCGCCATCCACATGCAACTGCTCTCCTTCCGCAAGCAGGAAATCTGTGGATAGTTCCACTGTGGCGGTCGCGAGAATTTCATAGCGATCGGTGCCAGTACCACCGTCAATATTCCAGGTTCCGGTGTATTCACTAGTGGCAATGTCTTGGAATGTAATTGTGTCCGCGTCTGCACCGGCATTGATAGTGATTGAAGTCACGCCGTCTAAGTTCAAGGTGTCGTTGCCATGCGAGTTACTAGAGTTGTCAATGTTAAGGCTAGTATTCGTGATACTAAAATGAGTGACATCGACAGAGTCAGTGAGATTGACGACTAGACTTGCAATATTCGAGCCAAGAACCTCCAACGGTTCGATGCCATGAAACGCAACGATGGCAGAGTCGAGTTGCAACGAACCGTTGGTAAGATCGTCGTGGTTGAGCGTGAGTGCGTCGAATGTGCCCCCGTCGATGGTGAGTGTATCGCCGGTAATATGCGAACCGCCGTTGATGGTGATTGGAATGTCGATCAAGTCGTTGTTCTGGTCGATCGTGAACGAGTCGTCATCGTTGGACCCGTTGAGAGTCAACGATGTGATGTCGGCCAACGGTTGTCGTAAGACTTCCATGCCGTTGGCGGTCACGATCAGATCGGGGCCGTCAACGTCTACCACGAATGTATCGGGAGCGCCATCGTCGGCATCTTCACCAGCATCAAGAATGGGATTCGATGATGGGGGCGTTTGGAAGAAGAGACTATCGATCGCAAAGTATGCGGGTGTATTCATTCCGAAGTCGCCCACGTCGGATGAACTTAGGTTGAAGTGCAAACTTCGAGCGTCCGCCAGTGTTGATAGATCGAGCAATTCCCAAGTGTCGAGAATGTAGTCCTGCGAGTTATCGTTGAAGCGATAGTCGGCGAGGTAGAAATCGACTTCGACCCCCAGGGCTTCTCCGTCTTCACCGATTCCATACACACTCAACTTGAAGAAATCGGGATCATCGCCGGTGGAACCGCCGAATTGTTTGGCGAACAAGTCGCCGTCACGCATGGAAAGGGCTGCATAGGTTGTGTTGGAGATCAATGCCGTTTCAATCCGATAGCCATCTGGCAGAGTGATCGTCGGCAAACCGCGAAGCTGTTCTTCGTCGTTCGGATCCAGACTTCCATTGGAACCAAAAGCCAGCCCGTAGTTGTCGTCTCCGCTGCCTGCTCCTGATCCTGCGAAAGCACTATGTTGATTCGAGAAACCGGGGGTGCTGTTGTCGGTCTCGTTCGAGACGGCGAACCCGCTCCAACTACCGAAGGTCAAATCGTAGGTATTGGAAAACTCAACTCCGCCGCTTTCGATACTACCGACTTGCACATCACCGAAAGGCCCGGCTTCGACGGTGCCATTCGGATCAGGGCCATTGAAGTGTGATTCTGCATCCAGTGGAACATCATCGAAATCCACGACTGCAGTTAGCAGTGTTCGTTCTTCGAGCATTTCAACGCACGCCACCTCAAAAACTTGGGGCTGAAATCGCCGACGCGGAACACGATTAGTCTTAGGAACGGGAACCCAACTTAGAAGCCAATGAGTCAGTTGCATGAACACAATCCTGCGTAAAGAAAGAATCAGTGAAGGTCGCGCAACTTCGTTGCGCGTCGTTCCTAGTGCGAACGGAGGCAACGCGCGGGTCTTTCGAAGTCGCTGCAGATACGGAGAACAGAAGGTGGTTTAGAAGTCGTCGACGACTTCGCCGCCTTGTCGCGAAAGCAGTGCGGCTAAGGTGATAACATCAATGGATTCGTTGATAAAACGGGCCGATCCATCGACGAGTAGAAACTGCGAGCCACCACTGTGATAACTATGAAACTCTTGGCCAAAATCGCAGCCGAGTTTACCAGGTGGATTCGCGGTGCCTCCGAAGGTCACGCAGGCTTGCCAACTGGTATCACCTGCAGACGCATAACGTCCATTGAGCGGGGCACTTTGGTCGAACACATTCTTGTGACCAATCCAAATCGAGTGAATTCCCTCGGGAGCTTCACCGACAAAAATGGTGTTGGTTGTCCCATCGGTAACATCTTTGATGCCGACGCTCGGGGCGGACAGCAACGGAAACATGCCCCGGTAAGACACTGAGCCGGTCCCGCTGCCATAGTTGTTTTGGCAATTCGTCGCCGGGTAACAACGTAATCCGCGTTCCCCGTAATTGCCTCCGTAATCCGTCCTGGCGAACAGATCACTAGAGCTAGGTTGATCGCCGTTCGGCTTAAGCATCACTCCGGATGGCATCGAGGGGCAAATGTAAGTCGTGAGCACTGTCTGGCCGACAGGGACGTTGTCGGTATGGACATACCATTCGCTTTGGTTGATTTGATCGTAGAGATTGCTTTGCTCGAGACCTGGGAGAATCGCTGCTCCCCAACTCAGTGAGAGTGCAGAGGCTTTGAGTGTCGGATCGGAAGCGTTCGCCGACGTCAGCGTTCCACCATACCCACCCCGCGGAAAGCTGCGATAACTCGAATGGTAGTTGTGCAGCGCAATGCCAATTTGTTTCAGGTTATTCTTGCATTGCAGTCGTCGCGCGGATTCACGAGCTTGTTGGACGGCGGGTAACAACAACGCGATTAGAATCGCAATAATCGCAATGACGACTAACAATTCGATCAGCGTAAATCCACACCGGGGAATCCTTCGGGAAAGGCTAGCGTCTCGCCAATTCGCGAGCGTTTGACACGGGCCCGCTGAAGCACGGCCGGGACATATGTTCCTCAACCGGTTGCAAGGCTGGCGGGTATGTGGGGGCTGGCATAAATCGCTATGCAGCGTCCACCACTCCGTAGTGAAGCGAGACATTGTTCGGTCCTTTCAGCGCCAAGAAACTTCGGCTGCGGAAAGGCACTCGCGCAGACACCGTGCGCACTCAACAATGCCTTCCAAGGACGCTTGAAGCCGAAGCATCTCCCGGCAAACCTGTTGGGCCGTATTCTGACTCGCAAGTCGAACGGCTGCCGAACGCCTTCCCGCAAGCCCAGCTTGCAGTGGCATTGTGTTCGGCCGCCTTCTTGCACACAGCGGCGGTCCCGCGCCGGATTCTCACCGGCTTCCTGTTCGATTGGTTCGATCGAACGCCCAACGGGTTTCTAGACGGCGAACATAACCGAGTTCTCCAGTCTTGGCAATTGCCAATCGAAAGACGACCGAAAAAAAACGACCGCGGCCCCTGTTCGGTTTCGACTCGTTAAGGAATCGGGCACGGCTTGGCATTCCAGATCTGACTGGCGTACTCCGAGATCGTGCGGTCGCTAGAGAACTTGCCGGCACATGCGATATTGGTAATCGCTTTTCGGCACCATTCCGATTGGTTTAAATAGGATTTGCCAACTTGTTGTTCGGCTTCGGCATAAGATGTTAGGTCGGCAAGATGCATGAAGTAATCCCCATTGAGTAGCGTTGTAAGCAGGGGGGCGAATACTCCAGGTTCGTCGCGGCTAAAGTGATTGTTGATGATCAAATCTAAGACCTCTTGAGTTTCCGGTTCGTTCTCATAGTGCCATTGCGGGTTGTACCATTCACGGCTTTTGACGACCTGTTCGGCGTTAAGTCCAAACAAGAAGAAGTTTTCTTCGCCGGCTTCCTCCGCCATCTCAATTGTCGCGCCGTCTCGTGTGCCGATTGTCAATGCACCGTTCATCATGAACTTCATGTTGCCCGTCCCGCTGGCTTCGTATCCGGCCGTCGAGATTTGTTCTGAGACGTCACTCGCAGGAATGAGTTTCTCCGCCAGAGAAACATTGTAGTTCGGTATGAACAGGACTTTGAGTTTCTCACGCACCTGTGGGTCGGCATCAACCACGGATGCAATATTGTTGATCAGCTTGATGATCAGTTTCGCCAATTGGTATGCCGGAGCCGCCTTGCCTGCAAAGAAGAACGTGCGTCGTGGAATCTCAATGCTCGGGTCTTTTCTGATTCGGTTATACAGAACGATGATATGCAAAGCATTCAATAGCTGTCGTTTGTACTCATGGATCCGTTTGATTTGGCTATCAAAGATCGTCTCCGGGTCCACACTGTGACCCGTCTTGTACTTTAGCCATGTTGCAAAACGTTTTTTCGCGGACTGTTTCGCCTTGAGAAACTCGTTCTGAAAACTTGCGTCATCAGCGAGTGGTAACAAGCCTTGTAGTTGATCCAGGTCAGTGACCCAGCCATCGCCGACTTGAGCTGTGATCAATTTAGCAAGTTCCGGGTTAGCCAGTAACAACCATCGTCGCGGAGTGACTCCATTGGTTTTGTTGTCGAACCGCTCTTGGAACATTTCGCCGAAATCTGAAACCACACGGGTTCGCAAAAGATCGGAGTGAATCTGCGCCACACCATTGATGCAATGGCTACCAACGATTGCCAAATTCGCCATGCGGACCAGCCGAGGGTGCCCCTCTTCGATCAAGCTCATGCGTGCTAGTCGATTCGGGTCGTCGGGATACTGACTTTCAACCTCACGCAGGAATCGTCGATTGATTTCAAAAATGATCTCTAGTAGTCGAGGACATGCAAGCTCGAAAAAGCGGATGGGCCATTTCTCTAATGCCTCTGGGAGTAACGTGTGATTCGTATAGGCAAGCGTGTTGCGAGTCGTTCTCCACGCGTCATCCCAATCGAGATTGTGTTCGTCGAGTAGCAGTCGCATTAGTTCGGCAACAGCCATCGCGGGGTGAGTGTCGTTGAGTTGGATGGCGACTTTGTCCGGTAGGGCTTTGATGTCTTGGTTCGTGCGTAAGAACCTAGCCACAATATCGCCGAGCGAACAGCAAACTAAGAAGTACTCTTGCACGAACCTTAGAGCTTGACCGGCAGTCGTGGAATCGTCGGGATACAGGACCCGTGTGACAGATTCTGCCACAATTCGATCTACGACTGCTCCAACAAAATCACCCGTGCTGAATTCACCAAAGTCGAAATGGTCGGGAGACGATGCGCCCCAGAGCCTCAGCGTGTTGATGTTGCGTCCACCATATCCCACGACAGGACGATCGTAGGGAACCCCGAGCAGGCGTGAGGAATGACCGGCAACCGCTCGCAGTTCACCTTTCTCGAGTCGGAATTCACATTCGATTGGCACGGTTACAGCTTCTTGAGGACGCATCACTTCCCAAGGGTCGGGACGAGCCAGCCAATGGTCGGGTTGCTCGATCTGGAAACCCTTCTCGATGGTTTGTCGAAAGATTCCATATTCATATCGAAGTCCGTACCCGATCGCAGGAAACTGCAAGGTTGCCAGAGACTCGATGAAGCAAGCCGCAAGTCGCCCTAAACCGCCATTTCCAAGTCCTGCGTCAGGTTCTGATTCGATCACTTCCTTCCAATCGAGACGTGAATCGGACTGCAAGTCACTCTGCACAAGGTCTTCAATCCCGAGGTTCATAATATTATTTGTCAACGTGCGGCCGATGAGAAACTCCATCGACAAATAATAGATATGCTTCGGGTTTTCTTTGCGATACGTTTCCTGAGTCAATAGCCAACGCTGCGTAAGTAGGTCGCGAATGGAACTAGCGACCGCTTCGAATCGCTCACGGTGTGTGGCCTCATTGGAGTTGACGACATGATCGAACAGCAAATGGCGATCGTAGTTGTCATTGGCCATGTGGTCGGTTAATGGAAAGTCGCCGCAATCATATTGCTTCAACTTCTCCTGCGTTTGCTTGTTGTTCATCGGAGTCCGATCCTGATCAAGATTTCGACGACGTTGTTCTCTGTGTATGATAACAACCCAATTGCCCGACAGCTGTCAGAGCACAGTTGGGAGTGTCCGGGTTTCATGCAATGGCAATATCCTGGTCGATTGCCTGATTGTTAGCAGATTATCGGGAACATGCCTAGGCACACTCGGTTTGGATCTGTTCTGATGTACTGTTCTGGCCCCCGTATGGCTGTTTCTGGCAGTGATGTCGGGCTGCGAAAACTGCGTGGACAGTCTTGTTTAGCTTCTGTCGCCACCGGAAATCAGTGTGACAACGGAGTGGCTTTGGACGAAGTAACGCGTGCCCTCAATTGGCCTCGCAGATTCCCAGGCGATGATGTCGTCGGGTGATTCCAGGGATGTATCAATCCATCGTCGCCAAGGTTGGCCGTTGTGACAATCTGGGAGCGTTACCTCATGGGGTTCCCAATGGGCGTTCAGGATGAGATGTACGAACAGTCCATCTGCCGGCAACTCTGCCCCTAAGGCGATCAGGTGCGAAGAGTCGCTCCAATCGGGCTTCAACGGTTGGATGCCATGCCAGGCGTGGCGGGATTGTGATATCAAAGTAGTCAGACTCGTTCGTTTGGCAGCATGATCGGTATTCCGCATCGAGCGTCTTGCTATGAGAAGTTTCGCGAACCGATAAACGTCGGCATGCTTCTCCAATAGGGACCAATCAAACCAACTGAGTTCGTTGTCTTGACAGTATGCATTGTTGTTGCCGCGTTGCGTGCGACGAACTTCGTCGCCCATCAGAATCATAGGGACGCCTAATGCAAGAAGGTTGACCGTCAAGAAGTTCTTGACTTGCCGATTACGCAGCGCTTCGATTTCGCGGTCGTCTGTACTTCCTTCGACACCACAGTTCCAACTCCGGTTGTCGTCACTGCCATCCTGATTATCTTCGCCATTGTCTTCATTGTGTTTGTGGTTGTACGACACAAGATCGTCGAGCGTGAAGCCGTCGTGACAAGTCACGAAATTGACGCTTTGTTCTGGCTCGCGGGACTTATGACCGTACATCTCCGGGCTGCCGACAAGACGGTCTGCCACACGCCGAACTGAACCTTGAGTACAACGGAAAAAATCTCGAACATCGTCACGGAAGCGACCGTTCCATTCTTGCCAAGTATCGCCGATGAAGCTGCCCACTTGGTATAACCCAGCCGCGTCCCAGGCCTCTGCAAGCAGTTTTGTGCCGGCCAGTACTGGATCCGATTCAATATCCCAGAGGACTGGTGGATTTGGCAGAGGATGTCCTTGAGAGTCGCGTGCTAAGATCGACGCCAGATCGAAGCGAAACCCATCGACATGCATTTCCGAAACCCAGTACCTCAGGCTATCAACGATGAGTCGGCGGACAATCGGATGATTGGCGTTCAAGGTGTTTCCGCAGCCTGTGTAGTTTGCATAACGCGCTCCGTTGTCCTCCATCATGTAATAGGTTGGGTTGTCAATGCCTTTGAAACATAGTGTCGGTCCGTGATGATCACCCTCGGTCGTGTGATTAAATACGACGTCAAGAATGACCTCGATGTTGGCCCGGTGTAGAGCTTTGACGAGATCCCGAAACTCGTCGATTGGTCCTAAAGGATCTTGAGAACTGCTATAGGCTTGATGCGGTGCAAAAAATGAGACGGGAGCGTAACCCCAATAATTAGTTTTGCCGGGTGGACAATCTTGAGAGTCGAACTGGAACACCGGAAGTAGTTCGACTGCGGTTATTCCCAGGTTCTGAAGATACGGAATTTTTTCGATTATTCCCGCGTAGGTGCCACGTTTGTCCTCACTAACTCCCGAATTCGGATTCTGTGTTAAGCCTCGTACGTGCATTTCGTAGATGGTCGTGCGGGCTGATGGCAATTGCAGTGGCTTGTCGCCTTCCCAGTCATATAGAGTTGGATCGACGACTGCGTTTTTCATTGTGATTGCCGCCGGTCCATCACGACGAATGTGCTCACGATCATAGCCCTGTGGCACGACAACGCTTCGGCCATAAGGGTCCAGAAGCACCTTTGTACGATCGAAATGCAGACCGACATCGGGAGTATAGGGCCCGTCAACGCGGTACCCATAGATTTGGCCTACCCTAATGCCTGGTACAAAGGTGTGCCAGTAGTGATAGGTTCGGTTTTTAGCCGGGTTGAGCGAGATGACTTGCGAGGGTTGAAGGTCTTCAGAGGCATCAAATAGAACTAGCTCTACGCCCGTGGCATGACGGGAATACAGACTAAAGTTGACACCATCCTCGAAAGTCGTGGCTCCGATCGGAAAACTTTGGCCGTATGGATTGATGCCAGTCATGGTTCTCTCACCCGAGTGTCCGATCTGCTGAGTTGGCCCGGTCAATCGATGGCTGATTCAATATGCGAACACGATTGTAATATGGAATCCATCAGGGGTGGCCGCGACCACAACAAAATTGACCGGCTGATCAGTGAAGTTTGCACCGAAACTGACTATCATTGCAAGCAGCTGACCAAAGATGAGTTTGAGTTTCGGCGACAACACGATATGGTCAGCAGTTTTTGCTTCGTGCGGAAATCGAATGGCGAAGCCATTTTCCCAGTCGCGATTTGAGCCAAGTTCGAGATAGCTGGCGAGATTGGCGAGACGATCGATTTCCTGGGCATCGTCGTTGGTATTGGGGGGTATGCGGCAGGTTATTGGAACCGGTGAGACTATCAATGGCATGAATATCCCGCTGCCGTCGCCTTGATGTGGTGGAGTATGAATTCCTTAGGGGATGGGTTTGGCTGTCACGGTCACGTCGATTCCTATTATGCACGGATTTGACGATCGAAAAGTTAAGGAATCTTCATTTTAATATGGTCGGAAGCTTGAAAGACGATACCGGCCTAAACTTTCAATGTCGAGGTGAATAGAAACAGCATGGCGAACTCCGAGACAGACAGAAATTTGCTCTTCGGCGTAATCGCCATGCAAAGTGATTTGATTGACGTCCGCGAATTTGTGGATGCCTGCACGCTGTGGTCATCACGCAAAGAATCGTCACTTGCAGATATCCTGATTCAGAATGGCTGGCTGCAAGAAGAAGACCGTAGTCATGTCGACTATCTACTCGCAAGACGAGTCAAAAAGCTGGGCGGGGATGTTCGGGAGACATTGTCCAAAATGCCTGATGTCGCCAAGTCGGCATTAGAGAGCATTAGCAGTCCTGCAATTCACGAGTCTCTGCAGGGCTTAGGTTCTGACACGGTTTCGGTGGTCAAGGAAACTCGTCTGCCCGGCGATCAGGAACGTGTTGTCCTAAAAGGGTTGCATTCGACCGGAGGCATTGGACAGGTTTGGATTGCCGAGGACCAAATACTCCATCGTGAGATCGCCTTAAAAGAACTAAAACCAACGCAAACGCAATCCGTGCGGAACCGCGAACGGTTCTTCCGCGAGGCTCAGTTAACGGCTCAACTTGAACACCCTGGTGTCGTGCCGGTGTACGAGTACTCGGCCAACCCCGACGGTAGTCGCTGTTACTACACGATGCGATTTGTCAAAGGCCAAACTTTGACCGAAGTTATTCAACAGGCCCATGACGAGCGAAAGTCGAAGACTCAAAGTGGTATCAGCGAACTCGTTAAACTACTGAATACCTTTGTCAGTATCTGTCAGACAATCGCCTATGCACATTCGCGAAATATCATTCATCGCGATCTCAAAGGAGACAACGTCGTCGTTGGGGATTTTGGAGAGGTGATTGTCTTAGACTGGGGGTTAGCGAAGCGTTTGGATGAGACGATCGTTGAGGGGGACATCGATGCGGCGTTGACGGAAACTCTGATTGTCTCCGAGGACGGCAGCCAACCGGCAGAGGGAACGCTGCAAGGCGAAAAGTTAGGCACGCCGGCTTACATGGCTCCCGAGCAGGCGCTTGGACAGATCGACGAAGTCGAGAAACGAACCGACATCTATGGCTTGTCCGCTATCCTCTATCAAATACTCACTGGTGAGCCTCCATTTTCGGGGAGTAGTATCGTCGATGTCCTGAATCAAGTCATTCATGATCCACCGACGCCGCCTAGCGAACTTTATCCTGCCATTCCTTATGAGTTAGAACGTATTTGTCTCCAGGGACTCTCCAAGAAGCGGGAAGACCGGCAACGGTCGGCCTCTCAGCTTGCGGGACAAATTCAAGGCTGGATCGCGAATCGCGCGGAACGAAAACGAACCGAACAAGAACGTGAGCGGTTTTTCAATCTCTCGTTGGATCTGCTTGCAATCCTAGATTCGCAGGGAACGCTGCATCAAACCAATCCCGCCTGGGACCACTTACTCGGCTGGAAACCATCCGACCTGCAAGACACAACGGTCTGGGACATGCTACATCCAGACGACCATGCTTCGCTTACCAAGAATCTCGAACGCATCTTGGCGGGAGAGCGATTGACCGCCGTTGAACACCGTTGCCGATGCCGCGATGGCTCCTACCGTTGGGTCTTGTGGAACGCGAGCCTGATTGCCGGCGAAGGGGCCATTTATCTTGTCGGACGCGACATCACCGAGCGAAAGCAAACCGAACAAACCTTCCAAGAACTCTTGGAATCCGCCCCGGATGGCATGGTTATCGTCAACGAAACCGGACAAATCGTACTAGTCAACTCTCAGCTGGAAAAGCTGTTCGGCTTCCCGCGACAAGAACTTTTAGGACAGCAGATCGATGTCCTAGTGCCTGAGGAGTTTCGCGCCGGTCACCCGGCTCACTTCCGCTCGTATGTCAACAATCCCGAATTCCGCCCGATGGGTAACCAGTTGACACTCTATGGCCGCCAGAAATCCGGCGGTGTTTTTCCTGTCGAGATCAGCCTCAGTCCCGTGCGGACCGAGCAAGGACTCTTGATTTCCTGCGCGATTCGTCAGGTCACGCCACGCGATTCCGAACCTGCAAAGGATGTTGCTTCCGGCGAATCGTAATCACGTCTGCAATACACTCTCTCAAGAGGACCGGAAAGCGACGAATTCTCTGCGGCCGCTCATACACGCAGCCTGAATACTATGCAGTCTATTAAGGTGGCTAAGTTTCTGTAGGCTTCCTAGTTTGACTCACTGCGCGAAATCGTACCGATCAATTTCTAGGTGCTAGGAAGTATCGATAGCACCGGAATTATCGGGGTATTCGGTTCCAGAAACGTCGATACCGTTGAAATCGACACTATACGCAGCGACTTCACACTTAAGGGCATTGCCCCATGTATTCATGGATGAGTCAAAAGCAGATGTTTATCGCAGCTTTTGTCCCCTTGTTGCTGCTGCTGACGAGTTCGGTCAAGGCGGAACAACCCGCAATGTCGACTCAAACTCCGCTGTTGAACTGTCACGGTGGTGGGCCGCTGTATGCGGAAGCCGCTACGGCTTATCAGCAGGCTCAGTATTTTGCCGCCCATGCCGACCCGCGGTGCGTCGACCATTTCTTTGCCTGTGCAAGGCTAACTTGGCAGGACTTGTCCGTGGCAATCGCAAGCGATCCACCTCGGCTCCTCCATAGTGACTTGCAACTCTACAACTCGGCAGTCTCGGCGAGTCTTGTCTATGGGCATCAGCTTGGTCGGCTTGATTTTGCCCAGGGGTTATCTGTGAATGTCGACGGGCAAGAGACAGTCGTCCCGATCGTCAACCATGGGATACACTGGCGATTCGACCAAATCGATTGTATTCGCCAGGCGCATACATGTTTCGAAAACCCCGCTCTTGCCCCGACGTTTCGCCATGCGTTCGGAGCCTCGTTGATTGGTATTCACTACCGTCGTCAAGATACTCCAGGTGAAGAACGTTACCTCGAAAAGCATCCCTTTGCGATCACCGGACTGATCCGTCCCAGCGAAGCGACCACGGAAAGTGCCGTCGGGTGGACAATCGAACTGAATAGCCCCGTTTCGGTTCTCACGTCCATCGTCAACGGTTATGAGTTAAACCTATCTCGGAACATTGCTGCAGCAGTCGACTTTGCAATGCGGGAACTCGAAGATACCGCTAATCCAATGCAGGCGTTCTTCAATCCCCAGGTTGCGGTCAGCCACGAAGGAATGTTAACGCTCCAGCCATACCAGCCGGGAAAAATCCCGCTCGTACTAGTTCACGGTTTGATTTCAAATCCATCGACTTGGGGGACGATCATCAATGACTTGATGAATCAGCCGGAGCTCATGGAGAAATATCAGATCTGGGCCTATCTGTATCCCACCGGCATCCCATTCTTGATAACTGCCGGCAAGTTTCGCGAAGACTTACGAAACACTCTCGCGTTTCTTGATCCATACTGCGCGGACCCTGCATTGCAGAACATGATGCTGATTGGGCATAGCATGGGTGGCCTGTTATCGAGACTGCAGGTTGTCCATAGTGGTGAGATTCTCTGGAATGTTTTTGCAAGCAAGCCACTCAGCGCATTCGATGCAGATGCTCACATCAAACAGGAACTCTCTCAAGCGTTCTTTTTTGAGCCGCAGCCTTTTGTCAAACGGGTTGTATTCATTGCGGTACCACATCGCGGGTCTGGTTTGAGCTCTCGAGTCATTGGCTGTGTCGGCCGGCTATTGGCAGGACAATTGCTTGAGACCTCTCGGAGTTGGGCGGATATGTACCGCAAGAACAAGGAGTATCTACGCCCCGGTGTCCCTCGACGATTGCCTAGCAGTGTGGCTGGACTGTCCCCTAAAAGCCTAGGGATTTACGGTTTGTCCCAGTTGCCTTTTGCGCAGCACGTGCGTTTGCATTCTATTATCGGGACCAAAGGATGCAGCCCGTGTTTCCCGGGAGACAGTGTCGTTTCAATTCAAAGCGCACGGCTTGCAAATGTCGAAAGTGAATTGTTCGTCGAGGGAACGCACACTAGCGTCAAGGAAAAACCTGAAACCCTCAAGGAGATTCGGCGGATTCTCGATCTCCATTGGGCGGAAAGTTCGCTGCAGCTAACGCCATCTTTAGTCGAACCGAGCGTGATGCCACATCCATTAGTTTTGCCGCCCGCTCCAGCCCCGTCACCTTAGATTCAAATGATCCGCTCACAAGACATGCTTGAAACTCATGGATGAAATTCGACAATGCAGAGGCCTTACTCAGAGACATCTGGATTTGTCGTCCGCTGATCATTCTGATGGGGTTGACTACGAATCATCTGCGATTCGGAGACGTGGACAAGTCTAGCAGGACGTGCAAATGGGATTGCAGCCGCTTCGAATTGCTTCATGATTTGCAGGTAGACTCGCTCACTGAAAGCGAGGTACTCCCAATAGTCAGGCGGATGGTACCAGAAGATCAAGACGATGCCGATTGATGCGTCGTTAACGTCCCGCAAAAACACACGTGGTGGAAACTCGGCTTTCATTCCTTCATGGTTCTTCAGTGCACCGCGGACGATTGCTAAGGCGTGGTTGACCTTAGCAAATGAGGTACAAGATGGCATCTGTAGCGTCGCCGAGTGACGAATGTGCGGGCGTCGTCCGATGTTCTCAATATCGCTTCGGGCCATCTCTTCATTGGGAATCGAAGCCTGATGGCCGGACAGTAAACGGATTTTCGTGCTGCGGAGTCCAATCTCCTCGACGAAACCATCATAACCTTTCGTGACGATTCGTTCGCCTACCTGATAGGGTTTGTCAAGGGTAATCATAATGCTACCGAACACGTTCTTTAGCGTGTCTTGAGCCGCCAATGCGACTGCTAGACCGCCGACACCGGCACTTGCTAGTAGTGTCGTTAGAGGAATGCCAAACTGCTGACCACCTTCTAGAAACACAACTGCAGCAGCTGCGATACTAGCAACTCGACAAACAAGACGTACCAACTGTGCATCGAGTCCGCTAGGGCGGATCCATGGGCTAGCAATCACAATCGCAGCAATTCGGCTGCCTGCACCGAGTAACATCACAATGAGTGCGAGTAAGAAGATGAGCCTTAATGCATAGGCGGTCATCAGCTGAACGGTGCCACTGATTCTGATGTGTTCGCTAATGAAATAGTTGGCAGCTAAGGGGACAATCGTTGCAGTGATTGGGAACACGAGCGTCATGACATATCTCAGAACATTCGAGCGAAGCGAACGTGCCCGGCGGTAGCCAAACAGATAGATAGTTGCCATGAGCACCGCAGCGGAGATCAATGTGATGCCGAACAAAGTCCACTGCCAGACCGCCTGTCCGAGCCAGCGTTCGCGAGCCCAGACCGGTAGGGATCGGACCCAAGAGCGGGGAATCAGCCATCCCGGTTCAGAGAGATAGAACTGATAGAATCCCGGAGTGACGCCAGGCCGGTCTTTGTAAGGGAGGTCTCGAACGACTTCGTAAAACTCTCTGGCTCGTTCGACGGTATCGGAAGTGAACAAAAACTCGCCCTGACGAGGTCCTTCGTCGACTCGTCCGATCGTGATTTCCGTATCTGCGATTGTTCAACGGACGATTCCATCTTCTGCAACTTGCTTGGCATCTGGCCAAGTTTCCTGTGGTGGTAACTCGATTCGATCGAGGACTTCCTTGAGGTAGACAACGCCCTCCCGGCTGACATGCGTGCGAACCGATTCAGGAACATCGCTGAGATCCAGACAGCGCAGGGCCCGTGCTCCAATCGCACGTCGTTCGGCTTCACTGCGAAAGCTCAGTCCTTCGCCTCGAAAGCGTCGAAGGATCTCATCGCTCGTCTCGATGAAGCTCTGCAATGTTGCCCGCGGACTTGAGGTGTCGGCTGTCTTCAATGGATGGGAATCATGGCGAACATTGTCCTGTGCGGATACGTAGTTGGCGTGACATAGAACAATAGTAATGCCCACGCAGACTATGTTTCGCAATGCTCTATGAACTACCATCGACAGCTGGCCGTCGAGTTTGAAACAACTAGTAGTAGCTGTCGAACATCTGTGATTTCGGGCTGTTCTTAGTTCTGTCATAGTCACTGGTTGCTAGTGTCAAGAGTCAGAAACTCAAAGGAGATGTGGATTGTCATAAAAATATGTTAACTCACGGTTTTTGTTGTTGACTAGGCGGTCTGTAGTGTGTCAAGGGTGTTTCTCGATAGATTGTGCAATCACTAGGTCTGGGACAGGCTTTGGTAGTCATGGTTATGACGCATTGTTTAACGCGGTAAACAGACTTTTCGTGAGATCGGAATTGGCTCATAGAACTCGTAAGAGTTTTCTATATGTGACCCTGAGTCACATTGTAGACGCTGAGAGAATCTGACGGTCTGGGGTTGATTGCCTGAGTTGTTCGTATAGTGTATCGTACGCTGGGCAGGTTGGCGACGATCTGGAAACTATGGTTTGAAGACGAAGATGACTATTCGAACTGGCGTTAGAAATTGATTCCAAGCGTCTAGAAGATTTTTATCATCAATCAAGACTACCGTGAGTTTGATGCAAACTCTTGTCGGGAATAATCGATGAATGGACCTTTGCAGGTTGTCGTTTTTTTTCTGGGAGTCGTTACGCTGGCCGTGGGCTGCACGGAAACGGAATCGCCACCGGAATTGATCCGACCTGTTCGGGCTATCAAGGTCGGCGACATTTTGTCGATTCAGGGGCGTGAGTTCCCTGGGCGAGCGGCTGCGAAAAATGAGGTCGATCTCTCGTTTCAAGTTGGCGGGCGACTGTCATCGCTGCCTGTTGATGTCGGCAGCACCGTTAAAAAGGGAGAGGTGATTGCCGCGTTGGACCCTCGGGACTTCGAGACTGAGTTGGCGAACGCACAAGGCACATTGGCGCGGGCTCGCGCGAACTTGACGGCGATGGAAGCTGGTGCTCGTCCCGAGGAAATCGAGCAATTGAAGGCCGCTGTCGCTGAGGCGGAGGCGAACTACAAAGAGGCTCGTTCCGAATTTGAACGAATCGAGAAATTGTACGCACGAGAGGCTGCCACTCAGCGGGAACTCGATGTGGGGCTTGCTCGTCGGGACCGGACAGCCGCGCAGTTGGCTGCAGCAAAGGAAGACCTCAACATCGGGATGAAAGGGGCGAGAGAGGAAGACCTGGAGGCCAAGCGAGCTGAGATTCGCGCTCTGGAAGCAGCTGTGGCGACGGCTGAGAACCAACTTGATTACGCTATTCTCAAAGCGCCATTCGATGGTGAGATTGCAGCCCGGTACGTCGATAACTTCCAAACCGTACAACCCAAGCAATTGGTAGCCCGGCTCTTGGATGTGTCTAAGATTGAGGTTACGGTTCAGGTGCCCGAAAGCATCATTCCATTGGTTCCACTTGTGAAGCAAGTCAGCTGTCGTTTCGACGTGTTCGGAGAACGAGAGTTTCTCGGTCGCGTGACGAAAATTGGTAGTGAGGCATCGCAGACGACTCGCACTTATCCTGTCACCATCGAGATCGACCAACCCGAGGACGTACAGATTCTCCCTGGAATGGCGGCGAATGTTCGTAACAGACCTGATGAAGATAAAGATGCCCCGGAAGGTGATATCGTCGTTCCGCCAGGAGCCGTGTTCACAGCCGAAGGCGAACAGCAGAGCTATGTATGGGTTGTCAAAGAACCCGAAATGTCCGTGGAACGCCGAGAGGTCAAACTTGGTGCATTGACTTCCGTTGGGCTTGCCGTTCTGGAAGGGCTCGAACGCGGAGAATGGATCGTCACGGCTGGCGTCAACACGCTACGCGAGAATCAGCAAGTGAAAATTCTCCAAGTGGAAGGACGCTAACACGATGAATTTGACGGCTTTGTCCATCGAAAAGCGTGCAATTACGTACTTTGGAATCCTGCTAGTTGTCGTGGGAGGGATCTTTAGTTTTTTTCAGCTTGGCCAATTGGAAGATCCCGAGTTCTCCGTCAAGACGGCGGTGATTACCACTACCTATCCGGGTGCGGGTGCTGAGCAAGTCGAACTAGAAATTACCGATCGAATCGAAACCAAACTGCAAGAAATGGTGGAGTTGAAGAACGTCTACTCCAACTCCCGGGCAGGTCTTTCGATTATCAAAGTCGATATTAAAAGCAACTATTGGTCGGACCAGTTGCCGCAGGTTTGGGATGTGCTGCGAAAGAAAGTCGCAGATGTCGAACCAACGCTGCCTCCCGGAGCCGGGAAACCGAACGTCGGCGATGATTTCGGCTATGTGTTCGGTTTTCTGTTTGCGGTCAGCAGCGATGGTTTTAGTTACGCCGAATTGGAAAAGCATGTCAAAGACATGCGGAAAGAATTGAGTGTCGTTCCTGGCGTAGCACGAGTCGATTTGTGGGGTGTGCAAGACAAGCGTATCTACATCGAAGCCTCAAGCGCTCAGCTAGCATCGCTTGGAGTGACTCCGGCACAAATCATGTCGACGTTGCAGTCGCAGAATCTTGTGGTGGACGCTGGGAATGTCGATTACTACTCGCAGCGGCTTCGGGTAGCACCGAGCGGTGAGTTTCAATCACCCGAGGACATTGGGAACTTGGCGATCACTAGTCAAGTCGAAGGGCGGAACGAACTCGTTCGCATTCGCGACTTTGCCAAAGTGAGTGTCGGCTATGCGGAGCCCCCAGTCCAGATGCTGCGACAAAACGGTAAGCAGGCAATTGCGGTGGCGTTGGCTCCCAGTGCTGGCGAGAACATTGTGAGAGTGGGCGAGGCCATCGACAAACGACTGGCCGAGATGGTCGCGGAGTTACCGGTCGGAATCAACGTCGAACGCATTTCTTGGCAGTCGGATCAAGTGAGCGAGTCGATTCGCGCTTTTATGATTAGCCTGCTGGAAGCCGTTGCTATCGTGTTGGTGCTATTGGCAGTCACGATGGGTGTGCGAGCGGGGATCATCATCGGCATTAGCGGGCTTGTGTTTCCAATCCTTGGCACGTTTGTCGTCATGGCGATTATGGAAATTGACCTGCATCGGGTATCGCTCGGGGCCTTGATTATCGCGATGGGAATGATGGTCGACAATGCGATCGTCGTTACCGACGGCATCATGGTTCGTATCGCGCAGGGAATGGATCGCGAGAAAGCCGCCATCGAAGCTGCGAGTGGCCCCGCATGGCCACTTCTCGGAGCAACAGTCGTGGCTTGCATGGCGTTCTATCCCATTTTCGCCTCGACCTATGACACTGGCGAGTATGCGGGCAGCTTGTTTACCGTGGTGGCGATCTCACTGTTTCTGAGCTGGGTTTTCTGCCAAACCGTCGGACCGCTGCTTTGCATCGCGTTGTTACCGGCTCCAAAACTTGGCCAGACAGAAACAGCCCCGTATCAGGGTAAATTCTATCAACGGTTTCGTGGCCTTTTGTCTTGGACGATTCGTCACCGTCTACTATTTCTTGGCGGTATGGTCGGGCTGCTTCTTGTTTCTGTCGCCGGGTTTCGGTTCGTGCCCCAACTGTACTTTCCCGATTCGAGTCGTCAGCAGATTATGATTGATTACTGGGCTCCGCAGGGAACTCGGATTCAACAAACTAGTGCCGACCTAGAGCGGATCGAGAACTTTGTGCAAGGGCACGATGGAACAGAATCTGTCAGTGCATTCATCGGCAAAGGGCCGCCACGATTTTACTTACCCGTTAGCGCCGAAGATCCCTATTCATCGTATGCTCAGATTATCGTCAACACGAAGTCACTCGATGATGTGGATACACTCGTCGCGGAAACGGACGCCTGGGTGAAAGAGAATGTTCCGGAGGCCATGGTCCGCGTCCGAAAGTATGCCGTGGGTGCGTTTGATGACTGGAAGTTCGAGGCTCGATTTAGCGGACCGGCGATTGCAGACCCTGCGACACTAAGAAGTTTGGCCCAGCAAGGTGCCGAGATTCTGCGAGACTCGCCCTATGCGAAGGAAGTTCGTGTCAATTGGCGGGAACGTGTGCAAGCGGTCGTTCCGGAATTCAACGAGGAACGCGCACGCTGGGCCGGTGTTTCTCGGGACGATCTGGCACGGGTCATGCGACGCACTACCGATGGCATCGTCGTCGGGCAATATCGACAAGGTGACGACTTGATTCCGATTGTCGCGAGAAATATCGAATCCGAGCGAAGCCGAGCGGCTTCATCGCTCGATGGGTTGCAGATCACGCCTCAACTATCGACGAATTCGGTTCCGGTTTTGCAAGTGATTGATGGCATCGAAACACCTTGGGAAGACCCGATCATTTGGCGTTATGATCGTCGTCGGGCGATCACGGTTCAGTGTTCGCCGAACGATGTCACAGCCCCGACACTCCGAAACGCTGTGTTGCAACAATTCGAGGACATCGAACTGCCGCCCGGCTATCGGCTGGATTGGGGTGGAGAATACGATAGTGCCCGAGAATCTCAAGCGGCTCTCATCCCGGGGATTGTTCCGGCATTGGTCGTCATGTTGTTTATACTGGTGGCATTGTTCAACAGTTTTCGGCCGATGCTAATTTGCATGATGGTCATCCCCTTCGTGATGATCGGCATCACGAGCGGTTTGCTACTTACGAATACGCCGTTCGGATTCATCGCGTTGTTGGGAGCCATGAGCTTGTCCGGCATGATGATCAAGAACGTCGTAGTGTTGCTCGATGAAGTCAATGCAAACCTTGCTAAGAACATGACTCCTTATAATGCAGTTGTCGAGGCGGCGGTTTCTCGCTTGAGTCCGGTTGTCAACGCGGCGGGAACCACTGTGCTAGGTGTGCTGCCGATGTTGCAAGATGTGTTTTGGGTGGCACTCGCGGTCACGATTTTCTTCGGCCTTATTGTCGGTACGGCTCTTACGATGGTGATGGTGCCAACACTTTACAGTCTGCTTTACCGCATTTCGGCACCATCAAGTCCACAAACGAGTGCGCCAGGTCCGAACTCTGCTGAATGAAAATGAGTTCTTATGTTGAATGACCTCACGTTCTACACGCATATCTTGTCCATTGTGGGCGACATCATCAAAGTCCGGGCAAAGCAAGCCGGTCTTGGTGATTTGGCGGTGGTCGAAAATTGGGACGGTGAACGCTCGTTGGCCCAAGTCATCGAAATTCAAAACGATGAAGTTTCACTTCAAGTCTTTACCGGTGGCAAAGGGTTATCGACCGAAGCCCGGATTCAATTTCTTGGGCACCCGTCGCAGGTCACGTTTTCCGACAAAATTCTAGGACGGGTCTTCAATGGGGCTGGAGATTCCACAGACGGCGGGCCGTCTCTCAATGGCGATCCACGAGTAGAAATCGGCGGGCCATCGGTCAATCCCGTCATGCGAATTGTGCCGAAACGCATGATCGAAACCAAAGTGCCGATGATCGATGTGTTCAATTCGCTTGTGGAAAGCCAGAAGATTCCAATTTTCTCGGTCGCCGGCGAACCGTATAACCAATTGCTTGCGAGAATCGGAATCCAAGCCGACGCGGAGATCATCGTGTTCGGCGGCATGGGGCTTGTGTTCGACGACTACCACTTTTTCCGCACGACCTTTGAAGAGGAAGGTGTGTTTCCACGAACGGTCATGTTCGTCAATCAAGCCTCCGATCCAATCGTGGAACGAATGCTTGTTCCCGATATGGCGTTGAAGGTTGCCGAACGGTTTGCAGTCGAGCAAAAAAAACGAGTGCTCGTCCTCCTGACCGACATGACGGCCTACGCAGATGCCTTGAAAGAGATTGGCGTCTCGATGGAACGTGTCCCGGCGACTCGCGGTTATATGGGTGATCTGTATAGCCAACTTGCACTGCGGTACGAGCGTGCTTGTGACTATCGCGGAGCGGGATCGGTGACAATTCTAACCGTCACCACCATGCCCGGTGACGATGTGACCCACCCCGTACCCGATAACACTGGTTACATCACCGAAGGTCAATTTTACTTGCATGACGGAATGATCGATCCGTTCGGTTCCTTGTCCCGACTCAAACAACAAGTGGTTGGAAAAACCACTCGCGAAGATCATGGCCAACTCATGAATACCATGATCCGTCTCTACTCCGGAGCCCGCGACGCCGAGAAGAAACAAGCCATGGCGTTCGATCTGTCGCCGTTCGATCACAAACTGTTAGACTTCGGAAAAATCTTCCGACAACGGTTTATGGAGATCGATGTCTCGTTGCCGTTAGTCGATGCCCTGAACTTAGGTTGGAAAACTCTAGCGGAATGCTTCCGGCCGGAGGAATTGTTGATGAAGCAAGAACTCATCGACAAATACTACCCGCAGCCGGTCGGCGAGGGAGTGGCACAAACGTGAGACTTGCCCTCAACAAAAACTCGCTGAAACAACAACAAGACCAGTTGAATATGTTCCGGCGATTCTTACCTTCGCTGGATTTGAAACGCCAACAACTCCAAGCAGCTTGGAAAGAAGCCCGCACCAAGTTGGAACGTCTCGAAGCCAATGAAGTCGAGTACCGAACATCGTTAGAGCCGTTGCTATCATTGTTGGGAAGTACAACATTGCGACCTCAGGACGTTTCCCGTTTGGTGCAGGTTCGGAATGTCGTCATTGCAGAAGAAAATATTGTCGGCGCTCGCGTACCGGTTGTGCGACAGATCGAATTCGAGCGGACCCCTTACTCCACATTGACGTTTCCGTTCTGGGTCGATCAGCTTGTCGAGAGTTTAGAAAACCTCGCTCGTTTGCGTGTCGAATTGCAAGCCCAGCAGACGCGAGTCGACCGCTTGGAACTAGCAGCCCGCAAGATTACCCAACGAGTCAATCTTTTCGAAAAAGTGCTCATCCCGACAGCGGTCGAAAACATCAAACGAATTCGTATTGCTCTTTCTGATGAAGAACGAGCGGCGGTTGTGCGGTCGAAACTCGCTAAGCAGAAACATCGCAACTGAGAGCGGGAACATCGAATGGCCATTGTGGAACTGCAGAAAGCCACTTTGTATGGCACCAACTCCCAACAAGCGGCCGTCATTGAGGGCTTGCAAAAGTTGGGCTGCATGCACTTGATCAATCTCCGAGAGACACCGGTTCAAGCCCCGCAACTCGTCTCAAAGGAAGCCCGTGAAACGTTGAAGTACCTGACGGCGTCTGCTACGCAACGCAAGCAGGAGAAGTCGCGATTTCAGTTTGATCGCGAACAGCTCATTCAGGATGTCTTGGAGGTCAAGCAACAGAAAGAACGGCTGACTGCCGTACGAGACGACTTGAAGAAAGCGATTGCCGACTTAGAGCCTTGGGGGGAATTTCGACTTCCCGAACAAAGCGAAACCGGTGGCTGGAACTTCTGGTTCTTTCAAGTGCCCCGGCATCGACTGGCCGAAATCCCCGAGACGGTGAATTGGTACGTTGCCAATGAAAGTCCGCGTTTTACGTATCTCGTTGTGCTTTCCGAGAACCCGCCTGACTTGCCGTTTCAGCCATTGGATCTGGACCACAGACCGCTCTCGGAACTCCGCCGCGAGTTATTACAGATCGAACACGAACTCGAGGACCTTAACTGGAAACGAGTCACGCTGACCCGGTGGAGAAGCCTCCTCAAACAGGACTTGGATGCAGCGGACGATGCGGCCGCTCAACATTCTGCTTCCCAATGCATGCTAAGCGATCCCGAAGTCTTCGCTTTGCAAGGATGGGTTCCGACGAATGTTTGCGCGGATGTGAAGCAGTTCGCCGACGAACATCATCTTGCGATCACGTTGGAAGCTGCCACGCCCGAAGACCAACCGCCGACGCTTTTGGAAAACCCCGAACGCATAGCCGGTGCCGAGGGGTGCGTGACATTTTATATCACACCCAACTATCACGCTTGGGACCCTACGGTCATCGTCTTCTTCTCGTTCAGTTTGTTCTTTGCGATGATCATGGCCGACGCCGGTTACGGATTGCTCATGGCCGGGGCTCTTTTCCTATCATGGAAAAAACTCAGTCAGTCCGCCGCGACGGTTCCGTTCCGCAACTTGCTCGTGGGCATTGTGTTTGCAACCGTGGTTTATGGGGTACTCGTCGGTAGCTACTTCGGAGTCGAACCACGCGAGGGGTTCTTGGTTGACAAGCTACGAGTCCGCATCGGTGGCGAGCCGATGATGAGTAATCAAACCGCGATGATGGGAATCGCTGTCGCGATCGGCGTGATCCATCTTAGTCTTGCCAATGGGATTTCTGCTTGGAATTCTCGGCATTCGTTCCGTTGTCTCGGGCACTTAGGGTGGGCGTTCCTGATTCAAGGCGGGTTCCTGATGGGCGCGGGAAGCCTCGCTGAAACGCCGCAACTTTTTGAAATCGGGAAGATGTTAGCGATCGGCGGGGGTGTGGCGGTTCTGTTATTTAGCAGCGACCGCACGTTGCTTTCATGGAATCCGTTTTGGCATTTGCGGCGTCTGTTTGATGGTGTGATGCAAGTCGCGAATCTCTCGAAAGCTTTCGGCGATTGTCTCAGTTACCTACGTCTTTTTGCGTTGGGACTTGCTAGTGCTCAACTTGCAGTCACGTTCAATGATTTAGCTCACCAGGCCTCCCAGACCAAAGGATTCGGCGTCCTCTTAGCATTGCTAATTCTTGTCGTCGGGCATGGCATCAACTTGCTACTCGGATTGATGGGGGGCGTCGTTCACGGGTTGCGTCTGAATTGCATCGAGTTTTTCAACTGGAGTCTGACGAGTGAAGGTTACACTTTTCAGCCCTTCAACAAAAAAGCGGAGACATAAGACCTCATGGAACTCTTTTGGATAATGCTCGGCTGGATGGGGATCTACGGACCGACCGCGTTGGGAGCCGTAGGCAGCATCATCGGGTGTGCACGGGCGGGGCAAGCGGCTTGCGGTGCGATGATTGACGTCGAAAGCGGATACGGTCGTTTGGTTGGGCTATCGGCGTTGCCTTCGTCGCAGATCATCTATGGCATCGTGGTGATGTTTACGCTGAATCGGCCGGTCACAGCCGAGTCGGCACCGGGGCTGTTCGCCGTTGGAATCCTTTGTGGGATTGCTCTCTTGTTTAGCGCGGTGTTCCAAGGTTTGTGTTGTGCGTCCGCGATTGTCGCCAGCAAAAGCAAGCCGGAAATCTTTGGACTTTCCGCCGCACCTGCCGCGATCGTGGAAGGGTTCGCTGTGTTCGCTTTTATTTTCGCTCTGGTGATCGCCGGCGAAATTCCTACTTCTACCGGTCAGTGAGACTAGCATCAGGGACAACGAAATGAATTCCAATCCAACGGAATCCGCCGGTGTGCAACAACTGATCGATCGGCTTCATCAAGAGGGTGTATCCAAAGGGCAGACGGAAGCCGAGGCTTTGTTGGTTGCCGCCCGTCAGCAGGCTGCGGAGATCCTCGATCGAGCCAAGCAGGAAGCTGAGACGATTATCGCGAACGCGAACGAACAAGCGGAACAAACTCGAATTAACGGGGAAGGTGCGATTCGTCTGGCCGGTCGCGATGCGAGTCTGCGGCTAACCGAAGAACTCCGTCAGGATTTCGTTCGCAAGTTGCGTGCGCTTGTTGGTCACACCCTGAAAGATCGCGAGTTCCTTAAGAGTTTGATTCTCGAGATCGCAAGTCATTCCCTCCCCGAATCTCCCAACCCCCTGCCCCTCAAAGTTTTGGTGCTCACGGAACGTGAAGTCGATCACGAGTCGGCTGAAAAAGTTCGGCAGGAACTGGATGAGTTCGTGCGTTCGCTCAGTGGCGAAGCTTTGCGAGACGGTCTCACGTTTGATGTCGACGAACACGATTCTGCCGGGGTCCGTGTTCAGGTTATCGATGGCGAACTCGAGATCGATTTGACAACGGAGACACTAACCGTGCTTCTGCTGCAGCACCTCTCGCCACGTTTTCGGGCGATTATGGAACCGAACTCCTGAGGAAGCATTGTTTGTGTCCTACTTTACGCTCATTGCAAGTCTGCCCCCTTTGCCGCCGCACTTTGATGTGACGCGGCCGCCGATTACACGCTTGCAACTGAACGATCGTCTCAAAATGCTCTCGGCGGAAGATGCCAGAACCATTGAACAACTCAACGAGTTCTTAGCTTGGGATCACCAACCTTTCGACCAATCAGATGAGCAAGTCGTGGCCCGTTTCCATCGACTTGAACACGAGATTCATCATCCCGTCATCTGGAGAATCGTTGAAAACCGATTGAACATGCGAACGATTATCAGTGCCCTGCGTCGGCGGCGTGCCGATGAAGGTCCACCGCCGGGCGTTGGCGACCTGGTTGATCCGATCCGGCGACAATGGAAGGAACCGTATTTTCGCTTGGAGAATCGGTTCCCTTGGATCGAACCGTTCGTTGCACATTGGCAAGCTGGGGAAGCGTTAGAGGCCGAACGCATTCTGTTTGAGTTCATGTGGGAACTTCGCTATCGCATGGCAGCGGAGTTTACGTTTTCCTTTGAAGCCGTGCTCCTCTATCTCGCTCGCTGGACAATTATCGATCGCTGGACGAGTCGAGACGCCGAGGTTGGAAAAGCCCGTTTTGATCAGATGATTGAGGAGACGCTGGGTGATTACGCCAACATCCCCTTCTAAGGCCCGCGTTGTCGGCGTAGCGGGGAACATTGTGAAGATCGAGGCAGACTGTCCGATCATGAAGAACGAAGTCGCCTACATTCAGGTCGGTGACGATCGGCTCAAATCGGAAGTGCTGCGTGTGTTCGGCAATACGGCCGACATGCAGGTCTTCGAGGAAACCCAAGGTGTCCGTGTGGGGGATTCCGTCGAGTTGACCAAGGTGATGTTACCCGCCGTCCTTGGTCCCGGGCTGTTGGGCACTGTCTTTGATGGCCTTCAGAATCCGCTTCACGAGTTGGCCGAACGCGACGGTTTCTTTTTACATCGTGGCAGCACAGTGCCTGCGCTCTCGACCAAAGTCGAATGGGCGTTCCAACCCACGCGTGCGGTGGGAGATAAACTTCGGGCAGGCGATGTACTCGGCACCGTTCCCGAGAAGCAAATCACTCATAAAATCATGCTGCCGTTTGGGGAAAGTGATGAAGTCGAAGTGCTTTGGATCGGCACGGGCAAGTTCACGGTCGATCAACCCATTGCCAGGGTTCGGGATACCAAGGGGCGTGAGCGTGAAGTCACCATGCAACAGACATGGCCAGTCCGACGCCCACTCACTGCGAAACTGCTTCGACAACGTCTGTCCGAACGCCAGTTTCCCACCGAACGACTGACAACCACAATTCGTCTGATCGATACCTTCTTTCCCATCGCCCGGGGTGGAACAGCTTGTATTCCGGGGCCGTTCGGGGCAGGAAAAACGGTGCTGCAGGGATTGATTGCCCGGTATTCGGCCGTCGATATCGTAATTGTGGTCGCTTGCGGAGAACGAGCGGGTGAAGTGCTTGAGACGGTGACCGAGTTCTCCACGATGGTCGATCCCCGCAGCGGTGGCAAATTGATGGATCGCACGATCATTATCTGTAACACCTCATCGATGCCCGTTGCGGCTCGTGAAGCGTCAATCTACATGGGGATCACGCTCGGCGAATACTATCGTCAAATGGGGTTGAATGTGCTGTTGATTGCGGATTCGACTTCGCGGTGGGCACAAGCCATGCGGGAGACGTCCGGCCGATTAGAGGAGATCCCGGGAGAAGAGGCATTTCCCGCGTATCTCGATTCGTCCATCAAAAATGTCTACGAACGAGCTGGCCTCTTCAAGACGAATGATGGCAGCCTCGGCAGTCTGAGCATGGTAGGAACTGTCTCACCGGCAGGTGGCAATTTCGAAGAACCCGTCACCCAATCCACCCTTGGCGCGGTGAAGTGTTTTCTCGGTTTGTCCTCGGACCGGGCTTATAAACGGTTCTATCCGGCGATCGATCCGTTGTTTTCCTGGTCGAGATATTTGGATCAATTGCAGCCCAGTCTCGACCGGGAACTCGATCCCCAATGGACCGAATCGGTCAAACAGATGACGGAACTCTTGCACCGTGGTGACAGTGTCCATCAGATGATGCAAGTCACCGGTGAAGAAGGCGTCACCCTTGAAGACTTCCTCGACTATCAACGGGCGACTTTCGTCGACTTGGTGTTCTTACAGCAAGATGCCTTCGATGCGGTTGACGTTTCCGTTCCGCTTGATCGACAACTGGAATCGTTCCGACTCGTGCGGCGTCTGATCGAGCAGAATTACGAGTTTCATGATAAGGAACAGATTCGGACATTTTTTACCCAACTTACGAGTCTGTATAAGAACCTCAATTATGCGGAATGGGGTTCGCAACGGTATCAAGATTTGGTCGAGCAAATTCACGACTTAGACCGTCGTGCGATCGGCGGAGATTTTGAAGTAATGCATGCCTAACGGTCCCGTTTGGGTAATAGGAATTCTCTCAGGAGTATCGATTCGCGTTCTCCAGACCAATTTGGCACAGTTCGAAGACCGCCAGCCCATCGAAATAGAGACTCGATAGAACGGTTGCTCGCGAAGCGCTTTCGTCTCACGATAGGTGAATGAGTCCAGAAAAAAGTGGGATTCATCCCGTTTTTCGTGTCCAAACTCGGGACCGAAATCGGATGGTCTTTCAGGGCGGTTTTGTCTGTCGGTGGTCGTCGGTGAGATTACGATGCTGGAATTCGAGGAGCTGATCGACCGCTTTGATTGTACGTGGCGACAATCGGACTCGCATCCGGTCATCGCCGATTTCATGCGAGAATCGAAGGTTCCCGATGGGCGAACGTCGACGTTGTTAATCGAGTTCATTGCAATCGATCTGGAGTACCGCTGGCGAACCTACGGTGTTCATTCCGGCAAACCGGAAGCGATCTCAACCGATGCATTGACCGTCGTCGACACCTCCCTCGATCCGGCACGGAAGAATCTTTATCTCGAAGACTTCGCTCGCGATTGGCCGGAATACTCCGATCATATTCTGGGATCGATCGATTTGATTTCAGAAGAATTCCGTATTCGACATCGGTGGGGGGACTGCCCTTCGATCGAGAACTTCATCACGCGTTTCGGCGATTCCGAAGCACTCAGATCAGCAATTGAATCTGTCGTTCATCAGCTTCAACTCGAATGCGACGACGCTTCGGGATTTGAAGAGGAACATTTCCGCGGCGATACGCCGGACCGACTTGGAACACAGTTCGGGCGTTACCGAATTGTCGAGCGAATTGGCCGAGGCGGAATGGGCGAAGTCTATTTGGCCGAAGACACGCACTTAGAGCGTCGAGTCGCTTTGAAAATGCCTTCGCTGGATGCCGAACGCAATGCGCGGAAGCGATTCGTCAATGAATCGAAGGCAGCCGCCAATTTGCACCATCCCGGCATTTGTTCGGTCTTTGATGCGGGCGAAGTCGATGGTCAACCTTACATTACGATGGCCTACATTGAAGGCCAGACGTTGCGAGAGGCTTGGAACATCGCTGACGGTGTCTCGACACCGGTGGTGTTAGCGACATTAGCCGAGGTCGCTCGGGCGATGCAGGTTGCTCACGATACAGGAATTATCCATCGGGATTTGAAACCGGCCAATATCATGATCGACCACAACGGGCAACCCGTTGTCATGGACTTCGGTCTCGCACATCGCGCCGATATCGACGATGACGGGAGAGTGACTCGAACCGGAGAGGTGTTTGGCTCGCCGGCGTATATGTCGCCGGAACAAGTTGAAGCGACACAGGGCAGAATCGGCCGGGCTTCAGACATTTACAGTCTTGGGACCGTGCTCTATGAGTGTCTTGCGGGTCGGTTGCCGTTCGTCGGTCCTGTGGGGGCACTGCTCGTGCAAATCGCCCGCGATGAGCCGCAAAAACCGTCTGTCTTTCGAGCCGATATCGACGAGGAACTCGAACTGTACTGTCTTCAAATGCTGTCGAAACGTCCGATTGATCGCCCCGCGAGCATGACCGACGTGGCCGACAAACTCGACGCCATCAGGCACCGAATGAGTGAAGCAGAAAACGTGACGAGTCTGCAAAGCTCTCTGAAAAATGCTGCCGATGCGAATAGAAGTCAGCCCGTACCCGACACGGAACAAGTACGCCAACTCACCTCGAATTTGTTAGTGAGAATAGGAGTCATATCCGCGATCGTCCTGGCACTGATCGGTTTCGGCGTGTTCAGATACCGGGTGGAAACGCCCTTGGGCATCGTCGAAATCCAAGTCGATGACACGATCGCCGATCGAGTCCAAGTGCATGTCAAGCAGAATGGCCGAACCATCCAAGTGGCTGACAGTACAAGTGGCTGGTCAATGGATTTGACAGAAGGCCAATACGAATTCGAGCTGGGAACGGGGCGAGAAGAGTTCGTGATTTCTCCGCGTTGGGTTACCGTCTTACAAGGTCAGACGGAACTTGTGTCGGTTGGAATGAAGAAAACGCTTACGACACCGAGGTCACAAACCGGTTCCCAGTTACATGCCGAGGAGCCGATCTACGAATCGTCGACTGCTCCGGTCCATGGGCATTATCTCGTTCAATGGAAGGGATCCGATGGAAACTCGGGCGAAGCCGAGTATTTGTTCCGGGCAGATCATCGCGTTTACCGGGCAAGCCGCCCGATCGGTTATCTGACACGACGTGATGGGCAATGGATCATCGACTTCGATCCTCAAGGCCGGGGCCAGGTCGTTCTCAGCCATTTCACACCGAGCACGTTCCGGGGCAAACATTTTTGGGCCGACGGAAAGACGGCGACATGGACAGCGAACAAAGTCGGCACGCCACGGATACGTCGGCTCTCGGGGCTCAATACCGATGCCAACGAGGAAGCGGCTTGGCCATCGGCTGATGGTCTTCGTTTGTACTACGACGGAACCGATGACCAGACCACCAAGCCCTGCATTCTACTGGCGACGCGACCGAATCGAGACACGGATTTTGCAAGGATCAAGTCGGTGGCCTCATCGGCTCGACATCCTTCGTTGACGACAGACGAACTCGTACTTGTCTGTCTTGGAGGGGAAGACGGTCGCCAGCTCTGTACAGCGTCACGAAAAAGCCGAGAGGAGCCATTCCCGACGCCGCAGCCAATTCCAGAATTCCGAACCACTCGGAATCCGCGTAGTCCCTGGGTTTCGGGGGACGGGTTGACGCTACTATTTCACCGAGATTCTGCCGATAAAGCGTCCCCGATGGACACCTCCGAATTAGCAATCTCGACGCGAAAATCTCGACTCGACCAATGGTCAACTGCCCGAACACTGAGAGTGCCTGGTTTGGCGTCGCATCGGTTGGTTCCCACTTGGCCGTCGCTGTCGGACGATGAATTGACATTGTGGTTCACCCACGACGGATCGGCCAATGAGGAGATCTGGTTCGCTCAACGCGACTCGCTCAATGCACCATTTGAAGAGGCTCAGCCGTTCCAAGTCGATGGCAAGAACCTGATCGGTCAATCGCCGCGATTCTGTATGGCTACTGGGGAACTATTCTATTCACTGCGGATGCCGTCCGGTCATTGGGATCTTTCGCGAATCACCACACGGGCAGATCAACTCGCAAGTGACCCTACCAAAGATGAATCCAGCGGAAATTACGCCCTGCATTTTACGGGGGCTAGGCAGTACGTTGAAACTCCCGTTCGGGTCGATGAAACGCGACCGTTTACGATCGAGGTTTGGTTAACCTCGGAGAACGCTGATGGCGGCGGCACGGTGATCTCGAATTTCAAGGACGGCCGCGGCTTTGGCATCACAGAAAGTGCGACGCCCAACCCCAGATGGCTAGCCAGCGCCAAAGAAAACAGTAGGCGTTTCGTAGCGAAGTTGTGGGGTCGCAAAACGGACCGCAAGCCGACACACATTGCTACTGTTTGGGATGGCCAGCAGCTTCGACTGTACATCGACGGGAAGACAACGGGAGTTGATCAAACCGCCTCGATCACGAAGCTACCAGACTTCACTCGCACTCTGTATATGGGCCTGCTCAGCGACCATTGGCAGACCGGTACGGCGAAATCTCAATCGGAGTTATGGCAGCAATTTCATGGGATGCTGGACGAAGTCCGCATTTCCACGATTGCACGTTACCAACACAGTTTCGTTCCCGCCTTACGACACGACCCCGACGAGCACACCTGGGCACTTTACCACTGTGACGAGAATGGGGGAAAGACATTGATCGACGCCAGCGGAAACGGGAACCACGGAACGATTACCGGTGGTGTATCGTGGGTCCCGCATAGTCAGCTGTCTCAGCCCGGCCAATAAGACAACGAATTCGACCATTTCGAATGCAAAGTGACGCGACAGAAAAGAGGCGAGTGCATTCGCGTTCTCATCTACGGGCCAGCAGGGCAACAGCCACTTCTGTTTCCCACTGAGGCCAAGTTATCAACGACCTCGAAGGCAATTTGTCGGATGGCGTTCGCCTAATCTCGATTCAGCGATTCCAATCGTCCTTCCAGACTTTGTCGAAAGTCGCGGAGGAAACGGCGGACCGATCGTTCCGATCGCTCGACGTTCTCGGCAATTTCCGCAATCGATTGGCCTTGCAGTCGCATCTCTAGCATGTGTCGATGAAGCGGTGAGATACCTTGCATCAACAGTTCCACCTCATCGATCAATGCGATGGCTTCCTCCTCGGTCGGCTCATCCTCGGAAGTTGCTTCGAGTCCTGCCAAGGGTTGCTCTGCGTCGATACGTCGTTTCTGTTGATGATAACGCTCGACGGTTTTCAGCAACTTGTTTCTAGTGATTGCAACTAACAGTCCCCAAAGTTCTGCTGACCGTTCGATCGTGAAACGCCCTTGCCGCGCCCGGAGAAAGAACGACCGAAACGCGGACTGAACGATGTCTTCGGCGTCAACTTTCTGACGCATTTTGTTCGACAGATTCGCTCGAGCCAGCAACACCAAACGTTCGACGTACCGGTTGAAAATGATTGCCGCCGCATCGTCGTCGCCGCGTTCGATCTGCTCGAAAATGTTTTTCGTACTAGGATTCATCGTTATTCACACCACACGGGATCAGCACTGTTGCCAGGGTCTACCCATCACAACAACCGCTCCAAAAGTTTGGCGGACACGATTCTCTCATGAATCTGGCGAGAGATTGCTGGAGTTTCTAGGACTCTGCTCGATCTTTGGTTCTTCGTGGCGTTCCAGTTTTCCCGGTCCGTCGCATGGGCCGATTTCGGATCGTTTCATCTGGCCGTTCCCTGACCGGCTCATGCATCGGAATCCCATTTAGTATAGGTTCGCAGCGGTCAACATTGCAGTTTCATTTCGGGTCAGGATCAACTCTTTCATGAATTCGCCGAACATCGAAACCTCAATCTCCACCCGGAGGACAAGTGCTTTCGCTGGGAAAAACAATGGCTTTTGTGTTCTGGTGTCGCATCGGAGCTATGCGTGATGCACGGAGTTGGCGACTCGTCGTGAAGAACAATGCGATCTTCCATGTCCTTCTATCTGCGGGATTATCATTCGTCACTGCAGGTTTTTGATGATGACGATTGTGCAGTCGTCGTCGAGTCGGTCGGTGCCCACGTGCCCGAGAACCGCACCACGTAGAGCCGCGATGATTTCGGATGCTGCTTCCGTTCGATGGTTGACAACCGTTTCGACAACTCGATCGATCCCGAACATATCCTCTTGGGGCGAAAATGCTTCCACCAGTCCATCCGTGAGCATCACGTAGACATCACCGGGAGCGAGCGAAACGGTTGGGCTTTCCAGAAACTCTGCCGTGGCAAAGACACTGAGCGGAGGACCGTCATCTTTCGTCCAGAATCGGACCTCGCCATTAGCTCCGATGATAAAACCGGGCGGATGCCCGCAATGCACGGAACTCAGTTGCCGTTTTTCAATGTTCAGCCGAACCGCAAGCAGGGTGACGAAATTGTAATCGGAAGACTGGGATTCCAGAATAGTATTTGCTCGGGTGATGAGTTCACTCAGGTCGTCGTAATACTCGGCGAGCGTGCGAAGGTGGGCATGCAAGAACGCCATCAAGATTGCCGACGCGATCCCATGACCGCTCACATCGGAAATGAAAGCTACGAAGTCGCCGTTCTTGAGGAACAGAAAATCGAAATCGTCGCCGGCGGCGAACTCCGCGGGGAAACATCTTCCGGCAATATCGAATCCCGGTATCACCGGGGCCTCTTTCGGCAGAAGATACGATTGCACTTCTTCGGCAGCAATTAATTGGGCGAGCCGTTCTCGAAGTGATTGCTCGATTGTTTTTCGGTCGGTGATGTCTAAATGAGATCCCACCATGCGATAGGGTTTGCCAGTGGCATCACGAATGACAGCGCCGCGGGCGAGGATCCAACGGTACGAACCGTCTTTGTGACGGAGTCGGTGTTCCAGTTCGTATTCTGTGGTTTCGCCTTTGAGGTAGTTCTCGACGGTCTTGATCGCGCGAACTTGATCTTCGGGATGTAAACGAGTCCTCCATTCGTCGAGTTGGTGGCTGATCTCGTGTTCGGCATATCCAAGGATGCTTTTCCAACGCGGAGAGAAGTAGACGGAATTTGTCCGAAGATCCCAGTCCCAAATGCCAGCGCTCGAGCCCTTCACCGCCAAGGCGAATCGTTCTTCGCTATCCTTCAACTCACGCTTGGTGTTGTTCTCACCCGTCATGTCGCGAATTGTGCAGAAAATCACCTTACCGTCGCCGGCACTGGTTGGTCCCAATGCGATTTGTGCGGCGAACTCGTTTCCATTTTTCTTCCGAGCCCGCAGGTCGTCGTTGCTGCCCATCATCCGAACATAAGGGGCCTTGCCATACGACTGTCGATGTTTCTGGTGGATGGCCCGCAGTCGTTCGGGAATCAGAATTTCGATTTCTTGCCCAACGAGTTCTTCCGCCGAGTAGCCGAACAACGTTTCTGCCGCCCGATTCACCAGGCGGATGCGTCCTGTTTGACCGTCGGCGATAATCAAGGCGTCTTGAGCAGCCTTTAGAAGTTGGCTAAACCAATGTTCGAGCCGATCCCGTTCTGAAGATTCGCGTTGGAGTTTCCATTGCGTCTCGGCGGAGGCCAGTTCGGCCGCCCGTTGAGCGGTTACCAATCCGCAGATGCTCAAGCCGGCGATGCTAAACGTGAGCACAAGGACCTGCAAATCAAAGAGCGTCTCGAAAGCTGATTTCGTGTGGATTGATCCCGCTTCAACGATCGCACTCCAAATCGCGGCCGTTGCGAACAAGAAAATGCCGATGGTTACTTCTGGCAATTCGAATCGCAGTATGGGCCACAACAAGACGATGATTGGCAAGTAGAGACACTGAGCGGTTTGTCGCGACGACAAGATGCCGCCGAACAGCATGCAGCTCAGGCTGGTCAGAATCGCGAGGCCGATCAAGAATTCCGGGAGACGGGCGAGTCTCCACGAATTTCGGTTTCGGGTGACAAGGGCGTAAATCAGCGGGAGCACAACGACGAGCCCCGTCATGTCCCCGAGAAACCAAGTAGCCCAACTCTGCGTCAGTTCGCCCCGACCAATCCGAGCCGCGAAATACATCGAGGTCGTGCCGACAGTGGCTGCAATCATGCAACCGACTGCAGCGGCAATAACAAACCGGAACGCCCCACTCGGTGTCGAAAACAATGCTCTGCCGAGGAACCGCCGAATGAGCCAAGTCGAAACAATTGCCGCCGCAGTGTTTCCCGTCGCGATACATACCGCCAGCCCGAGAGAAACTTGCGTCGTCAGGTTAACGAGAATCGCCGCCAGCCAAACCGCGGGCCAAAAACGCAGCGAGAACACGAATAAGGCAGCCGTCGCAACGCCCGAAGGTGGCCAAATCACACTGGCACTGCCAGGGGGAATGGCAAAAAGTAACCCGATTAAGCCGGCGGTGAAGTAACCCGCAACTACAAGAATCCCATATCCGAACTGTGATGCGAAACCAAGGCGATTCAATTCCATGGTGCCGCCAGGTTCCTGAGGGCGTGGCTAGGCAGACCCTCCACAGGTACAGATTGTCTGACACTTGCCAACGCGGTTGAATGAAGAATCACAATCGACGCGGGCTTAACACCCTTCGAAAACGATATTGGTCCCTCTGATTACACCTTATTGACAGATATTGATCATATTAAGGTACAAATTTCCGGCAAGATGTTCCAATACATTTTTCGCTGACATCGGTATGTCGAAAACGCTTTCTCTGAAAGCACATCGCGTAGGGCTGTTGGCTGTCGTGGACAGTTCCGGCGACAAAAAAATGTTTACAGCCTGCCAAAGTTGTTTAGCATGAAGTGATGGATTGACGGGGAAAACGATTCGGATTTTCGATTTCGGTTCCCGTTTCCGCCTCGCGAGGGCAGAGAACGATGTGCTCCGCATTGCCAAAAACTCCGCAAGACTGCGTACAACGCAGCGACGATCGCTTCCCCCGATTTGCTTCAACCGGGCCTTGTCAATCCGAGGAATCCGTCGTTCCCGATGACGTTTCTCGGTCGCTTTGCCAAACCACTCCTTTTTTGGACTGAGGTGCCCTATGGCTATTCTTTCATTGGCAGCTGATTTGATGACGGTCAACTTGAAGACGCTTCGTCCCGATGTGCACGTCTTCCATGGCATTACCGAATTGATTCGTCACAATCTTTCCGGGGCCCCCGTCATTGATGCCAATCGAAACTACCTCGGCGTGTTCTCGGAAAAGTGCTGCATGAGTGTGTTTGCGTTGACGGCGGAGGCATCGGCTGATTCGTCTAACGTTCCCCGTGCACGCGATGTGATGGCAAAACGCCTGGTCACACTTTCGCCGAACGACGATGTTTTTCAAGCGATTGGCGTACTTCTGAAGAACCGGGTTTCGGGAGCGCCGGTTATGGAAGGTCGAGATGGGTTCCTGGGCGTCTTCAGCGAGCGTGACAGCATGCGGGTGGTGATCGACGCCGCCTACGAGCAGTTGCCAACGTCTGAGGTCCGTCGGTACATCAACCGAGATCATGGTCGCGAAATCGACGAGGATTGTTCATTGCGAGAGCTGACAAGAATTTTCCTCGACACGCATTATCGGCGACTCGTCGTCGTACGTGACGGACACGTCGTCGGGCAGATTAGTCGTCGTGATATAATACGTGCCGAACACGAACTGGCTGGCCCCATCGAGGATTGGGAACGACGACTTTTGGCCAATCATGATCAGCTTCAGCTCAGCGATCACGACGGAGGGATTTTGGATAAGTACCCGGAATCGAATCTACTCGCCAATTTCATGGACACGCGGGCCCGGACGGTCACTGAAGATCAAGACCTTTTGAGTATTGCTCAGATCTTCTTGCAAACGAATTATCGACGTCTGCCAGTGCTCAGGGGGGGCAAGCTCGTTGGACAAATCAGCCGTCGGGACGTTCTCCGGGCAGCTTATGGTTCGATGCACTTCTCGGAAGTGAGTGAACCGACACCATTGTTCCTCAGCGCGCTCGGAGACAGTAGCACGAGTTGAAAGTCCGTCGGGCGTGAAATCCCGTACCGCCGTCGGTGGCGTTCCTACTCTCGGTAAAACACTGACAACTGAGTCGCCAACACTTCGACGGCCTCCTGGAGCGTCGCGAACATGGAGGCGGCTTCGGTGAGGGTATCGTTCTTCCCCATTGTCTCCAGTTTCTGGGCCAAATTCACAACCGAAGTCGCCGCGAAAGCGCTCGCGGCTCCTTTCAAGGTATGAGCGGCACGATCGACCGTCGCCGAGTCGCCTTTCAAAATGCCCAGTTGAATTTGATCCATCAATAGCGGGTATTCTTGAAGAAAGGCATCGATGATTTCTTTGATCAACTCAACATCGCCATCAACCGATTCCATTGCCTGAACCCGATCAAACGCAGGCGAACTGAGTTCGGGATTCGAGTTCGCAACTGATGTCGCAGCCGAAGTGGAATAGTCTGCGATGGGACTCGGAAGGGGAGCGTTTCCGCTCGGACTTTGACTCGCAAAACTTTCGACCGTTTCAAAGAGTTCATTCGGTTGAAGCGGTTTCGAGAGATAACCATCCATACCGGCATCGAGACAGCGTTCGCGATCGCCCTTCATGGCGTGTGCCGTCATGGCGATAATTGGGATACGCTGGCCCGATTCCTGTTCGTGTCTTCGGATCGTTTGCGTGGTCTCGAAGCCATCCATCTCCGGCATCTGGACGTCCATGAGAATGATATCGAACTTATGTTTTCCCAACGCATCGAGAGCTTCTTTACCATTCCCCGCAACGACAACATCATGCCCGCGTTTTTCGAGTAGCCTGACGGCAAGTTTCTGATTGACGGCGTTGTCTTCCGCTAAAAGAATTTGCACATTGCGAATGCTGGAATGAAAATGCGGACGATTCTTGCCCGACCTTTGTGTTCGCTCGGCGGGTTCGTGTTCGATTGCGGTGAGAATGGCGTGGAGTAATTCCGATCGCTTGACCGGTTTACTCATGTAGGCGGTCAGTCCTAACTCTCGACAACGCTCGGCGTTTTCATGTCGATCGGCTGAAGACAGCATCATCATCGTCGAGGGGTGAGTGTCCGACCGTTTCAGAATTTCCTCGGCTAACATGAACCCGTCCATTTCGGGCATCATGTTATCCAACAATACAATGCGGAATGGTTCACCGATTGAGCGAGCGTGATCCAACGCCCGCAATGCATTTTGGCCGTTCGAAACCGCAGTTGGCGCAAGTCCCCAATTGGAAAGAATTTCCGAAAGAATCCTGCGGTTGGTCGCGTTGTCATCGACCACGAGCACGCGAAGACCGGCAAGTTCTGACAGCTCACGAGGGATTTGCCGAGGCGGCGGCGATTTGGAAACCCCAAACCAAGCCGTAAAGTGAAATGTGCTACCCTCCCCTTCCACACTTTCCACCCAAATCCTGCCGCCCATCATCTTCACGAGCTGTGACGAAATCGCCAAACCCAATCCTGTGCCTCCATATTTGCGGGTCGTGGATGGGTCGACTTGCGAGAACGCTTGAAACAAGAGGCTGAGTTTCTCCGCGGGAATGCCAATGCCGGTGTCTTTCACACGGAAATGAATACAAACCCCATTTTCGGTTTGCTCTTCTTTCTCGACACGGACCATGACTTCCCCCTCGCCCGTAAACTTGACGGCATTCCCGATCAAGTTGACGATGATCTGGCGGAGTCGTCCGGGATCGCCGATTAGCGAATCTGGAACGTCGGAGAGGACGTGACATGCCAGTTCAAGCCCCTTGGTGTGGGCTCTTAACGCGAGCGCGGTTACCGTGTCGTCCAGATGCTCGCGGAGATTGAAATCGATCGGGTCCAAGTCGAGTTTGCCGGCTTCGATCTTGGAGAAGTCGAGAATATCGTTGATGACCGCCAGCAAATAATCCGCCGACGATTTGACCATCTCGAGAAACTCCCGCTGTTCGTTAGAGAGTTTGGTGTCGAGGGCAAGTTCCGTCATGCCGATGATGCCATTCATCGGTGTGCGGATCTCATGACTCATATTGGCGAGAAATTCGCTTTTGGCTTTGTTGGCGCTTTCGGCGGCTTCCTTCGCCTCGCGGAGTGCCACCTCGGTTCGTTTGCGATCGTCGATATCCGTATGAATTCCGACCCATTCCCGAATGTTGTTGTCTTCACCGAGAATCGGCACAGCGCGAACGAGCATATGTCGATAGGTGGAATCGAATCGACGGAGCCGGTGTTCCACTTCATAAAGTGACCGATTCAAAACAGCATTGGACCAGACGGCCGCGGTGTTAGGGCGATCGTCGGGATGAACCGCGTTCAGCCAACCCCAGCCCTTGAGTTCGTCGAAACTCTGTCCGGTGAACGCACTCCAACCGGGTTGGGCCGACTCGAATTCTCCAGAGGCCGGCGTGTTCCAGACAATTGCGGTGGTCGCCTCGACAAGCGATCGGTAACGTTCTTCCTCGCGTTGGCGTTCGGACGCTTCAAAGAGCAGCGTATCGGTGGCGGTTTGTAGTTCCTCGGTGCGCTCCTCGACACGCTGTTCCAATTGAGCATTCAACTCGCGAACTTCGGCTTCCGCTCGCTGTTGTTGAGCGATGTAAGTCTGAATCCCCGCTGCCATTCGTTCCATGTCACGTGCAAGTTCGCCGAGTTCGTCTTGAGAGTGCACATTGATCGTTGTGATCGGTTCGCGGTTGGCGATGTGAGTCGCTGCGTCTTTGAGAACTTGAATCGGACGGACAATCTTGCGGGCAATCAGGACGCCAATGCTGCCGACGATAATCGTCAAAAGTGCAATCACGGCCCATGAAACCCAAAACACGCGTTCGTATTGCACGGTTGCATCGCGATACGCCAACACCGCATCTTGAATTTTCGTTTGCATCCACTCGTTCAGACGCGTATTGACGTCTTCAAACTGTTCGCGTTCGGCACCGATGGCATTGATGAACGCTTCTTCCCGATACTGCAGCCGAGCCTTTTCAACTGTCAGATCTTTCAAGGCTTCGTAACGTCGCCAGCTTTCTTCGAATCGTCGAAACGCATCCGCTTGTTTGGGATCGTCTTCAGGAACCTCCCAATCTCGTAAGGTTTGGTTGATTTGTTGGGTCAACTCGTCTTGTCGTTCGATGAGGGTATCACGGAACGTGGGGTTCGGTGCCATCACGACGGAAAGTGACAGCTGACGCAACTCGTTCAAAGGATTAGTAATCTGCTGGAAGCCGACCCGAAAGTCTTCCGCCGTCTTATAGACTCGGTTTACCCAGTCGAATGTCGAGGCCGTACTCGAAATTCCATAGAGTCCAAGCCCGACGAAAGCCAACACCGAGGTGCCAACGAGCCACATCAACTTGACCAACACGCCACGTTTCTTCATTTCGGTGTCTCGACTAACGGACATTGATCCGCAGGATTTTCACTGGTTCTTTCAGGGACGTCGGATACGGGGAACCCGTCGGTCTTACAGACCAATGTTGGTTGGTCACTTCAATTTTCCAAAGCGGAATCGAGGCCATCTTGTAAGGGGTGAAGACGACCTCTTTATTCACGGCGAACACCTTGTTCGGTGTCGGCACAAACAGCATGTATGCTTCCTGGTAGGCCCGTTTCATGATTTTCTCGCAGACCGTGGGAAACTCCGGATCGTCCACGGCGACGCGAAACATCTCGTCGATCAGGCGATTCATAATTGGGTCTGGATAGACAGTGCTCCAGACGTTGTTGGTTCGATAAACAAGAAATGCCGAATAGGGGTGATTGAAATACCAGTCGTCGTTGCCCCAAACCAGCAAATCCCAGGCAACTTCGTTCTTGCCGGCGTTGGTTTCGAGCAATGGCTTAAAAACCTCTTTTTCACTTTTTTTGATGAGAATCTCGAGTTCGACTCCGACACGTCCAAGTTGAGTCTCGATTCCTCGCCACAATGGCAGGAACCGATCTTGCGTCAGAACTTTCAACTTCAGACCTTGTAATACCGATTTGAGTCGGGCCTGCGTCTCTTTGTTATAGGGATTATGGTCTTCCGGAACAGGCTGGATTCGCTGGGTCACATCGCGGACGCCAGGAATGTACGGCGAAATCGGCGCAAGACGGCCTTCATCTTCGTAAACGAAATGCAACAAGTTTTGCTGATGCAACGCTTCATTCAACGCCCGGCGGACGGTACGGTCTTGCAGTCGGGGATTTCCGTTGATCAGGTTCATATGAATGGCGATATTGTCCGTCGAGGGGGTGACGACGAGCTTGCTGAACGGTGCAACAATGGTCTCGACCTTATCCTCGGGAGGAATCACCGTGATATCCAATTCGCCTTCCTGGTAGAGCACCTTGTGTTTCGCTTCCAGGGCATCCAGTTCCGTATACACGGTGACTGTTTCGATCTTCGGGTAGTCCGAGTCCCAGTAATACGGGTTCGCTTTGAGGACGGCTTTCGCAGTGTGTCGGTCCCCTTCGATATAGCCTTCTGTCAAAATGTAAGGCCCTAGACCGTATGGACCAGGCATCGACAGATTGGGACAGTTGGCTTTCCCATTCCATCCCCCAGGGTTCTTCTTGAGATATTCCTCGGTGTAGAACTGCATCCAAATGGCGTCGTTCATGAACGAGCCATACTCCTCGGTGAGATGAAAACGCACCGTGTAGTCGTCGATCTTCTCACAAAAGTCGAAAACTTCGTCGATCTTGCTGTATTTGACAGGTGCCTTCTTGAAGTACTCCATATTCAAAAGCACGGAGTCCGCGTTGAAGTCGGTTCCATCTTGGAACTTCACGCCCTGCCGCAACCGGAACTCGTAAGTCGTTTTGTCGATTCGACGATGGTGAACCGCCATGTCATATTCCCACCCCCGGTCATTGTCTGACGGCTTGATCAAAGCTCCGTTGATCGCATGGGACGTGTAGAGATACGGCAAGCTGGGCAGAAAGACTTTGAGGTGCGAGCCTTTCACCATACCGCGAGACACTCGCTGGGGAGCATCGTCGGTACGGAGGTGAACCGGTTGAATCCGGCTGGCCTGTCCAAAGACATTCGGCACTCCAAGCGTGAACGCAAGCCCGCTTGCGAAAAGGAGAACCTGCCAATGCAAGGACCGGACGAAGAACATGACGTAGCCCGACTAACCGACGAGTGTCGTTCCCGGATAGGGAAATGATTCGAGAGATTGATCCGTTCAGGATACCATGACGGGGCCTGGGACTCTCTACCCAATCCAAAAAACTCTCGATCGAGCCAACGCAGTCGACACAACGACTGTTGTCGTGACTTCGTAGAATGTAGAAAGAGACGAACAGCCAAACGTGCAAGAATCGTGAAAGTCCGTTCCCCTCTCGGCTAGTCAGGTTTCGTCGGGCGGTGACGATCGCCACGGTATGGTTCAGAGGTTGGACGTGAGCCATCAAGACAAAGGCCAGGTCACCGCGACACGCTCCCGCTGTTTGCCCGATCCCGTGAGTTCGTGACATTTGTAAGCGCTTCTCGTAAACTCGAAGTGGCGTCGAATTTGTCATGACGTCCCCACGCCGTAATCAAAAACGGAGCACAAATGCATTCGCTGCAACCGGAAGACCCGATCACGGATTGGGTGATCGAAATCCCGGAATCCATTCCCGTCTTCGAGAAATACGGCATCGACTACTGTTGTGGCGGAAAGTCGCTCGGCTACGCTTGCCTGTGTAGCGGACAAGACGTCAACAAAATCATCGCAGAGATACGATCGACGCTCAAAGATTCTATATAAAAGATCACTTATGTCATCGGGAGTTGACATTCAACGCCAGAAAAAGAAGCTCGTCGAAAAACGTGACCGCTTTTTTCTTGGGAAACCTGAATTCAGGACCTCAACGAAATCGATTTAAAGATTTCAACCCCAATAATCTGAATCACATTCTTGCGGTCTGGCGAAAATTCTCTTAAGCGGAAGTGGGCCCCGCGAGTCCGACCTTGATTTGGTGTGTGCGGTTCCGAACCAAACAGCCGATGAAAACGTCGCTGATTCGAAGGAGTGTCACCCCGAGGTGACGGTGTCGTTCATGTTTGACGTTCCCTAGTCATCTGTCCGACTGCAACTTGCCGGTCTCCGCAACTAGCTAGCTCCCTCGACGCATGCTGTAACCTGAGTCGCCGTCTAATGCTAGATACACCTACCCTCCTATCACAACCTTCGCCACATCTGACTGGCACGCACTTTGCCTAGTCGAGCTTTCAAGAACATCAGACTCACAATCAGCGCAGATTGTGGGGGAGGAACAAGGTTAGCCGACGCTCAGAGATCAATCGTTTGAAGCTGTCAGATCTCTCGAAAGATGTTCACGTCGGCGATAGAACACTGAGGTGCTCGATATGCGAATTGTCCCTAAGGTATCATTCAGTTTGGCAATCGTTGGTCTTTTCCTCGCAACGGAAATGGCTAGTGCTGGTCTCACGGGTGACAGTCGATTGCGGCCAGGTAGAGGATTTCACAATCGACCCAATGCAAGTCAACAATACCGTCCAACGCGATGGTGGGGTCGCTCGACACCAAGTCAAACTCAGTACTATGTTCCAAGAGCAACCACGCAGTATCGAACTGTCACTCCTAGCCGCACGGTCTCGCCACAGTATGTCGCTCCACAAGTGATTACTCCTCATTCGAATACCGTGCTCGTACCGAAACCACAACAGTCAGTTCGCTAGTATATTGAACCGAAGTTTATCCAAACCTTTCCTGTCCGCGCCACGGATGGCTAAAACCTCCAACGCGATGATGACATCGATTTAACAGCGTGGTGGTTGACTAACAGAGCACGCTACTAGAAAAAACGGGATGCCTTGCCAATTCGGTGGGGCATCCCGTTTTGTTTTGCGGCGACGTAATCTGACAAGACACGAAAGGTTCAGCCCAGACTCACAATAACTTAAGAACAATGTGTTCTCGACACCCGCGGTCGATCTCGAACAGCCGCGATCGCTTCGTCGTCAAATGACTGATCGAGTTGAAGCCGGCTATTTTTTTCGCGATGTCGGATGAAGATTGAGCTTCAGTTCTATATCCTCACTGGCAGTACAATCGGTCGATTTCGGCCGAACTCAGCTAACCCACGAGGAGTTCTGTCAATGTCACGAATGTTTGTGACGCCTAGTATTCTTTTCGCTGTCGTTCTTGCACTTCCAGTCTGGAGTCTAGCAGCCGATCCGCCGAATCGAGAGTCGGTGCCGCAGGACGGTTACCAAGGCATGATTGTCGAACCAACATTGCCGCTGGCGACGGATGTCCCGGACCGTGTGCTTGTTTCGTGGAACGCCGACCCTGCAAACTCGTTCTCCGTCACATGGCGAAGTCTTGCGGGAACCGAAGCTGTCGCAGAGATTGCCGAGGCCACCGAGGGGCCACAATTCCTCAAGAAGGTTGAGCGAACGAAAGCCGAAACGTCGCCTCTCAAGACCAATCTGGGTGTGGTCCATATGCATGCCGCGACTTTCGATCAACTCAAGCCGGACACGCTCTACACCTATCGAGTTGGTTCGAAACGGACGAAGCCCCTCGATAAATCGTCCGCGAAATCTCAACATCCTGATTCCGCCGACTATGCATGGAGCGAATGGTTTCAAGTCCGAACAACCAAACGATATGACGGCAAGGTCACACCTGCACGGTTTGTGTATGTTGGAGATGCACAGAACGATGTCAAAAGTCTATGGTCGCGTTTGATTCGAGAATCGTTTCGGGATGCACCACGAATGACTTTTATGCTTCACGCTGGTGACCTCGTCAATAAGGGCAATAACGATCAGGAGTGGGGACAATGGTTCCATGCAGGGGATTTCATCTTTGCCACAATCCCGCAAATCGCGGTTCCCGGCAACCATGAGTACGATCAGGATCCCTTTCATTCGGAACACTCTGCAAAGCCAAACGAAAAACATCTCGCTCGACGTTGGTCTCAACGTTTCGAGTTCCCTAAGAATGGCCCTAAAGGGAGTACGGAGAACGTCTTTTATGTTGATGTTCAAGGTATCCGAATCATCGGTCTCGACTCACCCGGCGGCCAAATTGAGTTGCAGGCTCAATGGCTAGAAAGCGTTTTGAAGAACAACCCCAATCGATGGACAGTTGTTTGTCACCATCATCCCATATACTCCACAAGTCGCGGACGAGACAATCCGCAACTACGAAAGTATTGGCAACCCCTGTATGAGAAATATGGAGTCGACCTTGTTCTTCAAGGTCACGACCATAGTTATGGTCGCTCCAGTCCTCTTACGGGTCATTCGCACGAAGAACATGGCCACGAACATGCTCAGTTATCGGAAGCCAACGTTGCGACCGGGTTGCGAGTCGTTGACCCTCAGGGGCCGGTCTATGTGGTTTCGGTCAGCGGTCCGAAAATGTATCCTCTCAAAGACTACCCCAACGATTCTGACCCCTTCAAAAAACACATTGCCAATACGCAGCTCTATCAAGTGATCGATATCAACCACGACACTCTATCCTATGCAGCCAAGACTCCGACCGGGAAAACTGTCGATCATTTTCACATTGTCAAAGACGCGAAGGGAAATTCCACGTTCGTTGATCATCATGATCATGGCGACCATCTCGATGATAAGTCCGCGGAAGAGTAAAAACGGATTCACCTGAAACATGGTTGGCCAATGCACGCGGGCATAGACCCTAAGTGCTCAGTTCCAAACCCACTCGCCGGCATCCAAAGAAGATAATCACGGCAAGCGAAACAGTCGTTGCCGTGATTTCTTTTTAGTCATTTGCCCTTTTAAAACTCAGACTTAAGGGCGAAATGCAAGGCCGCGGAACTCGAGTTGCTTTCTATCTCCGCAACTCTCCGTCGTATCCCACAGATCGGCAGTTTCATAGATCGCGTTCATGCGGTAGCACGATCTGACAGTGTTACAAGCACTCACCGATACGATCGAATTCTGAACTGGTGGCTAGATCAAAGTCGGATCGCGAAACCGATGACATCGATATACAGGTGCTAAGGGGGCCGGCCATTTCGGTTCGTCGCCACTTGTTCGGATAATAGTACGCTATCGAGCGTTCAAGCTTTTGCAGCCCCGCGTTTGCGTGTAGTTGGCTATCGACTTTGAACAAAGCCAGCCAGCTCCGCTCGTTGAGACACTCGACTACCGAGCAAATCACTCGGAAACTGCATGCCAACTGCGCGTTTCTGAATCATTACTGCTTGCTAAAGAAGCATCAATAGTTGCTAGTTTGTTGTTGTGCTTACTGGCGACTAGGGGCTACTGATTCCGGAATGATCGCCCTGGACGAAACGCGATCATACGACGTCGCAGACGTGGTCGAAAGCAAACCAATTTCGCGAGAATGCGCGACCCCAGAATCGGCTTCGATGAATTTTTGCAATGTTTGCCTGCCAAGATTCAGATTGGCCCGATTATTGCGAAATGCTGTCCAGTACATAGACAAGGCCATCTCGTAGAAAAGGGTTCGTTGATGCATTGCTGCCTTGCAAAGTTACAGCTGTCTTGTTTGACCCAATTGATTTTGGGAGTCGGATTGGTCGCCGTTTCAATGTCCTCAGTAAGAGGTGAGAGTATGCCGACGAATAGTTCTCACCAGCTCACTAGTGAATCGGTTCATGATTATCAGACTCTTCAGAAATATGCCTATGCAATTTCGAATCAGCCCTCTGTTCCTTCGCCAGAGCTACCTTCTGATCTGCAAGGTTTGACGTATGACGAATACCGCTTGATGGCCTTTGATCTTTCGAAAGGGATCTGGAAAAACGAGTCGCCATATTGGTTAGAGTTCTTCCATCGTGGATTCGTTCATCAGGACCAAGTCGAAGTCAACACGATCGTCAACAATCAATCAAAGCGGCTACCGTTTTCTAAGGACTACTTTGAGTATCGAGGACAGATGGCAGAGCGAGAGATCCCGGACTCGACTGGGTTTGCAGGGATGCGAGTTGCCGGCTACTTTCCTTTAGATGACGATCCTCAAGAAATGCTGACTTACGTCGGCTCAAGTTATTATCGAGCACGAACTGCTGCGGGGGTATATGGAACGTCGTCGCGGGGACTAGCAGTCAATATCGGTTTGAACAAGGCGGAAGAGTTTCCGGCATTCCGTCAGTTCTGGGTCAGACGTCCGGCGGCAGAGGATCAGAATCTTGAGATCTTAGCTCTCTTAGACGGAGAGTCGGTCACGGGCGCTTATCAAATGACATTGAAACCAGAACCTAAGACAACCCATATCGATGTCAAAGCGACTCTCTACTTTCGCAGTGTTCCGGACAAACTCGGGATTGCACCGCTCACAAGTATGTGGATGTGGGGTGATGGCATTAAACCGCCACCTCTTGATTCACGACCCCATGTCCATGATTCAGACGGCTTGTTAGTGCTCTCTGACGATCAGCATTGGACTTGGCGTGCACTCAATCGTCAAAGTTACCCCTCCTTAACTGCACTGAGCTTTGATCAAGTCCATGGGTTCGGACTAATGCAGCGGGACACAGAGTATTCTCACTATCTCGATGACGAAGCCAAATATCATTTGCGTCCGAGCGTCTGGGTTACACCGACCCGACCGTTCCAGGCTGGGCATATCGAACTGTTAGAGTTGCCGGGAGTCCATGAAGGTATTGACAATATTGCGGCCTATTGGGTCCCGAAAGATGTCACAGTTTCTCAGCCACTTGACCTTGAGTACCGCGTCTCTTTCTTCGCAGGCAATCACCCTCAAGAAGATTGGCTAGCGACGGCTCGTCGAGTGGATGTCTCGAGGACTAGTGAAAATGTTCTTTTGAAAGTGAACTTCGACGGAAATGCGATTCAGCAATTAAGCTTGGAAACACCGTTGGAACTTGACCTAAGCACGGTACGTGGTGAGGTCGTTCAGCAAAGTCTAGTTGCGAACAAAGACGGGTCCCGAACAGCGAAGATTGCTATCCGGCCGACTGAAGATGCCCCTTTCGAAATCCGAGTGACCCTTAAAGACGCCAACCGAACCATAAGCGAAACTTGGAGTTACCTGTGCTCATTAAAAGCTCCCCGTTATCACTTCCCTCAAGTTTACACAAGGATTGAATAATGTTTGACTTCGAAACCTCAGACTACTCAGACTTTCGAGCGGAGCCGTCCAAGTTCCGCTCACGAGCGAACCGAATTCCGAAAGCTTCAATGAACGCTGAAACCGATCGACTACAAAATCATCGACATTTGCCTCGAGTTGTTCCCCCCGAACATCGATCAGCAATGCAACCAACATTGCAGTTTCGGCCCGTACGTTGGTTGCGTCGAGACTTTTGGGTCTCGCAATTTCGACGCATCCGTGTTTCGCAAGCCGACTTGATTCCGAAACTAAAGACGCGGGCCACCTTGAATCACGAAAACGACTGACGGCTGACAAAGAGAACGGGCGTTCTCCGTTTGGTTATATCGCAGATAGCAATTCTCGAAAGCTAGTTCTCTAGATTTACTTATCTTCTTCCCAGCGAGTTTGAAGTCTCCAATGCCTACCCGTGCCATCTTTTTCACACTCGTCGGTCTGACAACTAGTGTCGCATTGTATTGTTATAGCGGCGTACTGTCCGAGAATGGTTGGAATGTCCTTGAGATCCTTAGTCTCGTGTTATTTACAGTCCTGTTTGCCTGGATCAGCCAAGGGTTTTGGACTGCAATGCTTGGATTACTGGTGTCGATCTTCCGGACTAGTCGTAGAAGGAGTGATGCAGATTTCTCGACACTAGGAGGTCGAGCACTTGGCAGGACAGCCATTGTGATGCCGGTTTATAACGAAGATCCTTCGCGGGTCATCGCGGGATTGCGGGCAACAATTAGGTCACTCTGTGCAACTGAGCGAAGTGCAGCCTTTGATGTTTTTGTCCTCAGCGATACTCGTAACACACACCGTTGGCTAGAAGAAGAGAAAGCCTGGTTGTGGTTGTCGAACGAATGCCCGGATGTGGGGGTTTTCTATCGGCGACGACCTGAGAACAAGAGTCGAAAGTCGGGAAACATCTCTGATTTTTGTCAGCGATGGGGCGCAAGCTATGACTATATGATCGTCTTGGATGCGGATAGCATCATGGATGGAGAGACACTTGTCGAACTAGTTCGGCGTATGGATGCAGATCCCGAGCTTGGCATTTTGCAAGTGCCTCCCAAACCTGTCAATCGGCTTTCCTTGTTTGCACGGCTACAGCAGTTCGCTGCTAGTGTCTATGGTCCAGTTTTTATTCGTGGTTTCTCCGCGTGGACGGGACGTGATGGGAACTATTGGGGGCATAACGCGATCATCCGAATCAAGCCATTTATGCGTTATTGTGACTTGCCGACACTGCCTGGTGAGGCACCATTGGGCGGGGAGATTCTTAGTCATGATTTCGTGGAAGCCGCTTTGATGAGTCGGGCGGGCTTCAAAGTTGAGTTGGCTGCAGATCTTGACGGAAGTTACGAAGAGTGTCCGACCACTCTTGTCGACTATGCCATCCGCGATCAACGGTGGTGTCAAGGAAACCTGCAACACGGGCGACTGCTGGTTTGTGAAGGGTTTCGACCCATGAGTCGGCTCCATTTCGCGATGGGAGTTCTGTCATATATCGCGGCTCCTTTATGGGTGATGTTTATTGCGACGAGCCTAGGAAGTATGGCGGTCGAGTCGGGTCGGCTTTCCGTAGCGAGTCAAAGCGTTGCGTGGGGACTGTTTGCAGCGTCGATGGCTATGCTGATCTTTCCAAAGGTCGCAGGGTTTCTGATTGCACTGCCCTCCGCTGCTCGAAGTGGCAATCGTGTTCTCGGGGGCATTCGGCTTGCTTTTAGTGTCCTAGTCGAAACTAGTCTGTCAATTCTACTGGCGCCGGTCATGGCACTTTTTCATTCACAGTTTGTGGTGGCGTCACTTGCTGGGCATTCGGTTCGATGGGATACACAGCAACGCGATGAAACCGGGGTGAGTTGGCGAAGTGCTGTGAAACAGTTTCTTCCACATACGATGTTAGGAGCGATCGTCATCGGTTCCGTCTTGCTTGTAGCCCCTTCTCTGGCATGGTGGTTCGTTTTGGGTTTTGGTGGTTTGCTAGTTTCGATTCCAGTAGCGGTTGTCAGTTCGAGTGTCGCGGTTGGTCGCTTGTTGAAGTCTTGGAGGTTGTTAGAGATTCCAGAGGAGGTCGATCCTCCCGCAGTGCTTAAGGAATACCAAGCTGCCTTGGAACAAGCAAAGTCGACCCTTCAGCAGTCCGCGGACCATCAGCTTTTCGGTAAGATTGTGGGGGACAAGAACGAAGTCGATCTGCACACCCATATCCTCAAAGAGACGGGTGCGGTGGTGTCTGCGTCTAACGACGACGTCGAATCGCTGCTGACGATCGCTCGGTCAAACGGTGTCGACGCAATTCCCGAAGATAAACAGGGCGTCTTCCTGGCCGATGATCAAGCATTACTGAAATTACACCGGTTGGTTCGCAATTAGGTGTTAGTGTCAGGCGAGTCGCTGAAAACTCGTTCTAGTAGCTTCGTTTGCTGAATACACTACTCCTAGTGAGAGGTCTTAATCGCGGCGAATCCCGTCGATCGATGTTTGCTCGCGAGCGTGAAAGATTTGCGGTACAGTTTCATGTATGAAGTCCAAACGAAATTGGCATTGTGCCGCCTGCAAAGAAGAATTTTTGATCCCCGTCGACGCAGATGATCCGGTCGTCTGCCAAGACTGTCTTGGCGTTGACTCTTGGCCCCATGAGTGGTTACCGGAACCTGTGCTTCAGTCTGGTCCGGCGTCGCATGACCGATCGACACCTGTCACGAAGGACGACACGTCTCGAGATGAATTGACGACCTTCGACGGGGAATGGCGTGAATCCGCAAATCCTGGTCGTCGGAAGCGTTTGTCTGTCGGCTGGCTGGGAATCGGTCTCGCGTTGATACTTGTGGCGATCGCCGCCGCTGAATGGCGAGAGATCCGTGAACTTCTTTTTGACGACGAAAGGCCGAACCTTTTCGTCCGCACGCCGGTCGTTCAACTTAATCCCGAAGAGAACGCACCGTTAGTGGCGTTGGTTCAATTCGTGACCAGCCGTCCCGTGATGACCACGATCGAGATTGATGATCGCGTCTCTGCCTGGGATTTCGTGGCAGATGAAACCCCGCAAACCGACCATCACATCGCGATTTGCGGACTGAAACCGAACCGCGAACACCGCATCCGAGTTCGCATCGAAACACCGGATCGCGAACAAAGTCAGGCGAGCAAACCAATCGTCGTCAGGACGCCGGCGTTACCTGCGGACTTCCCGCCAATCCAAGTGCATCTTAGTCGGCCCGAACGCATGGAGCCCGGTCTGACACTTTTTGCGGCGAATCGTTGGGAAAACGGCGAACGTATTCACGATTATGGATATGTCATCGCGGTGGACGCAACCGGCGATGTCGTCTGGTACTATCGGTCCGCTCTACGCATCTCCGATCTACGTTTGCTCTCGAACAACCGCCTATTGTGCAACGGAGCGAAGTTCTTTGGCCTCTACGAAGTTGATTTGCTGGGCAGAACACGACGTAAGTGGTGGGCCAGTCAGTTAGTTGCTACGCCTCATGAGGAGTTCATCTCCGTGCCGGTCGACTCGTTCCATCACGAGATTCTCGAGCTTCCGAATGGCAATTTTCTTGCGTTGAGTACCGAGCTTCGCAACGTCAGTGGGTTTCCCAAGAGCGAAACTGAACCGCTTGATCAAACCGAAGAAGCGGCGGTCGTGGGGGATGTCATTGTCGAGTTTCAACCGGACGGAACGGTTGTCGATCGGATCCATCTGCACGAGCTGCTCGACTCGCGGAGGATCGGGTATGGTTCGCTATCGAACTTTTGGGCCACTCATTACAAGGCGGTCGGAGGAAAGCCAAGTCGCGATTGGAGTCATGCAAACTCTCTAATTTATGACGCCGATACGAATGAGATTATCGTCTCTCTCCGGCATCAAGACTGTATCGTAAAGATCGATCGACAGTCTCGGGAACTCGTTTGGATTTTTGGCGACCCGATGCAATGGCGTTCTCCTTGGAAGGACGAGTTGCTAAACGCCAAAGGCGAACTTCAGTGGCCTTATCATCAACATGGAGTGCATTTAACACCGCAAGGCACACTACTAATGTACGATAATGGCAACTACCGTACACTGCCTCCTGGCGTTAAACTTCCGGCCTCTGAAAACGCTAGCCGCGTTGTCGAGTTTCGCATCGACGAAGAGATGCGGACAGTCGAGCAACTGTGGGAATACGGGCCGCGGAATGAGCAGTTTTACTCGCCCTTCTATTGCGAAGCCGACGTCCTCCCAGCGACAGGCAATGTGCTGGTAACGGATGGTGGTCGCATCGAGACCCATGAACGAATCCCTAGCGATAAGATTCCAGCAGACTACCAATGGGCGCGAATTTTCGAAGTCACTCGTTCCGAGCCCGCCGAAAAGGTTTTCGAGATCACCGTCGATAGTGGCTTAGATAGTTCAATCGGCTGGTCGATCTACCGCAGCGAACGAATCCCCGACCGTCAAGCTCTCTCAAAAATTGCGACTGCTGAACTGAAGCTTAAATAGTGTTTAGAACTCGGCTTCATCGACGGAGTTATGTGGTTTGCTGGCAGGGTGTTAGAACCTTAGCACGGTCCTAGTCTTGTCAATCCCCACCCCTGGATTTGTGCCTCTAAATGTAAATGCTTTTTTTACGAAATTTTCAGAAATTTCTAATTTCACCGAAACAAGAGTGTCTGTACAGGTTGCAAGTCGCTTTTTAATATGCAAGATCAAATGCCAGTTCGATCGGGCCAAACGTTTGCTGATCAAACTGCCTTCGTTGAGCCCATCTTAGCCATTTCGGCATACTGGGATTTTTTCATCCCAATCTGTTTTCCTATCACAGGTTTCTATTCAGACCCATTCGGGTTCGATGGTCTAGTACTGCTCTACTACTTAGGAGGCCAAAATGCATCACGCCGTCCAGTCACGTCGCGTACGAGGAGGTTTTACGCTTATCGAGCTACTGGTTGTGATCGCGATCATTGCCATTCTGATCGCTTTGTTGCTACCGGCGGTCCAGCAAGCTCGAGAAGCCGCCAGGCGTACACAGTGCAAAAACAACCTCAAGCAAATCGGTCTTGCGATGCACAACTACCATGACACGTTTGGTAGTTTTCCACCGGCGTATGTGCGGCCGAGTTGGTCGCAGTCGAACAACTACGAAACCTGGGGTTGGCATGTGTTCCTAATGCCACAGATGGAGCAAAACAATCTGTACGAGCAACTTGGAGCCAGCGACTTCTCACTTCAAGACACCCTCGACGGGCTGAATACGAACTTTGCCAACGATGCTGCGGTCGCTAGAGCGTTGCAAACACGAATCGATGCCTACATCTGCCCCAGTGACTCAAACACCGGATTAGTTGGTGGCGCACGACACTTTGGTAACCAACTCGGTCAGAACCCGTTCCGTCCTGCGGTCACGAACTATATTGCGGTCCGGGGAACACGGAACAATCCGCAACGATCAAACGATTGTCACGGCGCGATGTTCTTCAATAGTGCAATTAGTTTCCGAGATATTCCTGATGGCTCGACCAATACGTTTGCTGTCGGTGAACGCGATACGTTGCACTGCGACTCTGGAACATGGATTGGCGTCCGGAACCCGCGTGGTGGTTGGGCGCGTGGTATTTTCTATAACGTCGGACACGGTCAATACACGATCAACATCCCGGAACCGCCAAACCGACATAATAACAACGGCTGCGGCGAGAGCTTCAGCAGTATGCACCCCGGTGGCGCTCAATTCCTGTACTGCGATGGATCGGTCGGATTTGTCAGCGAGAACATTCATGCGAACCGGTCGAACACTTGGGCCGTTTCTCCTCGCCCAGATATTGGAACCTTCCAACGTCTCTGTCACCGAGCCGATGGACTCGTTGTGGGTGACTACTAGGACTTGCTAATAGCTATCGTGAAGCGTCCAGTGACTTGTTCTCTGCCATCACTAAGTGCTGGACGAGACACAATCGCTAACCACATGTTCGCTGACTAACAGTGGACGATTCTCAAGAGATCGACGGTTGAACAGAATCACAGTGTGCCGCGGCCAGGTCGTTTTCTTGGTCGCGGCCATCGATTCGGTTTTAGTGTCACTATTCCTTTTGTGATGTGCTCTTTTTCATTTCTTTCGTCGGCTTCCTGACGGCCCTTCGAGGTTCTCTCGAGATTCGAGTGGCATGACGTCATTAACGTCGGCAACGTGATATCTCTAATACTCACACACGCACGAAAACGATTGCTATGAGAACTAGTTTTACTCTGAAAGCGCTACTACCAGTCTCTATGTTTCTGCTGTTCGGTTGTGCGGATGGCAAGGTCGCCCCGGTTAGTGGGACAGTCAAACTTGATGGCAAGCCGCTCAAAGGTGCGTTGGTCACGTACACTCCGCAAGAAGGTGGTCGTCCCTCGTTTGGTGAAACGAATGAGGAAGGCTATTACGAACTGACCTACACGCGAGAACAACAAGGGGCAGAGATCGGCAAGCATGACGTAAGCATAACGACCTTCCGTGAAGGTGGTGGATATGGCGGAGGTGCTGAAGGTGCTAAAGAAACGGTTCCTTCAAAGTATAATTCTAGTACGGAACTCGTGAAGGATGTTCCATCCGGTGGTGCTACGATAGACTTCGAACTCGACTCCGATGGACAAATCGACTCGACTGGCGGATACGGAGGCGGTGGAGGCTATTCGGGAGACAGTTATTAATACCGGATCACGAGCTGTTTCTTTTGAGATCGGCTGTTGAATGTCGACGAGTCCGCCTTCTATCTATAGGTGCTGCGATGAGGCCGGCCGTTTTCGATAATCGGCGGTCTAAGCAGCGCGCTGGGAGGGTATCTCTCCGTTGGATTGCGGGCCTGCTTGGTGTGACGATTGTTGTCGTCACGCTCCTTGTCTTCACAACATGGTTTCGGCCACGTCAACCAGCGGAAACCGATTCCCGTGGCTCGGCGTTGCCGTCGGTTCGCTACCATCCGCTACCTGAGAGTCGGTTTCTCAATACAAAATCGACGGCGTACGTTGGCAGCGACGCCTGCGTAGGATGTCATGAGACCGAAGCCGAAGGGTATCAGCAAACCGGAATGGCTCGGTCTGCTGACTTGGTATCTGCAGCTAACGAGCCCGCCGCCGATGTCGTTGAACACTCTTTATCACATCGACGTTATGTGATTGCCCATGAAAGTGATCAGGTTTGGCATCGGGAATATGCTTGGTCGAATCAAGACGACGAGAAAGGCGAATTGCTAGCCGAACATGTGATGAAGTATCGCATTGGTTCCGGCAGGCATGCTCGGACTTACCTTGCCGAGATTGACGGATTCCTCGTCGAGTCGCCGGTTTCCTGGTTTGCGAATCAGAGCCATTGGGCGATGTCTCCCGGTTATGATGTTCCCGAGCAGCAAGGTTTCGAACGAGGTGTCGACCAGTCTTGTTTGCGTTGCCATGTCGGTCGGTCTCAAGCGGTCGAAAACACCCTTCACCGTATGCAGATTATTGAAGCGTCTATTGGTTGTGAACGGTGTCACGGTCCGGGAGAACAACATGTCAAGGCTCACTCAAGCACGGACACGGTTGACTTGGATTCGGCTGTTGATTGGACGATTGTCAACCCGAAACATCTTAGCCGAGAGTTGTCGGACAATATCTGCGGGCAATGTCACTTCCATGCTGCTGTGAGTCTCGCGTTTCCACATCGTTCGATCGATGACTATCGCCCTGGCCTGCCACTGGATCAGTTTCGTGTGGACTACCAACCGGAAGTCGCAGATTCGCGAATGACCGTCGTAGGACACCTCGACCAACTGCAACAGAGCAAATGTTATCAACAGTCGGAGATGTCCTGTGTCACCTGTCATAATCCCCATGCACTGCCATCGACAGCAGAGAAATTCGAGTACTATCGAAACATTTGCGTGAGTTGTCATCAGCCAGATCATTGTAGATTGTCGGTCTCTGAGCGATCGCAATCCGAGCCGGCAGACAACTGTATGGTGTGTCACATGCCTCAGTCGGCGACTGACATTCGTCATGTCGCTTTCACTCATCATCGTATTGGGATCCATTCCGCGGAATCGGAAACTCGCGTTCACGATCAACCGGGACCATTAACATTGAAGACCAATGCCGAGCTATCGCAACTCAGCGGTGCGGAGCGGGCCGGGCTTCTTGGGATGGCTTACGATGAGTATGCCTTCGAAGGTGGTCAAGAGTTTGCCGAAACCTATCAGCAACGGGGTTACAGGCTGCTTCGTCAGGCGTGGGATCAGGAAAAGAGCCAGCTTGGTTTGGTTCAGATCGGGCGACTAGCGATGTTAGCCGCACAGCGTGGTGATGCTAGGGCTCTTAAACACGCGGATTCTGTGCTTACGCAATCGCAGGCTCCGGTCAATAGTCAGATTGAAGCGTTACTCGCGCGTGCGAACCTGCGAGTTGCCCAGGGGCAATTGGATCAGGCCCTAGCTGATGCCCGTCGCCTGACGACACTTCGACGCAACTGGGGCGACTATTTACTAGTCGCCATGATCGAGCAGAAGCGGGGGCAGACTGAAAACGCGATTGAAGCGTATGAAAAAGCATTGACTATCAACAATAGGCTGGCGGAAGTTCGGCAAATGCTGATTCAATACTATCAACAGACAGGAAACAACGCTCGCCGTCGATACCATCAGAAAAGACTCTAATCAACTTCGCGGCTTCGGATGATCGAGTTTCTTCCCAGTCGCTACTTTTTACCAGCCTACCTGGTATCATGAAGATGCGGTGTCAATAGAAGCAATCGAGACTCATTCCTGATTTATCTATTGATATTCTGAGTGTCTTCCAGGTCACGCGATAGGAGTCAACCCCGATGGTTTATCGAATCCGCTCGATTCAGTTGCGGCTTATGGTACTCGTTCTGGTCGCCGTTTCCGTGCAGCAGGTTGTGGCGGACGAACCGTCTACGGGGGCGGTGAAAGTCTTTGTGCTTGCCGGCCAGTCAAACATGGAGGGCAAGGCGCAGATTCCTTTGTTGGAACATCAAATTTCCGCTCCTGAAACAAAGGACCTCTTTGCTCATCTGCATAAAGATGGTGAGTTCATCGTTCGGGATGACGTTTGGATCAAGTTTCTCGACCGCAAAGGGAAACTCACGGTGGGGTATGGAAGTCCGAAGCGTTGTGGGGTGGAACTGGAGTTCGGTTTCACTGTCGGCGACTTCTATCGAGAACCTGTGCTAATCATCAAGACTGCTTGGGGTGGAAAAAGCTTGTTTCGTGATTTTCGTCCTCCATCATCGGGTCTTCCCGACGCTGACGTGCTGGCTAACGACCTGAACCAATCGCAAAAACGACGTCCGCAAACGACGGAACAAGACATCCGTGATTCGTATGGGAACTACTATCGCCTGATGGTCAAGGATGTGAAGGAAACACTAGCGAATCTCGATTCCCATTTTCCAGAACTGAGCGGCCGAGATGTCGAACTTGCTGGATTCGTCTGGTTTCAGGGGTTCAACGATATGATCAATGAGCAATACACGGCGAGCTATTCCGAACATATGGCCAACTTCATTCGGGATGTTCGCCGAGATCTCAAGGCCCCGAAACTCCCATTCGTAATTGGTCAACTTGGTGTCGGTGGTGACCGGGATGCTGGTGCTAATGCGAAACGAGAGCGGTTTAAAACGAATCAGATAGCTCCTGCAAGTCTGCCCGAGTTTCAGGGCAACGTCCTCGTTGTGAAAACCGACCAGTATTGGGATTGGGAAGCTCAGGCGGTCTTCGACAAAGGTTGGCGACAGAACCTCGAGGAATGGAATCGAGTTGGTTCCGACTTTCCCTATCATTATTTGGGGAGTCATAAGTGCTATGGTCGGATTGGCCGAGCGTTTGCAAAGGCTCTTATCGACTATCAAACCCAGAAGGATTGAAACTCCCCACGGTTGGTTTACTTGATTCTTCAACCAAGAGCTTTGATTCGCTGCCCAATTTGCTTGTTCGACAGATGCCGCTAGTACCATTCCTTTGGGGCGACATGGTTTGTACCTGAAATTCCTTCGATCTGGTCGAGGGACTTGAGTCTGTCGCATGAGTTCGGAACAATCAGGAAGGCATAGCGCTTGCATGTGTCTCCGATTTGGCAGAACTACGTGGCGGAACGATTCATGACGATTGACAGACGAAGTTTTTTGAATGTGCTTGGTGTTACCGGGGCCACTTGCTGGTTGGCTCCGACGGGCGTTCTCAATGCGGCCAACTTACAAACGCCTCGCAAGCGGATTGCTGTTGTTACTACGGTTTGGAAAGAACGTTCGCACTCGTGGCATATGGCTGAGCGATTCATGCATGGCTATCCGCGTGGAGGTGCATGGCATCATCCGGCGATCGATGTGGTTTCCGCTTATGTCGACCAAGTTGGTGACGATGATTTGAGTCGCGATCGGGCTGAACGTTACGGGTTTCAAATCTTCCCATCAATTGCCGAAGCGTTGCGGAATGGCGGTGAGCAACTGGCGGTCGATGGTGTCCTTGTCATTGGTGAGCATGGCGATTACCCCGTCAACAAGTTCGGGCAAAAGCAGTATCCCCGCTATGATTTCTTTCGCCAGATTGCAGAGGTGTTTCGAGCGGATGGCCGTTCGGTGCCAGTCTTCAACGATAAACATCTCTCTTGGAAATTCGATTGGGCGAAAGAGATGGTGGACACATCGCGTGAACTCGGTTTTCCGCTGCAAGGCGGTTCTTCGTTGCCTGTCACTTGGCGTATGCCCGCGATCGACCTCCCTTACGAAGCGGAAGTCGAGGAGATCATGGGCGTCGCATTCGGGCCGACGGATATCTACGATTTTCATGCATTGGAAATGATGCAATGCATGGCAGAACGTCGGCGTGGGGGTGAGACCGGTGTTGCGTCGGTTCAGGCTTTGAAAGATGACGCAGTCTGGGAGGCAATGAACCATCCGACGTGGGATGCTGGCGGTTGGAACCCGAAACTTTGGGAAGCCTGCTTGTCGCGAAGTCAAACCCTCGCACAACCCGAATCGTTCAGCCACAAATTACCCAATCTCGAGCAAATGCGAGAGTGGGTCAAAGAGCCTGTCGCATATCGCATCGAATATCGGGATGGACTCAAAGCGACGATGCTCCTGATGAACGGACTCGTTGAGGATTTCACTTGCGCTGCGAAAATGAAAGAGAGCGAACGGCCGATCTCCACACTTTTCTACCTACCACCAACTCCGAACGTGGTCTACTCAGCGGGACTTATGGCTCATGCGGAGACGATGTTTCTTACAGGAGAAGCTGTCTATCCGGCTGAACGAACCCTGCTGACAAGTGGACTTGTGGAAGCATGTTTGCAGTCTTTGACTCAACACTCAAAACATCTTAAGACTCCACACCTCGATGTGCGTTATCAGGTGCCGCAAAAATCGTTCTTTCTGAGAAGATGACTTGGGGAGTTGCTAAGAAGGTTCTACGGTCTAGTGGTCGACGGATATGGCTTCGGCGTAGTCGAGTTCTCCCGTGCGACCATCGTAGTATTGAAAGATGACTTGCGGGTGCGGATAGGCGACCCAGCGTTCATCGCCTAGTTTTTTGGGCATGTTGAAGACATTGTTGATCTGAACAACGCAGAAGTGCGGATAAAGTCTTTCAAGTCTCGGAAGATCAGGGAGGATGTAGGAACTCCAGCGGATGTCACATTCACGCGGACCGAACGTCCATTTGCCAGTGGCAGGACGATCGCTTTCATCGAGTTTCGGGACGTGATTGACACTATTGTGAGGACCGCAGCAAAACTCCCAAATGTCGTCTGTCACTTTGATGGCGAAGCTATTGTGTAAGTCGCCAGTCATCACGAAGACTTTTTTATTGAGCTTGCTCCATTCGTCGATTAGCAATTCTCGCTCGGCAAAGAAACCGGTCCAGGCTTCTTCTTTGTTCTCTTCGTCAAACTCAAAACCGCCGGCTCCACTATGTGGAATCATAAACGGCACTGTGGAAACGACGAAGAAAAAGTCGGCATCACTTTCACGCATGGACTTCAGCAACCATTCACGTTGCGGTTTGCCAATCATTGAAACGCCCGGCTTGTCTCGATGACGAACATCATGCATGTCTCGGTCGCCGCGAGTGTCGAGGATATAGAACTCACAGTTGGACACGCGAAACTTTCCATAGCTGCGACGTCCGATCGAATAGTTGACATCGTCATCGACTTTCGCTGGCATATGGAGTTTCAGCGTGTGCTTGTCGACGACTTCGACAATGTCATAGACATAAGAGTTTTTATGTCCTTCGTCATTGTCATATCGAATGTCGTTTACTCCGGCTTCCGGTGTTCCCCAATGCACGTGGAGGTTCAGCATTTCTTGCAGGGGTAGCTTTGTGAAATCTGTGTCGAGGTCGACGAGCAAGTCACTCCCCGCTTTCATTTTACCTTGGCCAAAGTGGATGGGGTGCTCATGTTCCATCGGGTTGGCCCAACCGAGATAGTCAAACCAAGCATAAGTTCCGATGTCGCGGAAGACTGTGCGTCGATGTCGTTTACCGGCTTCCGATGAGCCCCAAATGTCGTTCACAAGTTCGTGGTCGTCGAACGTAAAATAGCTTGGCATGTTGCGATGCCACTTCGAGAGTTCCGCACTGCGACTCAAATAGAGTTTATAGTTCTCCCAAACACCGACGACGGTTGGCATCACCTTGACAGAAGTCGGGTAGTCTTTAATACCTTGTGTGAGTCGCCAAGCTTCAGGGGGATACTCGCGAAGCTCTTCATAGAGCCAGTCGCCATTCATGATGTGAAAGTGAACCTTGTCTGCCCAATCCCTATTGAGATGTTCATAAGTTTGCAGCCGATGTCCGCCGCCATGCAACGGGTTCTGATTGGCACACGATCCGATTTGAAAGCGAAAGTTATACAAGCCTTTCGGGTTGTGCTCGGCGTTCCTCGTATCGTCAGCGGATGGCAATGTTCGAAATTGACCCGGTAAACCATGCGGTCGGCCGTTCACCCAAACTTGATAGTGGTATTGCGAATTCGACTGCAAGTTCGTGAGTTTCGCGACACCGGTGTTGTCATGGGCGAGGGTTGTTTGAGCGGGTTGGCTCGTCTCGGTCAAACGGTCGGGAGTCAGGCCGTAACGAACGACAAATTCGCCAGGGTCGGATGTGCGTCCCCAGACATGCATCGAATGAGAACTTGCCCGGCCGAGCATTGGTCCATGCGTTAAGCGAATGGGATCGCGATCGAACGCCCAGGCGGAATTCGCGAGCAACTGAACGGCCAGTCCAAGAACTAGTAAGAACGCAGGACGAGTTGGGATTCTCATTCGAAAGCACCTGGAACAGAGTTCGCACCGACCAAAGCATGGTCACGCTTCGGAAGATTCGAGCCGAAAACAAAGAATTTGCGAAGGCGACGAACAGAAGTTGAAACGGTCGATTCCAAGAGGAAATCGACTAAGATGTTGTCGCAGTATGTGCAATGCGATCGTTGCACGCAAGACAGTGGAACGCGACGACGACTGAGTTACCGTGTCTTGTTCTTTCATGGGAATTCGAGAACAATTGGCCTCGTCGAAGTATTGAAAACTCCGCTTTCGGGGGCTTCATCGTGGGGTTTGCTTGTCACTTTCTTGGGAGTCGAATGACGTCGTGCGTGGTTTCATGTTGCATGCCGTTCGTGCAGGGCTCTTTGCGGCCATCGTGATTTTGATCCAACTGCAACACACCCGGTATGCCGCGCGGCGACAGGCGGAAGCGGCCCGGTTCGATGTCGCAATCGAGCAGGTCCGTTCAATTTTCGCAGAGGCTCAGTCACTCGGTCCGACTTCACCGGATGGTACTCGTGATGTGTTAGCAGCCGATGGAGAACGACTTGGCTCGGTCCTGCAAACCGCTCCCGACTCCGATGACAACATTGGTTTTTCAGGGCCGACCAACGTACTGGTCGGGTTGAATTCGGATGGGGCCATCGCTGGCATTGCCATCCTTTCCAGTGCCGATACCGACGAGCATGTCGAGCAAGTCATGCGTCATGAGGCATTTCGCAAGGCATTTATCGGTCGGCAATCCGAGGAGGCACCGTTTGCTGAGATCGATGCAGTTTCTGGAGCGACGCTCACCAGTGTTGCCATCATCGAGTCGATTTCGGAGCGACTCGGCGGACGTCAACCGGCGTCGTCACTGCGGTTTCCGGAACCTCCAGAACTGGAATCCGTGCAGCAATTTTTCCCCGAAGCCGATGGTTTAAAGTCGGATGCCGATTTATCGGGACTTTGGCATGTCTTGGCGGGTGATCGACGAATTGGTTCGCTGCTGCGAACTTCACCCGCAGCGGATGGCGTGGTTGGGTATCAGGGACCGACGTTGACGACGATCGTCCTCAGCCCGGAAGACAAAGTCGTGGGGCTAGTCATCGGTCAAAGTTTCGATAACGAATCGTACGTCGGTTATGTGCGAGAAGATTACTTCTTCCCGGAATCCTTCAACGACGCAACTTTGAAAAGCCTCGCGGCGTTAGATCTCGAGGAGCAAGGCATCGAAGGGGTATCGGGGGCCACGATGTCGAGCCAGGCGATCGCTCGAAGTCTGCAAGTCGCGGCGGCGGCTCATTTGAAGGCTTTGGAGAAACAACGTGCACAACGAAGCGAGCCGAAATCCTGGCGACCGACAATTCGAGATTGGGGGACGGGGCTTGTCGTTTTGATGGGGTTGGTCATCGGCTTGACATCGCTGCGTGGGAAGAAATGGGTTCGTGTGCCGTTTCTGTTCGTCCTGGTGGGTTACCTGGGATTGACGAATGGGGATATGCTCTCGCAGGCTTTGCTCGTCGGGTGGGCGAAGAACGGTGTCCCACTGCGTTCGGTGGCTGGGTTGTTTTTTTTGACGGTTGCAGCGTTCGCGGTTCCGTTATTTTCGAAGTCAAACATCTACTGCACGCATTTGTGTCCGCATGGTGCCGCCCAGCAATTGCTCCGCAATCGTTTACCGTGGCGATGGCATCTACCGACCTGGTTACGAACCGGACTGTCTCTCGTGCCCGCGATTTTGCTGATCGGTGTCGTTGTGGTGGCCATGTTGGAACTCGATTTCAGTTTGGTCGACATTGAACCTTTCGATGCTTACTTATGGCGAATCGCAGGATGGGCCACGCTCACGATTGCCATCGTGGGTCTCGTGGCGAGTTTATTCATCCCGATGGCCTATTGCCGCTATGGATGTCCGACCGGTGCGTTGCTCGGGTTCCTTCGTCGTCACCGTCGAAGTGACCAATTCAGTGCTCGCGATCTCGTGGCTGTGCTCTGTTTACTCATTGCGGTGTGTGTTCATCTGTTCGTGTTGTGAGTGGTGTGCCGGGTTGCAAAGCCATCTCACGTCACGCAAAATGAATGTTCGTTAATCATTCATTAATGTTGGGACTTCTTCCATGCGCTCTGAACTTTTGCTCGCGGTGTCGCTGGTGTTTGCACTTGGTGCAACTGGCGATGCGATGGATCATGAAATCCGGTTCAACCGCGATGTGCGTGCGATTTTGTCGTCAAAGTGTTTCACCTGTCACGGTCCTGATGCGGCGAGTCGTGAGGCTGATCTGCGTCTCGATACCGAAGAAGGTGTTCGAAGTGCATTCACTGGCGGTTTGAAGCAAAGTGCCGCATGGGAGCGAATTTCGACCGAGGACGAAACTCTCCGCATGCCGCCGGCGGATTCCCATTTGAAGCTTGAACCGAGTGAAATCGAGATTCTGCAGAAATGGATTACAGCCGGTGCGAAATGGGAAGGTCATTGGTCGTTTATTCCCGCTGTCAAACCGCCAGTCCCGGAAGTGCAACATACGGACGCAGTCCGAAACCCCATCGATGCTTACATTATCGCTCGCTTGGAGCGTGAGGGATTGAAGCCGAGCCCGGAAGCGGACAAAGCCTTGTTGTTGCGACGGGTTTCGTTGGACCTGACCGGGTTGCCTCCGTCGATTCAGGATTTGGATGCATTCATCAATGATCCGTCGGAAGATGCCTACGAACGGGCTGTCGATCGGTTGTTGGCTTCTCAGGAGTTCGGCGAACGAATGGCCGTGATGTGGATGGATGCGGCTCGCTACGGTGATACGAGCGTCTTCCACGCCGATGGTCCGCGGGACATGTGGCCTTGGCGAGATTGGGTGATCGACTCGTACAACTCGAATAAGTCGTTCAAGGACTTCACGATCGAACAACTTGCCGGTGACTTGCTGCCTGAGCCAACCTTGGAGCAGAAAGTCGCAACGGCGTTTCTGCGAAACAATGCGACTACCGACGAAGGCGGGGCTATTGCCGAGGAATATCGCGTCGAGTATGCCGTCGACCGCGTTAAGACGACTTCGATGGTGTGGCTAGGGTTGAGCATGGAATGTGCTCAGTGTCACGATCACAAGTACGACCCGATTTCCCAAAAAGAGTACTACCAGTACTTCGCCTATTTCAATCAGGCGGCCGATCCCGGAATGCAAACGCGGAACGGGAATCAAACGCCGAAAGTCGATCTGTTTGATGAGATCAAACTTGCCGAAGCAGAGAAACTCAAGCCACGGAAAGTAGCTCTTGTCAAGCAGCGGGAACAACATGCTGCTGCGATTCAACCACAGTTCGAAGCTTGGCTGGCGGATGCGTCGAAGCAAGCCAACGATGCCCCGTTGTTACCCGGCGGGTTGGCTTTTCATGCGCCACTTGACGAAGCACCGACGAACTTGATTACCGAGAATGCTGCCGGAAAGATTCAAGGGGCGGCGAAGTGGTCCGATGGAAAATCCGGTAAGGCATTCGATTGCAACGGGTCCAACTATATTGGCTACGACGGCGTCGGTGATTTCGAACGGACGGACCAGTTCTCCTACGGTTGTTGGATCAAACCTAATGGGGCGCCGACCGGAGCACCGATTGCCAGGATGAATGACGGCAACGGTCACCGCGGATTCGATTTGCATATTGCCGGCGGGATCGCTCAGATTCATCTCATCAACACTTGGCCGTCGAACTCGCTCAAAGTTCGGACGAAGGGCAAACTCAAGCCGAACGAATGGCGACATGTGTTCGTCACGTATGACGGCTCCAGCAAAGCGAGTGGAGTGAAAGTCTACTTCGACGGCAAACTGCAAGAGTTGGACGTCGAACAAGATCGGCTCACCGATACCATTCGCACCAAGGTGCCGTTGTATCTCGGGCGTCGTAATCCTGGTTCACCGTATAAAGGTTTGATCGACGATGTGCGAGTTTACCCGCGTGCCCTGTCCGAGATCGAAGTCGCGGCCCTTGCCGGGAGTGATCCGATCACACCGCTACTCGTGAAAAACGCAGAGGACCGAACCGAAGCCGAGACCAACACGCTCAAACAGCATTTCCTGACGAGTGTGGACGAAACCTATCAAAAGTTGACGACTGAAATTGCCGAACTCGATAGCAAGATCGCGGAGTTGTCCAAGCCCGCCGTCGATGTCATGGTGATGCAAGACGTTCCGAAAATGCGAACGACATTCGTGCTAGACCGCGGAAATTATTCGTCGCCGAAGAAAGATCAACCCGTCGAGCCGGGAACGCCCAGCGTGTTGCCACCCCTGCCGGAAGGTGTCGAAGCCAACCGACTAGGTCTCGCTCGTTGGTTGACGAACCCCAATCACCCGTTGACGGCCCGCGTAACGGTGAACCGTTATTGGGCGATGCTCTTCGGGCGTGGCCTCGTCAAGACGCTTGCCGATTTCGGTGCCCAAGGTGAATGGCCGACGCACCCTGCACTTCTCGATTGGCTTGCTGTCGATTTCGTCGAAAGCGGATGGGACATTAAACGCATGCTGAAGCAGATGGTGATGTCCGGAACTTACCGCCAAACCACACGCATGACGCCAGAACTACTTCGTGCCGATCCTGACAACAAACTTCTCGCGCGTGGCCCACGATTCCGGCTGCAAGCGGAGTTCATCCGGGACAACGCCCTAGCTGCCAGCGGTCTGCTTGTGAAGGAAGTTGGTGGCGCGGGGGTGAAACCGTATCAGCCGCCGGGGCTTTGGAACGAAGTCAGTTTGAGTGGCAATGTCCGGTTCGTGCAAGATCATGGCCACGATCTTTATCGTCGCAGTCTGTACACATATTGGAAACGATCTGCCCCTGCACCGGCGATGACGATTTTCGATTCTCCCACTCGCGAGCAGTGTTCACTGGAACGCTCGCGAACGAATACGCCTTTGCAAGCGTTAGTCACGCTGAACGACACCCAGTTCGTCGAAGCGGCCCGCGTGTTGGCAGCTCGGGCCATGCGTGATGGCGGGGAAAAGGTAGACGAGCAAATCGTACATGCCTATCGACTTGCGACCGGCGTGCGGCCGGCGGCTTCCGTCCTTCAACTGTTGCGGGAAACCTACGAAGAAGAATTTGCGGCATTCACGAGCGATCACGAACGCGCGACGAAACTGCTCGCTGTTGGCGAATCTCCGCGTGATGAAACCATTCCACCAGCTGAACAAGCAGCGATGACGATCGTGACGAGCATGATTCTCAACCTCGATCAAACCGTGACACGCGGCTAACGCGAATTGCAGACAACCTACCAAACGGGATAAGCGCAAACATGAATCCATTCTTGGAATATCAACGCAACCTGACACGCCGATCGTTACTCATGGACGCCACACGTCCGGTTGGTGCAGCGGCTGTTGCGTCATTGATGGGAACCGCTGGAATGTCGGCGGCTCATGCCGGTAATTCCCCCGCGATGTCCGCAGCGGCAAACGGCGGGTTGCCTTCGCTGCCGCACTTCGCTCCGAAGGCGAAGCGAGTCATTTATTTGTTCATGGCGGGTGGGCCATCGCATATCGATACCTTCGATTATCACCCTGAAATCCGCGAGCATCACGGCAAAGAACTTCCCGATTCCGTGCGTGGCGATCAACGTATCACCACCATGACGTCCGGCCAGAAGTCGTTTCCGGTCGTCGCGCCAATGTTCGAGTTCAAACAACATGGCGAGCACGGGACGTGGGTCAGCGAAATACTGCCGAACGTCGCGAGTGTTGTGGACGACATGACGATCATCAAGTCGGTGCATACCGAAGCCATTAATCACGACCCCGCGATCACGTTTATCAACACCGGTTTTCAACAACCGGGAAAAGCGACAATGGGGGCGTGGATCAGCTATGGTCTGGGCAGCCCGAACAAGAATCTCCCCGCGTACATCGTGATGATCTCCAAAGGGCCCGGACAAAAACAGGCATTGTATTCGCGATTGTGGGGTAGCGGATTTCTACCCTCGAAGCATCAAGGTGTGGCGTTACGGGCGGGAGCGGAACCGGTTCTCTATCTCAACGATCCGCCAGGGATCGACCGCAAACTTCGCCGGCGAATGCTTGATCGTATCGCCAAAATCAATCAGCAACATTTCGAGGAGTTCGGCGACCCGGAAACGCAAACGCGAATCGCCCAATACGAAATGGCGTTCCGCATGCAGACATCGGTTCCCGACCTGATGGAGATGAACGACGAACCGAAATCGACCTACGAACTCTACGGTCCCGACGCCGAGAAACCGGGAAGTTTCGCGCGGAACTGTGTCATTGCCCGTCGATTGGCCGAACGCGGCGTGCCCTTCATTCAGTTGTTCCACCGCGGTTGGGATCAACACGGGAGTCTGCCAAAACTCATTCGGGGGCAATGCGACACCATCGACCAAGGGGCCGCTGCTCTGATCAAAGACCTGAAACAACGCGGCATGTTCGAAGATACCCTCGTCGTCTGGGGTGGTGAGTTCGGACGCACAATTTACTCACAAGGCCAACTCACAGCAGATAACCACGGCCGCGATCATCACGGTCGGTCGTTCACGATGTGGATGGCAGGCGCCGGGATCAAACGCGGATTCGAGTTCGGGAAAACCGACGACTACAGCTACAATATCGTCGAAAACCCCGTGCATATCCGTGACATGTCTGCAACAATTCTTCACCAATTGGGAATCGATCACGAACGACTCACGTACCGTTATCAAGGGCTCGACCAAAGCCTCACCGGAACGGAACCCGCGCGGGTCATCCACGAGATTTTGACCTGATCGACTTCTCTCGATAACCAACAAACGCCAGAAAAGTTGCGACCTCTCGCGACCTACTCTCTAACGCTCCGTAATCGGACCAGTATCGAGTCTCGCCTGGCATGTGTATCCAACGAACAATTCAGCAGTCGTTCCGCTGACAACAAAGGTTTCGACCGAATGAGAACACCCAAACGCGGTGGGGGATGGAAAGCGATCGCTTATAGCTTGAAGCTGGCGAGACGTGTTGGCTGGCGACGCATGTGGGACGGAGTGCGTTCCAAAAACACCTGCAAAACGTGCGCAGTTGGGATGGGCGGTCAACTGGGAGGCATGGTCAACGAAGGTGGCCATTTCCCCGAAGTCTGCAAAAAGTCGTTTCAGGCGATGGCCTCCGATTTACAGCCGGCGATCACGGACGATTTCTTCGAAAAGTACTCTCTGAACCAACTGCGAAGTCTCTCCCCAAGACAGTTAGAGAACTCCGGCCGACTCACTCAACCGCTGATTCTCGACGGCGATCGGCAGCACTACCGACCAATCGAATGGAGCGAGGCTTTCGACAGAATCGCTGAGAAACTTCGGTCCGCCGGTCCGGAGAAAAGTTTCTTCTACGCCAGTGGACGCTCCTCGAACGAAGCCGGGTTCTTGCTGCAACTCATGGCGAGACTCTTCGGAACGAACTACGTCAACAACTGCTCTTACTACTGTCATCAAGCCAGTGGCGTCGGGCTTTCGAGCAGTATCGGCACGGGTGCGGGTACGGTGCGTTTGGAAGACTTGGAGCACAGTGATCTTTACATTCTCGTCGGAGCCAACCCGGCTTCGAACCATCCGCGTTTGATGCGTTCGCTGATGCAACTTCGGCGGAACGGTGGCAAGGTCATTGTGATCAATCCGCTGCGAGAATTGGGGTTGGTCAATTTCAGCGTGCCCAGCGATGTGCGAAGTTTGTTCTTCGGATCGAAGATTGCCACCGATTATATCCAACCGTCTTGCGGTGGTGATCTGGCCTTGTTCGCGGGGATTGCAAAAGCGGTCCTGGAACGCGGCGGAGAAGACTCGCAGTTCCTCGAAGAACACACGCAGCAATTCGACGAGCTTCGGACACAACTTGAGCAACTGTCCTGGGACGATATCGTCGCGGGTAGCGGTGTGGATCGAGCGACGATCGACCACATCACCGATCAATATCTCTCGGCGAAGAACGTGGTGATTGGGTGGGCCATGGGTGTTACGCATCATTTGCATGGCACGCAGACGGTGCAAGCGATCGCGAATTTGCTGCTCCTCCGGGGGATGGTCGGGCGTCGTGGTGCGGGCGTGATGCCAATTCGCGGTCATAGCAATGTGCAAGGTATGGGGTCCGTCGGCGTGACTCCCACCCTGAAAAAAGCCATGCTGGAACGATTCGAAGATCGACTCGGCATCACGCCGCCCTCATCACCCGGCTACGATACAATGGCCTGTATGGAGGCCGCCGGTCGTGGGGAAATCGATGCGGCATTTTGTCTGGGGGGCAATCTCTTCGGAAGCAATCCCGACTCGCAGTTCGCCGCCAATGCCATGGAGAAAATCGACCAGGTTGTCTATCTCTCGACAACCTTGAACACTGGGCATGCTTGGGGGACCGGTCGCGAAACGATTGTTCTGCCCGTCCTCCCGCGTGACGAAGAACCCCAGCCGACAACGCAGGAATCGATGTTTAGTTTCGTGCGGTATAGTGAGGGCGGACCAAGTCGATATGACGGTCCACGCAGCGAAGTTTCGATTCTTTGCGAGATTGGCCAGCGATTGTTTGGAACCGACGGTAGTCCGGTCGCCTGGTCGGATATGGAAAGCCATGCCGCCGTGCGGAAATTGATGGGGGAACTCATTCCCGAATACGACGCAGTCGGCAACATCGACGAGACCAAATCCGAGTTCCACGTTCCCGGACGAGCCGTGGACGAGTACAAATTCCCAACCGAAAGTGGCAAGGCCAAGTTTCACGCCGTACCACTTCCGCAAACCGCATTTGGCGATGGACAACTTCGGTTGATGTCGATCCGTTCGGAAGGCCAGTTCAATACCGTCGTTTACGACGAAGAGGACCTGTACCGCGGACAGGAACGTCGTGATGTCATCTTGCTCAATCCGAAAGACATCGAACAACTCGGTCTGAAACCCGATCAACGTGTCTGCGTGAAAAGCGATACCGGCGAAATGCGGAACATTCTGGCAAGAGCGTTCGACGTTCGCAGTGGCACGGCGGTGATGTATTATCCCGAATCGAACGTGCTCATTTCACGAGCGGTTGATCCGCTCTCGAAAACTCCGGCTTTCAAAAGCGTGAACGTGACGATCACTGCCGAGGATGGATAATCACTCGTTTCCCGGACGGAGATGCTGGTCGAGGAAACGCACCAGAACTTCCCGACTCGCTCCACTATAAAATGCCTGACCCCCGTGCCCGGCATTTTCGAGAACGTGCAACGTGACCGGACGTTTCACCTTTTGATATTCCTCGACAATCCGTTCGGATTGGCCAATGTAGACGGTCTTGTCTTTCTTGCCATGAAAGATGAGCAGCGGTGGATCATCTGCAGTCACATGAGATACCGGTGACGCCAAGCGTGCCACCTCGACTTTTTCGTCCGCTGGTCCACCGAGCAATAACGAAACAGGGGCGTTCTTGGGTACGGTCTTTTGCGGTTGTGTCTTCGTGCGTAGGACGAAATCGGTCGGCCCGAAGTAATCGACGATGGCATTAACATTCGAAGGCTGTTCGAGATTCCCACCGACGTTGCCTTCAAGTTCTTTGACGTTGGACGTTGTTCCGAGTAACGCCGCGAGATGTCCACCGGCACTCGAACCAGCCACGGCAATTCGTTCGGTGTTATAGCCGTACTTGTCGGCATTCGCTCGCAACCATCGCACGGCCGCTTTGCAGTCGTGAATTTGAGCGGGGAAACTGGCTTTGTCTGTGAGTCGATAAGAGATGCTCGCAACGGCATAGTCGTGTTCTGGGAGCCAACCGACGTGACACCGCTCTTTGCTGCCATTTCGCCAACCGCCCCCGTGAATCCACACGACGAGCGGTGCGTCGTCTGCATCCGGCAGATGCAAGTCGAGTTTCAAGCTGTGTCCATCGAGGACAGCAAACTCAAGATTCCGGACCGTTCGAGACTTCTCTTCCGCCAGTGTCAGACGCGGCATCACCGCGACCGAAAAGAAACACCACAGGACTGCCAAGCACGATCGGGAAGTGAGTCGCTGCATGAGTTTCTCTCTGAGAACGGTTTAGAGGTGTTCGAGAAGGTCGTTTGTGATCTCGTCGAGCGTTCGCAGTTCACCTGCTTGAACGCATTCGACGGTCCTCCACGTGTTGCTATGGCTTGCGAGTTCTTGGTAGACCTCTTGGACTTTACCAAGGTAAATCCCGTCAGCCTCTTGCAAGTCGGCCGCCTTTTCGGTGTAGCTTCGCTTGGCTTTCTTCGCGATCAATTGTTGGGCGACATTGACCGGCAAGTTCAGCAATATCGTGCGATCAGCATGCGGTAGGCCATAGATTTCGTGCTCGAGGTGTTGGATGGCTTTGATGAGTTGCTGACGCTCGTCACCGGTTACTTTCGCTCCTTGATGGGCAATGTTCGAAGCGACGTATCGATCCAACACGACCACGTCGTTGGCATCGAGCGCGGCTTGCAATACGTCTCGGGATTCGAAACGGTCGCCTGCGTATAACAGCGACGCCAGGAACGGGTGAACCTCGTCCAAATTGCCGAATTTCCCGTTCAGAAAATCTCCCACCGCCCCGCCGAAGAAAGTGGCTTCGTACCGCGGGAAGCTGAGGAGTTCGACGGACCGACCTTGCTCGCGAAGACGCTGTGTCACCCGTGCGGCTTGGGTCCCTTTGCCGGACCCGTCGATACCTTCGATCGCAATCAGCACGTTGGCTCGTCCTTATTCGTTGGCTGCAGCGTCGTCGGATTCGGTGTCCGTTTCATCGAAATACTTCAAAGCCGCTTCGTCATTCTCCGCGACGTTGAAGTAGTCGATCAATCGACTGGTGTCGAGGGTTTCCAGAACAGTGGGCGTCAGCCTCACCAGCACCATAACCCCATCGACACGATGCATCTGCCGATGCGCACGAATCAGTTTTCCCAGCATCGAGCTGGTCACGTAGAGGACTTCACCCAAGTCGACGATAAGCTGACGACAGCCGTATTTTTCAATCAACGTCATCAATTCGTGCCCGACCGACTCGATGTTCTCTTCCTCGGACAATTTGGACTGCGTACACACCGCCACGACCACGTCACCATCACGATGAAAGCGGAAGCGAAAGTAGTGAGAAACAAAACTGCCGAAGTCGTCCACGGTTTGTCCTGTTAGCTTACGACAATTCCAAGTTCGAAGTTGGCGATGTCAATCGATCTGCTATCAAAGAATCTTGACATGTTTCTTCGCCGACTGCCATCACAAAGTTGCCGATATCGCTCTCGTTGCCAGGTAACTCGACGGGGGCGTATGTTCGATCCGTTCCCCGAACCCAACCCGGTCGGTCTGCAACAGGGCGTTCGACCAATACTTGTAGTGGCTGCCCGATCAGAGATGTATAATACCTCATTGCGAGATTTCGTTCGAGCGCGGATAGTCGTTGCATTCGGTCTTTTCGAACTTCCGGCGAGACCTGATCGGTATAATCTGCCGCCTTGGTTCCTTTACGGGCACTGAACGGGAAGAGGTGCATCTTCATAAACTTGGCCCGTTCACAGGCTTGCATTGTTTCCTGGAATTCCTCTTCGGTTTCGCCCGGGAAACCGACGATGACGTCCGTCGTAAATGCCACGTTCCCAAGCACTTCCCGCATTCTCTCAAGTTTTTCGAGAAACCGCTCGACGGAGTAACGTCGCCGCATCCGCCGGAGAACAGTGTCCGACCCACTTTGCAATGCGGGATGAAACTGCGGGCAGAGATGTTCGCAATCGGCGGCGGCATGGATGAAGTCGTCGTTGACTTCTGCCGTCTCGACACTGGAAAGTCGCATTCGCCAGTCGCCGGGGATCCGGTCAAGCTTGCGGAACAGATGCCAAAGTCGAAACGGGGGCAACCCGGATTTCCCTCGCGTTGTATCCACGCCGTAATGACCGACGTGAATCCCGCTGATCACGATTTCCTTGTACCCATTGTCCACCAGTCGGCGGACTTCCGCTTCGATGTCCTCTGGCGATCGGCTTTGTAAACCCGGGCGAACACTGGGGATAATGCAATACGTGCACTTCAGGATGCAGCCGTCTTGCACTTTGACATACGCGCGTTTTCGACCGTCGAAATGACTGATTCCAGCGGGCATATCGACAATGCCCATGCGATCGAGCACATCCGGTAGCTCTCGCTTGTTAGTTACGACTTCGAAGACGTTTGGCAGATCGGAGACGGTTTTCGGGTCGCGTGTCGCGTAGCAACCCATCACAAGAGTGCGTGTGCCAGGGTTCTGCCGGGCGAGTTGCCGAATCACCTGGCGGCTTTTCGAATCGCCGGTATTCGTTACGGTGCATGTATTGACCACGCACAGGTCGGCGGGTTCGTCGTCGCTCGCTTCGCGGTAACCGTTCTGAATGAGAGCCTCTTTGACGAGTTGCGTCTCATACTGATTCACCTTACAGCCCAACGTGACCATTCGGCATGTGGGTTGATCAGTCCCGGTTTGTGCGATTGTTTCCGTGGTTTCCGTCAGCATTCTCGATTCACCCGTACTTTGCATCATGACGCAGTCCGAACCGGTTTTCCCCAGGAGACAGTATGCGGAGGATTCGGTTCACGTCTTTGGTAGAGTATAATGAGCGAATGACCGTGCGGACAGGTTTGTCCTCGGGAAAGATGTGTTCGAGAAAGGATCCAAGTTTGAATCCAACCATGCAACGGAGCAATTGGATGCGTCCAAATGTTTGCAAAAGCCGCCTGATCGCGGTCATCGTCGTTAGCTTATTGCTTGTCCCGAGCGTTCAGGGGGCCGAAACTGAACCGGTCTATCAGAACGGCGTTGTGGCGGCTGATCATCCGTTGGCGAGTGCCGCCGGAGTGGAAATGCTCAAGCAAGGCGGAAACGTGATCGATGCGGCCGTGGCCACATCATTTGCGTTATCTGTTGTCAGACCTTCAAGTTGCGGCATCGGTGGCGGCGGGTTTCTGGTGTTTTACGATGCCAAACAACAGAAAAGTTTCGCCTACGATTATCGCGAAATGGCTCCATCGAAGAGTCATCCCGATATGTTCGTCGACGCCTTGGCAAACGACAATACCGTCCCCTTCCCCAGTCAAAACGGCGGGCTTGCCGTTGGTGTGCCGGGAACTGTGGCGGGATTGCTGACCGTGCACGAACTCTATGGCAAACTTGACCGAAAAACCGTGCTCGCCCCGGCGATTCGTTATGCCCGCGATGGCGTCGAAGTCGATGAGCACATGCGGTCGATCCAGAAAACGATGTTGGGGCGATTCGAAGAGAACCCAACATGGAAAATTCGATTCCGCTCTTTGTACGACCTTTATCTCAACAAGGGAAAACTCTGGGGCAATGATTCGCGGTTCTATTCGCCACAACTGACGATCCTACAACGCATTGCGGATGATGGTCTGGAAGGGTTTTACAGTGGCGAAAGTGCGGATCAACTTGCACAGACCGTTCAACTCGCTGGCGGGATCGTCACGGCTGACGACCTCGGAAAGTACACACCAAAATTGCGTGAGCCGGTACGAGGAGAGTTCGGCGAGTCCCAAATTCATACCATGCCACCTCCGTCGAGCGGGGGGATCGCTTTGCTCGAGACATTGAACATTCTGACCGCCGCTGCGAAGCTGACCGACACCGAATTGGGCAGCGTCGAACATAACAGCCCTGAGTATTTGCAGTTGTTGACGGAGTCGATGAAGCACGCCTACGCCGATCGCGCTGCTTACCTCGGCGATCCGGATTTCACCCATGTTCCCACCGCAACGCTGACAAGTTCGGCCTATGCCGCGGAATTGGCCCGACGAATTTCACCGAAACAAACATACCCGCCATCGCATTATGGGCGATTTTGGCTCCGCGACGATGCAGGGACGAGTCACTTTTCGGTGATGGATGCCGAGGGCAACGCAGTGGCCTGTACGGAAACGGTCAACACCTACTTTGGTAGTATGGTGGTTGACCCGGCACTCGGGGTAGTTTTCAACAATGAGATGGACGACTTCACCGCGATTCCCGGAAAGCCGAACGCATTTGGTTTGATTCAATCGGAATTCAACTCTCCCGAACCGGGCAAACGTCCGCTGTCGAGCATGTCACCGACGATCCTCGTTCGAGATGGCAAAGCCACATTGGCTTTAGGTGCGTCTGGTGGTCCGCGGATTATCAGCACGACCCTGCAGGTCATGTTGAATGTGGAGAACTTTGGTCTCGCCCCGATGGCGGCAGTTCGTCAACCACGCATTCACCACCAATGGCTCCCAGACGTGTTATACGCCGAAGGCCCGTTGATGGAGAAGATTCAGGTGTCAATGAAAGAGCGGGGGCACGTCGTTGAGCGTCGAAGTGCGTTAGCCATTTGCCAAGTCGCCCAACGAACGAAAGATGGGCTGCGTGCGGCGAGCGATCCACGCAAACACGGCCAAGCCGCTGGGTATTAGAATGGATTGTCAGGGGCGAGAGTGTGATTCGGGAAACCGATCAAAAACCATGACTTTCAGAGCCATGTCGCCCCACATTTTCAATCCTAGCCCCACTGCCATGCGTTGCGGATTTGTTGTCGCACGGGTGGCGGAATGGCGTGTGAAAAGCGGAGTTTGATATCGCGATTCGCCCCGTGAATATCGCCACGAATCGTTGCTGAGGAAACACCCGCTCGTTGCAAGATATTTTCGACTTCGCTGACGAAACTCGAAGCAACCTTGCCGCGGGTGACACGGGCCGTACCCTCACGGAACCGTATCACAAAGAGGGACCGCGGACTAAGTAGCAGCCAAACAGCGATAACAAGCACAGCGAGGACCGCCATCCCGCCGACGGAACTGAGTTGGCTGTTTATCGATGCCAGCATGTGTTCAACATCAGATTGTTGGCGTACTGGTCAAGCGTTTTGCGGGAACTTCGTCGTTCTCCTTGTAATCGGCGATGGCCACATATTGTCCGGCTTTGGCATCGTAAGCGAAGACCTCGCCGGTCTCGAATTTGTAAACCCAACCGTGGAGATGCAAGTCGCCTTTCACCAATCGTGAGGCAACTGCGGGAAGAGTTCGCAGGTTCTCTAGCTGCACCAAGACATTCTCTTGAACCGTGGTCGCAATCAGTTCGTAGCCGGACAGATCGGAATAGTTATCTTGCATGATGCGAGCGGTGGTCTCGGCATGTCCTAACCACGCTTTCACTGTCGGCATAGACGCCAAACTATCCGGGTTCAACAGACCGGTCATCGCTCCACAGTGAGAGTGACCACAAATGATGATGTCTTTCACACCTAGAGCGGCGACTGCGTATTCGATGGTCGCAGCCTCCCCGCCGTTCCCGGCACCGTGTGGCGGCACGATGTTGCCCGCATTACGCAGAATGAACAGCTCACCAGGCTGAGTTTGCGTGAGCAGATTCGGGTTAATTCGAGAGTCCGAACACGTGATGAACAGCGTTTCGGGGTTTTGTCCGTGCGCCAACTCCTCAAAGACATCCTGCATTTGGACGAACGTGTCTTCGCGGAAGTTGTGAATCCCTTGTTTCAATTTCTGCATGATTCGTTCTCTTCAGAGGAGTATTCCGTGGTTGTTCTGAGGAATAACAGCAACTTACCATCACTCCGGGCTGAATTGTTCCTCAACGACTGGACCCCGTCAAGCACGGAGTCGTGCAGCAACACGGTCGGTCGCAGTGGAACTCATAACATTATACAGCGAAACGGTTCGGCTTCACCATGAGAGTTACCATCCTGTCTAAAGCACGTAACATTCTGCTGAAAATTGCTCGATTGTGCGTTGCGGAAACTGTCGCGTGGCCTCGACAATTCAGGAAACCGCCCGGACGGTTGACCAGTTGGTTTGCTATGGTACGATACGCGTGCGTTTCTGCCTGCGCAGTGACGGAGAAAGCGGGCCTTCCCTTCCGATTGATGTATCTCGGCCGAATTCATTGGATTTCCTGGTGAATTCTCCAATTCAGATCAGAGGGACGTTCTGTCTTTCCTGTCACCGTTTGGGCGTCAACAACAAAATGACAGGAATCCTCAAAGTCGTCACGACCAAGAGGGCACTGATGCGGGGACGGTGGGTTTGCATACCGAGACGGAAACGTCTTGGGTTCAAAACGCTCGGCCTTGTGTCGCACGAGTCGAGATATGTTCGGTTCCGTTGAACAACCAAGACGGTTAACGGATAAAGCGCAAGGGGACGCGACTGAAATCGCAACGCCTCTCGCTGGCGGGAAGTTCCGCGCTCCGGGGCGTGTGATCTACACGACTTCGGCATGCGTGTTGATTGGAATGGCTTGGGCAATTGCTCGTAACGGTTGGTTCGGTCAACCACGCGTGCAGTCCCCAGCGGCAGTCATGGAAGATGGGCAAAAGCTTCTTTTGTCAAGCAATTGCAACCGGGCTCGCGTTGCGTATTCCGTCCCAGTGACGACCACGCATTTCGAACCGGCGAATGAAACAAACTTCCGCCAATTGGTTTGGGCCGATTCGGCTCAAACAACGTTAACTCGGCCTGCGATCTGCACCTGGTTTCGGAGTAGATTGCCGATCTCCCCGTCTGCCCGACGTGGATCTTGCAGCGTCACGGAAATGCTTTCAATTCTCGAAAACCGCTCGCGAATGCGGTTTCCTCTCGTTCGACGCAGCGCCGGTCGCGTTTTACAGCTGCCTCCCATCCAATCTGCCTGATGCGTCTTCACCGTTGATGCGACTTTCATTCCCGTTGAGGGGAGCGAAGAATTCCGCTCGCATGGCGATAAGCTTGCGAACGACATTCGAGTTCTCAACGATGCCGAATGGTCGAACACGAGCAACAAGCACCTACGATTTTGACGAGTTCGTCGAACCCATTGGCTGAGGATTCGTGAATAACGCCAAAGGAATACTGGGATGGAAATTGCCATCGGAATTGTCATCGGTTTGGTCTTGGGAGGAGCTGCTGGCTACTTCTTTGACCGAGCCCGTCGCGGCGAGGCCTACCGCAGCCGCGAACAAATCATCAAAGATGCCGAGACAGAGGCCGCTAACACACGAACCAGCAAAGAGTTGGCCTTCGAGAAAGAACTGCTTGAACGACGGAAGGAAGTCGAGAAGGAGTTCAACCAAACACGCGACGAACTTCGCAAATTAGAAGGGCGGCTTGAGAAGCGTGAGTCCACACTCGACGAGCAAGCCCAAGACTATCTCAAACGCGAGCGAATGTTGGAAACCCGACAATCGCGACTCGACGAGAAGACAAAGGTTGTCGAAAACCGCGAGCGTGATCTCGAAGCGTTGGTGAAGGAACAGCAAGAACAACTCTATAAAATCACCGGGCTCAGTCAGGAAGCCGCCACTTCGTTGCTGTTAGAGCAACTCGGCCGGGAACTTGCCAATGAAACCGGTGCGTTGATTTTAGAGCACCAAGCCAAACTCAAAGAAACCTGCGATCGGCAAGCCCGCGAAGCCGTGGTGATGTCTGTCCAACGCTACGCAGCTGCTCATACGTCGGAAACGACGGTCTCCAGCGTGGACATTCCCAATGACGAAATGAAAGGCCGGATCATCGGTCGCGAAGGTCGCAACATCCGTGCGTTCGAGAAGGCGACAGGTGTTGATGTAATCGTCGACGATACGCCGGGCGTCGTCATTGTCTCCGCTTTTGATACGGTGCGTCGTGAGATCGGGAAACTCTCGCTGCAAACGTTGATTCAGGACGGGCGAATTCACCCGAGTCGGATCGACGAAGTCGTGGCGGAAACTCAGAAGGAGATGGACGAGCACATCCGGCAACTCGGTCTGGAAGCTGCTCAGGAAGCCAATGTTCCCGGTCTCCACGAGAAGATTATCGACTTGATGGGGCGTCTGAATTTCCGGGTGAGTTACTCGCAAAACGTCCGGCGACACTCGATCGAAGTCGCTCATCTCACCGGCATGTTGGCACAGCAATTGGGACTCGACGAAGTTCTTGCCCGGCGATGTGGTTTTCTCCACGATATTGGGAAAGCCGCCGACCATGAGATGGAAGGTGGTCACCCTGCAGTCGGGGCGGAGTTGCTCAAGCGATATGGCGAAGGACCGGAAGTCGTGCATGCGGCTTTGGGGCATCATGACGACATTCGTGTCGAGCACATCTATACGGTGCTTGTCGCGGCTGCCGATGCCATTTCCGCTGCCCGTCCCGGTGCTCGCCGGGAAACGCTGGAAAAATACATTCGTCGCTTGGAAGAACTCGAAGCGCTCGCGAATGGTTTTCCGGGCGTTAGTCAATCGTACGCCGTTCAAGCCGGACGCGAGATTCGCGTGGTTGTCGATGCCCGCCAAGTCAACGACCGTGAAGCAGCGAAAATGGCACGAGACATCGCCAAAGCGGTTGAGCAAACGCTGACATACCCCGGCGAAATCAAAGTCAGTGTGTTGCGTGAAACCCGCAATGTGGCTGTCGCCAGATAGAAACGAGTCAGAACCGTTGGTCAGGCTAGGGTGACCAACGATTTCGCGGTGAGTGTGAATTCGTGGTGTGTGTGAGGATGCGAAACACACGATATGCATTCCACGTCGATTATGTGGTGCGTTTCAGTTTGATGAACGCACCCTTCTCTTTGTCATTAGGATTTGTGGGGAATGGCGACCGACGCTGAACCTGTTGACGGTGAACGAGTTTCAAAAACCGGTCCGATCGTTTCGGCACTTGCGCTGGTCGTGCTGGGAATTTGCTTCGCAGCCGGTTGGGAAATCGGTTTTCTGGTTGCCAGTGTTGTTGTCATCTCGATTGTCATTTGGCAGGCCTGCGATCCGTTTGCCGATGCTGCACAGTGGATCGGTCAGCGGTTTGATCTTCCCGGTTCGGTCCGGGGTGCCACATTGGACGCCGTCGCCAGTTCCATGCCGGAACTGTTCAGCGGGCTGTTCTTCGTGATCGTCGCATTGACCAGTGCGGACCCCGGTGATCCGAAAGCTATGGAAGCCGCCGGTGCGGAGGGGTATAGCTCGACGATCGCCACCTGTGCCGGGAGTGCCGTCTATAACATGATTCTCATTCCCGCCTTTTGCGCACTTGTGATCTCGTTCTATCGCCAGAACCGTCCGACAATTGATATCGACGACGAAGTCATCACGCGTGACGGAGTTTGGTTCGTCGGCTGTAACTTGTTGCTCGTCGTGTTCCTGTTTCAGGATGAGATGAGTTGGTGGATGGGCGTCGCCCTACTAGTTCTTTACGCGGTCTATGTGTATCACTTGTTTCGCGACGCTCAGGCATACCGTGTTAAAGTCCGTGCCATTCAAGCTCACCTAGACGATCGCAGCGTGGAATCGACCGAAGTCACCGTGATCGAAGCCGTCGAGGCCGAAGGCTACCGCATTTCTCGCACCATGGCGACACGATCGATCGATGCCCATGCAGCCGGTGAGTTGAAAATCGAGGAAGAAGAAGACGCCCGTTACGCCGGAGTGTTCTTCGGGTATTTCCAAGTCCCTCTGCACGCGAGAACGGCCTGGGCAATTATCGTTTGCTCGACGCTTGTATCCGCGTTGGCCTGTTACTTTCTGGTGGAAGCCACCTATCAAGCCGCTGACGTGCTTGCGGTACCGGCGTTCTTCGTGGCGGTGATTATCGCCGCAGCTGCCTCTTCTGTGCCCGATACTTTATTGGCGATCGGAGCCGCCATGCGTGGGGACGATTCCGGCGCTGTTTCCAACGCGTTCGGTTCTAACATTTTCGATATCTGCGTGTGTTTGTCGATTCCCCTGCTCGTCAACTCGTATTTGCTCGGTTGGCAGCCCGTCAGCTTACTTCATGACGGACATCCCGCGAGTGGATTGGTTGGTCTGCGAGTGTTGCTCGTGGTGTTGACGATTTCCACGCTTGGAATCATGTGGCATAAACGCCAACTCACTCGCACGAAAGCCCTCGTCCTGTGCGGCTCCTACTTGCTGTTCATCGGGTATGCCGTCTTGGGCTCGCTCGGAATTCTGTTCGAGTAAGCTTCAAGTCAGTGGTGTCATCGAGGAGTGACTCCATCGACGATCATTGGACCGGCGACAACAGTCGAGCGACCCGCACGAAAAAGCGAAAGGGCAAGCCGCTTTCAGTGTAGTCACTCGCAGGGAACGGTCGGCAGTGTTCCAGATCCGTTGTGAGCATCGACTCGACCTTCTGAGCGAAGTCGACATCATAGAGGAGTATCGTCACTTCAAAGTTGAGCCTCATCGATCGATTGTCGAAGTTCGCAGTTCCAATCGTCGAAGTGGCATTGTCAATGAGCATCACTTTCTGATGCATAAACCCGGGTTGGTAACGAAATAGTTTGACACCGACCTTCTCCAGTTCCACGAGATAGGAATACGAGGTGAGGTCGACTAGCGAATCGTCGTTGTTCTCGGGAATGATGACACAAACATCGACCCCACGTAACGCCGCCAATTGCAATGCGGAGATAAATTGTTCGTCCGGCACAAAATACGGGCTAGCTATCCAAATTCGTTCTCGGGCGGCGTTGATGAGACTTAGCAGCATTAGCGTGCCAGTTTCGAATCCATCTGCCGGTCCCGTCGGTAAACATAGGCCAAATATGTCGCCCTCTGGCGCTGCCTCCGGCGTCCAATTCAATTCCGGGACTCGGCCGCTGGCCCATCGCCAATCCTCGAGAAATGAAACTTGGCACTCCAATACGACCGGTCCACGCAATCCCACGTGCGTGTCCCGCCAAGGAGTGAGTGTTGGATGCTTGCCGACATACTCGTCTCCGACATTGTGTCCTCCGACAAATGCTTCTTTGCCGTCCACAACCACGATTTTCCGATGGTTGCGGAAGTTGACACGAAAGCGATTCCCCGAGCCCGCCGTCAAAAACGCCGCCGTCTCGACTCCCGCCTCTCGTAACTGATTTAGATAAGCATCCGAGAGTTTGCGACTTCCCAATCCATCGGTGAGAAAATAGACCCGGACTCCCTCGCGAGCTTTTTCGATCAGTGCATCCTTCAACCGATTGCCTAGCTCATCATCTCGCATGATGTAAAACTGCACGAGGATGTACTCTTCGGCTTTGGCAATGGATTGAAAGATCGCCTCGAACGTTTGCTTTCCGTCGATGAGTAGGTCAGCGTCGTTGGCTCGTGTGATCGGCATTTGCGCCAGGTTCTCAAGTAGAATCTGATGACTCCGCAGTTCAGGCGATTCAATTTCCAACAACAGCCCCTTCTCTCGGAGTGATTGCACCACTTCATTGTCGGTCTGGTCTTCGCTCAGCATTTGCTGATGTCGAAGTAATTCATAACCATCAAACTTCGATTGACCGAATACAAGGTAAGCCGGGACTGCCAAGTACGGGAATGTGTTCAAGGAAACACCCCAAGCGATCGCCCCTTGAGGTGTTCGAGTCGACATTACAGCATTGACGGAACACAGTGCCCCTAGCACATGCATAACGAACATCAAGCCAACGACGAAACGCTTCTTCCTCATTGCAATCCACTTGCGGACGGCAGCAAACCGAGGGAAACGGTTTGAAAGCTTATCCAGAACTCTCTGAATCATCGTGTTGTCCTCTAGCAGTCACGATCTTCTAGTCCCGCCCTCGTTTTGATCAAGCGGTTGGTGCTGCGTGATACCGGTGCCTAAACGCGACATATCGTCTGAATGCATCTAGTCTCTACGAAACCCGGACTAAAAGCGACCGCCGTCGATATTCAATTTGCGTTAGTTGAATTCGGTCATCAGAAAATCGCGGCTTTGAACGGTAAAGGAAATCATCAAAACAAATTCTTCATCGATTCTTGACCTTCGCAAACTGCGTTGCCAAAACGCCTCGTTGAGTGATTGGGGAAACGTTGGTGTAACCTATTTGCTGACAATGGTTTATGTGCATTTGTGGGGCGGGCTGTTTCCTTTGAACCACAGGCCCGTTTATTGCTCTTCATGAAGTGTTAAGTGTAAGTGCTTGTCGAAACAGGAGTTAACAAAACATTTCTCATTTGGAAATTCCTGGCACGTCGCTTGCGAAAGTGGAGTGTTGAAAGGCTTCCACTCGAGAAGTCAAAAAAATCCACCACGATATGCATTGAGGTTCATGATGGCGGCAGAACAAGAAGGCGCAAAGAAGTTCAAAATCGAACGACTTGAAGAACGCATTACACCGAGTGCATTCGGCTGGTGCGACTGTGACGACGATGACCATGGCGGCGCATCGTCTGGCAAAGGTTCCTCGGGCAAAGGCTCTAGCAACAAATCGAGTAAGAAGTCGAGCAAGAAATCCAGCAAAAAGTCCAGCAAGAAATCGAGTAAGAAGTCGAGCAAAAAGTCCAGCAAGAAGTCGAGTAAGAAATCAAGCAAGAAGTCGAGCAAAAAGTCGAGCAAAAAGTCGAGCAAGAAATCCAGCAAAAAGTCGAGTAAGAAATCCAGCAAGAAGCGTAGCTCAGTTTGCTACTAGACAATGGTTGCTGGCGATAGCTAGTTGATGCTGTGTAGTTAGGCTTTAGGGGGCGAGTGAAGTTTTCGACAAAGTGATTTTGTTTTGAACCTCACCCCCCTCTTTTGCTCTCAAAACCGATGCTTCCAAGTTCAAACCATGAGGCCATGATGGGTAGTTCTAAAAGTCAGAAGAAGCGAACTGACCGAGACAAATCCTGTCGGCATTGTCGATCCGGAGCAGAAACCTTTCGTTTTAAGCATTTGGGTCAGCGGTTCCGCTTCGATGTGAGCCTGGCTCGGAATATGGTGCTCGATAATCGCACGCCGGTTGAAGTCGATGAGGAAAGCATTCGGTTAGAACTCGAAGATACAAGAATTCACAAAGAACATCTTCTCCACGTCGACACGAAATACCCAGGTATTATTAGCCATGTTTGGTTTCCCGTGAACTCTCATGAAGAAGTTCATGGACACTTGCTGATCGATGGCAATCACCGTGCGGCCCGTTGTCTACAACTCGGCATTCCGTACTTTGCATATGTTCTGACTGAAGAAGAGAGCCGCGAAATTCTGCTGGAAGGCCCGACACTTCCTAAGTGGAAGTCACCTGAAGAGAACAAATCCGTCGAACTGGTCTCTCACGATCTAGTGAACTGCTAATTTCTATGTCGACTAAGACTCGAAGGCTGCCACAGGTTCGGTCCGACCTAGTCATTCGTAGGACTGGTGATAACGAGTATGTCGTCAAGTGCCCGTCCGAGGGCACTTTCTTCCGCTTCGGAGCCGAGGAACATTTTCTTCTCACAAGTCTAGACGGGCATCGCAACGCCGCCGAGATCTGTGATGCCTACCAAGAACAGTTCAATGACAGTCTCTCGGAAGAGGACTTACGCGACTTTGTCAAAGTCGTTCGCTCGCAGCGGTTAGTGCAGCGGAAAGTAAAGGATTCGCAAGAGACCTCAGCGACGAATATCCCTTCCGATTCGAAGGATCAGTCATTGAAAGGATGGACACTTCCGGGCAAAGGCAGTTTGCTGTTCTACCGGCTTCCGCTTTGTCGGCCCGATCGATTCTTTAGCTGGCTTGAACCGCGGATTCGATGGGTTTGGTCCGCGGGGTTTCTCATTACCACATCGCTGCTAATCATTGCAGCCGTTGTCGTGCTGATTGATCAGCGTCAAATGATGGTCTCATCTGTACCATCAACCGTGGGCTGGGACACTTTGTTTGTGGTTTGGGGCACAATTTGCTTAGCCACTTGTATTCATGAATGTGGGCACGGGCTAACTTGCAAACATTTCGGCGGCGAAGTTCCAGATGCGGGCTTGTTGTTGATGTTCTTCATGCCTTGCTTCTATTGCAATGTTTCCGATGCTTGGCTGATCCGCGAAAAGTCGCGACGGCTTTGGATTACATTAGCCGGGGCGTATGCCGATCTCTGTGTCTGGGCGTGTGCCGTCTTCATATGGCGAGTGACAGTCCCGGAAAGTCTGATTCATCATGTTGCTTTCGTATTGTTTTCCGTCTGCGGTACACGATCGCTACTCAACTTGAATCCGTTCTTAAAACTCGATGGCTACTACCTGCTGAGTGATTTCTTAGAGATTCCCAATCTTCGAGCGTCTGCTAATACCTATTGGATGGCTCATGTTCGATGGCTTCTTTGGGGAGCCGAAAGGCCCCAACCCGAGCCTCGCGGTCGCATTCTGATTATCTATGGAATCTTTGTCTGGGTGACAGCCATTGTTTTCCTAGACTTTCTGTTATTTGGAATGCTAGATCTATTCGACGGTAAGTCGCTGTGGCTAGGCTGGCTGATGGTGTTTTTGCTGATGTCTTATGGTACGAAACGAGTCTTCAAAGGCTTCTTTGCAAGTGAGTTCGCTATGATGATCCGTTCCCGTTTCCGACGCACGCTCATCTGGTGCGGATTGATTTTGACAATCCCGGCTATGCTCGTGTTTGTCCCTTGGAACCGCACGGCGAAAGGGCAATTTGTTGTGCGGCCAGCCACGCGAGTGGAAATTCACTCGGAAGTGGAAGGCTTTCTTCACAAGATTCATGTCGAAGAAGGCGATGTGATTGCATCCGGAGATGTGCTCGTCGAACTCAAGTCACCGGCACTCGAAAGTCAGATTGTTCGTAAAGAAGCCGAGATACAAGAAGTGACGGCTACTCTCGCAAGATTGCGGGTCGGGCCTCGTCCTCAGCTTGTTGCTGAACAGCGTGAGAAAGTGGGTCGAGCTGAAGTTTGGTTGCAACATGCAGAAGACGAACTAGCACGGGCGAAGATCACATTAGAACAAGAACTATTACGTTTGAACTTAGAGATTGAACAACAGAGTGCAGAGAAGTCCTTTATTCAAGCCTCGCTAACACGGTCTCAAAAACTCTATGAGCAAGGAGCGATGGCTGGTGAACAGTATCGTGCCGAGCGGATGAAGGCGATGGTGGTCGATGCCAAATTGCAACAAGCTCAGTCGCGATATGATTCTCGAAAAATGCAAGGTGTTCGCGCAGCAGAGGCGGAGTTGACACGTCGTCAGCATGAACTTGCAGCCGCAAAAGCCGAGCAACTTCTTTTAGAGGCAGGCAGTCGCACTGAAGATATTCAAGCTGAACAAGCCAAGTTGACACGACTGCAGGCAGAGCTTGATTTCCTCCAAGCCGAGCAAACCAAGCTTGTGATTGTATCGCCCGTGAGTGGCGTAATCGCGACTCCTCATATGCAGGAAAAGTATGGTCAGCTTGTGTTGAAAGGCGGCTTGGTTTGCATTGTCGAGAACATCGAGAATGCCCGCATTGAAATCACTGTGCCAGAGGAAGATGTCGCGGGCCTGGAAGTCGGACAACAGGTGCAGATGAAGGCTCGCTCGTTGCCGTTTGATCTCGTCGAGGCTCGCGTGGAGAAAATTGCGCCGACGATGGCTGCCCCCGATATGATCGGTCAGCAACCCGCCCCAAAAACGAACACTTTTACGGTCTACTGTGGGGTCGACAATCCCGACGGTGAACTCAAAACCGGGATGACGGGTTTCGCTCGGATCTCAAGAGATGAAACCGCATTAGGCAGTTTACTAGCTAACAAAGTTCTGAAGTATGTCAGAACCGAGTTCTGGTGGTAGTCTCGCATCGGACGATCACACCGACTGCAACTCTAATAGCGGTACGAGTCTGACCAGCCTTGTGTGAGCTGTGAACTAGCAGGAGGTAGAGTGTTCATGTGCGGTTCGGGACTACGAGTGATCATTTGTGTCTGATGCTGTCCGTCAAGGCTTGGCTGATGCAGCCATTCATGCAAATAAGACTGGGTTTCGACCACCGGATCTTGATCGAGTTGAACTAGTCGACGGTCTAAGAGTGTTCCTTGGGCTTCATGCAGTCGAGCTAGCAAGGCATTGTAGCGAGCGAGTAGTCGAGCCGAATTTGTTAATGCTTCGATATTGCTTCGAAGAGCGAGTTGGTAGTCGTTCAATGCCACAATCAGCCATCCACCCTGATCTCCCGCAGGTGGAGGTGAATTGAACCGCAACCGCGCGGTTTGGACCCAGTCTTCACCCTCGCTCACTTGCTTGATCGATTGCTCGTACTCCGCCCAGGTGGCCGCCATATCATTCAGAATGTTTGCCAGCTCCGTGGATACGTTCTGAACTTGTTGCTGTAGTAAAGCACGTTCTTTAGCTAACTGCTGCTCAGCAGCGAGGTGCCTCGCAGTGGCGGCTCGGTTCCCCAATGGAACGGAGAACAAGAATCCGGCAGACCAACTTGCATATTGAGCCTGACCAATTTGGTCAAACGCATCTTGATACTCATCGCTGATACCACTGAGCCGATACAACGCTGTCAAATCAAACTGGGGTCGCTGTTGATTTCGGGCCAGATCATTCTCGATTTCACGGACTCGAACTTGAAGCCGCTGTTGCAGAACATCCGGACGATTCGAAAGTGCCAAAGATAGGCACTCGTCGAACGTCGGCGGATGAAACTGTTCTTCAGGCCGATCGACCGGAATTAATTGTTGTCCATCTTCGAGCGGCAGGCCAACGAGTGTCCGAAGTAGGTTCTCGCTCTCGCGGATGTTTGCACCAGCTCGAATGCGTTGTTGCAAGAACTCGCGTCGCTGCAATTGGACACGAGCGACTTCTGCCGTCGTCACTCGTTCCGCTTGTAACAAAAGTTTTTCGATTCTGACGGCCTCGTCGAGCAGTGGAAGCATCCGGTCGAGCGCGTCGGCTGAAACCCGAGCTGCCTGCAGTCGCCAATAAGTTTCCTCGATACTTCGTAGCTCGGCTAAGAGGTCGCCTTTGACTTCCCACGCCGATTGATCCGCGCGAAGTTGAGCAATCTGAATTGGAGCGGTATTCACCTCCGTTCCTGCGTTTCGCAACAACGGTTGTCGAGCTTCCGCGACGACGGCAGCACCGATTCTCGGGTTAAAACTATTGACTGATGGATCACGTCGGTAGAGATATCCCAAAGGCGGTTCGTAAGACAAACTCGTGACGGTACCAGGTGTCCACCGCTTTTCGAGTTTGGCGACGAAATCACTTTCGTCTCGAACGAGTCCACGCGACTGACGCAGAGGATCAGCGGTATCGGTTGGCTCATCGTAACGCCGGCCCGACGCATTGACTTCAATCGTCGGATCGAACTCCGCCTCCTCAACGGTAACAAGCTGACGAGCGATTCCAGGGGCATAAGCCGTCGTGGGCGTCGAAACCACGGTGTCGCCTGCGAGCGTTCGAATGACGTTCGAGTTCTGCAGGGCGATTTGGATTGCTTCTCGCAATCCCAGAGGGCGTCGCTCGGTAGAAGCATCAACACCCGGGTTTTCGCGTGCCGGTTCTGCGGACGAAGATTCTAAGGAAACGTTTGCAGGGGTGACAATCGAATGACCGGCGTATGTCACCCGATACGTTTGATAGGGGTCATTCGACGAGTGTGACGGGTTGCCGATCGACGATGGAACTTCATGAGCCTTCTGAGATAACGTTGACGAGGGGCTTTGACACCCCCAGGCGGCCCAAATTGCACAGATGACTAATGTGAAACGCATAGGGGGCCGTGAACATCGTTATCCGGTGACGAAGTTACGCTTTGGTGTTCTTGTGTTAACTGTCAGGGGGTGATGTCTCAAAGATTATACGATCTCTCAAAACGACTCAATGCCGAAAATAGCCGATGCAGAGAATTCGAAATTCAGCAAGCGTCCAAAGAAAAACCCCGCAAGTCTCAAGCGAACGAGACAAGCGAGGTGAATTCAATAATGGAGACGCCGCCCGGATTTGAACCGGGGATGGCGGATTTGCAATGGGCTTGAACGTGCCGATCACGGTTCGGTTGATGTGCGAATCGCGTTTTCTCCGGGGATGGACGACTTTCCAGCGACTGTTGCTCCATTCTGTTGAACGACTTGAGCCGACCCAACAGACGTCATTCAGTCGATTGTGGAGGCAGCCCACGAACTCTTTCCCGCGTCTGATCTTCGCCAAACGCTTAGATGAGAAAGGCGACTTCCGCGGTGATTTGATAGGCGATCTTGGGTTGGAAGTTGACTTCCCGATCAGCGTACGAGTCGGCTGACTATACTGTCATCAAAACTGACGGCAAATTCGAGATCCGTGACTATCCAGACCTGATGCTTGCCTCAACAACGCAATTTGAGTCGCAGGGGAATGATGGGCTTAATCGGTCGCAGATATCAAGGCTTCGATTGAATTCGGTGTCGGCTGACAATAGTGCATGTAAGAGCGTTTGTCGTCCCCGCCCGATCCGCTACCGTCGCCGGTTCAATTTATACCAAGTTGGTGCCCAAGTCGGCGATCAATGGTAAATGTTACCCGACAGTGCTTGTCAGCGAGTTTGATGCTGAAAAGAGTCAATTCCCGGAGTCGATATTCAACGCGCGAGGGTGTCGGTTCCCGAATGGTACGAAGTTCTTTAATTGGGCTGAAAGAAGAAACATTTTCTTGCTATCAGGAAAATGGTCCGCCTTCCGCTTAGCCAGATCGAGGAGTCCCCATTTGAGTTTTCTTGAGCAGGTCGAGTAACATGGATCACCAGCGATCCTTTCGGGACTTCCGACAGTCGAGGGATCGACTCGATGGTGAAATCCCCCCAAACACCATGCAGTTGCAAGCGTTGCTCGACCAGAGTTTTAAGCAAGCGTATGGGGAGTGCGTGTTTCTTTCGTCGTGGGATTAGACACATGGCATCCGCAGCCTCTGACCGCAATTTGCTTATCGGCATCTTGGCTTTACAGATGGACTTTGTCGACCGTGGTCAACTCATTGCGGCGATGAATAGTTGGGTGCTGGAGAAGCAGACACCACTGATAGAGATTCTCAAACGAGACGCAACGTTAACAGACAGTGATATGGAATTGCTTGAGGCTGTGGTCTCCCGGCATGTTGCCAGGCATGACAACGATGTGACGCAAAGCCTGGCATCGCTCCAAGCGACGGCAACGATATCCGCTGACTTGGCCGAATTGGCGGATGCGGACATCTCTGGTAGTCTCGCGGCAGCGGGCTGCAATGAGACTATTACACTCAGCATGGGAATGCCTACTTCAACTGGTCAACGCTTTGATGTCCTTCGGCCGCATGCGCGCGGCGGGTTGGGAGAAGTATATGTCGCACGCGACAACGAACTGAACCGCGAAGTGGCACTCAAAAAGATTCAACCGCAGTTCACCGAAGACCAAGGCTGTCGAACTCGTTTCCTACAAGAGGCCGAGATCACTGGTGCACTAGAGCATCCCGGAATCGTGCCGGTCTATGGACTCGGCATCAATCCCGGTGACCAACCCTACTATGCCATGCGCTTCATCCGCGGCGAAACTTTGGGAGAACTGATCGATCGTTACTATAGCGAACTTGCCAAAACTCCCTCGGCGGGAATCGAGTTTCGAAAATTGCTGCAGAGATTTCTCAATGTCTGCAATACCATAGACTATGCTCACAGTCGCGGCGTTGTTCATCGGGATCTCAAGCCGAACAATATCATGATCGGCCGATTCGGCGAAACTTTTGTCGTTGATTGGGGACTAGCAAAACCGATAGGTCAAGGTGGCGAAAACCTGCACGAGGGCGATCAGCACGTTGAACCCCCAATCAGTTCATCCACGACTAAGACTCAGATGGGCGTTGCCGTCGGAACGCCCCAGTACATGAGCCCCGAACAGGCAACTGGCAGGCTAGACCGGGTTGGCGTTCGCTCAGACGTGTATAGCTTAGGTGCCACCTTCTACTATCTGCTCACTAAGCAGCCTCCGATTGACAACGATTCCGTGCCTAACATTCTGAGTAAAGTCGAGAAGGGTGAAATCGTTGCACCAAGAGTTGTTGCGCCGAATTGTCATCCGGCTTTGTCTGCCATATGCATGCGTGCAATGTCAAGAAGCCCCAAAGATCGCTATCCGAGTTGCCAAGAATTCGCAGCCGACATAGAACGCTGGTTGGCCGACGAACCGGTGTCTGTTTTTCGCGAATCAATTACAGTCCGCTGTGGACGCTGGCTGAGACGACACAAGACATTTGTCACAAGCACCCTAGTTGCTAGTTTCGTATTAATTGCAATGCTTTTGGTTGGGATGGTCGTCCTGGCGGCTGCGAGAGATCGAGAAACAGCGGCACGCAATGTTGCTGAAGCCAATTTCCAAATGGCTCGCGACGCAGTCGACAATTATTTCATTCGCGTCAGTGAGGAAGTCCTACTCGATCAGCCGGGCATGCAGCCGGTTCGGAATGAATTGTTGCGAGAGGCATTGGCTTATTATGAGCGGTTCCTTGCCGACCATGGAGATGTTCCGCAACTGCGTCGGGTTTTGGCGGAGACGTTGTACAATCAAGGGAAAATTCTCGGAGAAATTGAATCTTCCGAGGCTGCCTTGAAGGTTCTCCGTCGCGCACGAGCCGTTCAATCCGAGCTTGTTTTGAAACAACCTCGCGATCTTACTCTGAAGTATCGCTTGGGTAATACCCATAATTTGATCGGCTCGATGCACATGCACCGACGGCACTGGCAACATGCGGCCGACGCCTTTGGTCAAGCTGAAGCAATTCGCACGGAACTTGTGACAAAGTTTCCTGATAATCTCGAATACCAGCGAAAGTTAGCCAATACGAAGATGAATCTTGGACTCTTGGAAATGCAAAACGAGTCCTTCGAAGCAGCCAGGCAAAAGTTAGAGCAAGCCCAGCAAATCCGGCTCAGAATTCTTGAGGTCGATTCTCAGCATAGGGACGTACGACGGGATTTTGCTCGTGGCGAATTTAACCTGGCTACAATGGCGTTGAAGCGAAACGATCTTTCGATAGCTCATACACATTTCGAGAAGGCCTCTCAAGCGTTTGTGCAGGTTCTGGAGACGAACCCAAGAGACTCCCGAATTCAACTCCAACTCGCACAAACAAAGTCTTGGCTTTCCGAATTACTCTTGGCGGAGGGTCAGACAGAACAGGCGAATGTGTTAGTGGCGGAAGGCCGCGTGCTTCTTGAAGGGCTCGTCTTGGCTAATCCAGATGTCAACGATTTTCGCTTGGCATACGCGGGACTGTTAATGAACACTGCCGCCCGACATCAGCAAGACAACCGTTTGTCCGATGCCGAAACGCTATACCTGGAAGCAATCGAACACTTACGGGTGGTCAGGGGAGAAACAAACCATCAGGAAACGCCAGCCGCTCAGCGTGATTTGGCGGTCGCTCTAGTCTCGCTCGGTGGCCTCCTGCAACAAGACCGTCTAGAAGAAGCAATTCCGTTGGTCGAGGAAAGTTTGACAATACTTGCCGATTTGCGAAACAAGTTTCCTGAGAGTATCGAGTATCGGGACGTTGAGAAATTCGCAAGTGACCTGTTAAACGAGCTAAACCAGAGGAAATAATCCGGTTGAACCAATTGTCATTGTTAAGGGAGTGGTAACGACCGATACGAGACGTACGGAACAAATTTCTTTTATCGTGAGCGCGCGCTTTGCTAGGCGGAATTCGATGATGCAACACGTGAGCTGGAGTATCATCATTCTTTTCGTTGGACTTCTCAGCGGGCCGGCATTTGCTCAGCAACAGCAGGCGATACCGCAGCAACCGCCGCCGCAGCAGGTTGATCCACAGCCTTCGCAAAATTTACAAATTGCCCGCCCCAGGCCTGCACCGTTTGCGTCGTCAGCGTCGAATTCTCCTCGCCTCGCTCCGCCGCGTTTGAATCGGCTCAGCAGTATCCCGTTTATGCTGGGGGATCTCTTAAGAGCCAGCCGGAACTTGTCCTTTGCCTATAACTTGGCGGGAGACGTAGCCGGTACGCCTGCCAATGGGACGATTCTGTTTCGAAATGCCAAGGTTGCCGAGAATAACACAGCTTTACCGCGTGACCGCGTCAGCGTTCGTTACCACTGGTTTCACAACGGAGCGAGCGTGACGGGTTTGGAGTTAGCGGATTTCGGTCGAGGAGCCGTCATCTCCGCGTTGGACGTCGGCCTTCAAGGGCTCCCTCCCGGTGTGACGTTGCCCTCTGCTGCACAATTACTACCGCCCGATCCAAACTTAGGTCAATTCGTGTTTGCCCTACCGAATGATCAGTTGGGCCAACTGGCAACAGCGTTTCCTCCCGACGGTAATGGGGTCATCTTTGACCCAGGTTCTCAAACGCAGGGGACTCGGGTGCGACCGAGCCGGAACGCCGCCTTGACAGGCGATCCAAACGTGAGTTTTTTCAATCTCGAACGATTTCTCAGAAACCGAAACGTACGTTCGGCGACTCGCGATTACGATGTGCAGTTAGTCAATTTCGGTTTCGAGCAAACATTCCTTGATGGAGACATGTCGCTTGAAGTGCGGATGCCTTTCGTACGATCTGTCAATTCCGATCTCGACCTCGTTTCCTCGCTGGAAGTCAACGACCCGTTCACGCGATCGTTCCTGGTGTCGCCATTCGATGGAACGCTTGGTTCGGCAGACACCGAATTGAAAGACATTCAGCTGATTCTCAAAGGCTTAATCCATTCGACAAATGAGTTCGCCTTCACCACCGGACTTTCCACAACGATTCCAACTGCAGAAGATGTCAACGTCCGGATCGTCGATGGATTCCCTGATCCAACATTTCGTGTCTCACCGATCGGCGTGATTCCATTGGCTGACGTGTTGCGTCAAAGGGATGTCACCGTCGAAAACCAAACGGTTGCGCTATCGCCATTCCTGGCGTTGGCGGCAACGCCCAATGACCGAATGTTCATAAATGCGTTCCTCCAGTGGGATTTCCCGATTGGACGGGACTCGGTCACAGTCCTGCAAACCAATCGGGCTCGCTTCGTTAACATTAATAATACCGCTCGCGAGGCTTTTGTTTCGACGTCGGAACTCAAGGGCGATGTGAGCGATCAAATTCTGATGCATTTGGATGTTGGCGGTGGCTATTGGCTAACACGCAATCCACGCTCTCGATTCTTGAAAGGGTGGGCGGCATTTGTCGAACTCCATTGGACATCAACGCTACAAGATGCTGACATCTTTGAAGCTCCGTCGACATTTCTCGGGACTCCGGTTCTCCTACCGAAACGAATTCTGGCTGCTGTACCCGAACCGGTCGTCTCCGAACCAGCCTTGAAGGTTGGCAACACCAGCAACCGGATGGACATTGTCAATGCAACCGTCGGTAACATGCTAGTCATCGGAGAGCGTACCACCTTGGCGCTCGGTGCTGGTCTACCACTCCGCAGTGGCACTGACAAAACATTTGATTTCGAAGTGCAAGCCCAACTCAACTATTATTTTGGCGCCCAGTCTCCATACGCGACTCCGCAATAGGACCTTGTTGAATCGGCGATCGGCGTGACATTGTATTTATGACTTGGCGACTGATACCAAGGCACGCATGCAACTTCCGGAGATCGACAAGCGATTTCACTAGCACGGAGTCCGAGACATTCACCAGAGCAGTTCACATTGAAATGGAATGGATCGAACGGTCTAAGCGTGATGATCTCGTGCAGAGTAAGCGAGATGGAGTTTTCGACCAGGAGATTATTCGAATTCTACGTGAGTTGACTGATGCAAGTGTTCGTGATTGGTGTTGTGGACTCGTTGGCGAATCTGCTGATCGTGTTGCCCTTCTAGAGAAAGCTAGCTCCTGGTGAGCACAGGAGGCGGTTCAACACCGACCCGCCAACCAATCCGACGCGGACGTTACCTCGTTTCCGCAGATAGCAGGCACAGCAACGGTTAAGGAGACCGTTGGCGACTGGGTGACCACCAGTGAGATCAAAACGCTCGAATTGCAACGTGTGGTTGATGCGTGGCTGAATCTTCCCGACGAGACCAGAGCGGCGATTCTTGCGATTGTGGATTCCGCCGACTGTCGACGATTGCATCCCATCGTGATCAGCGTTGGTGCCGGGACCCGGCACGAGTCGAACGCATTCACGAACTCGCGTTGAACCCCGAACCCGCCACGGTAGGAAAACGGTTCTTGACGTCAGCATGTATCGAATGCTCTGACAAATGACTCTAAAACGATTCCGATTCTTCGTAGAGTTGGCCCCAAGTTTCTTCGGCTGCGGTGAGTTCGGCGGTTATGCTTTCGAGTTCGGTGTGGAGTCTCAACGCTTCGTCGGCATCGGTCGTTTCGAGCAACTTCGCGTTGACCTGTTTCTTCGAATCGTCCAAGCGGGCGATCGTTTTTTCGATCTTCTGCATTTCCTTGCGAACTTCTTTTTCGGTGCGTGTGCGTTTCCGCTGAACCGGTCGATGACTCGCCTTGGCAACACTCGCCCGCCGGGCCGCTTCGGCTCGTTCGCCCTCTTCGATTTCTCGATTGACCGCATACAGATACGCATCGTAGTCGCCGCGGTAGTCCGTTACCCGGCCGTCGCGAACTTCGATCACACATGTCGCCACACGTTTCATGAAGTGACGATCGTGACTCGTGAAAATGACAGTGCCTTCGTAAGCAGTCAAAGCGTCTGCGAGAGCTTCGACGGTGTCGACGTCCAAGTGGTTACCAGGTTCGTCGAGAACGAGGATGTTGTAGTTGCCTAGTAGGAGACCGGTCATGCACAACCGAGCGCGTTCGCCCCCGGAGAGCACGGAAATACGTTTGTTGACCGCCGGGCCACGAAACAACATCGCTCCCGCCATGTCCAAGATCTGTTGCGAGGTCGTGCTGGGCGACGAAACGTAGTTGAGATAGTCCAATACCGTTTTGTCTTGGGGCAGTGCCGTATAGACGTGTTGGGCATAGACACCGATCTCACATCCATAGCCCCAACGAACTTCACCGGCTTGGGGTTTGAGGGAATCGACGACGGTTCTGAGGAACGTGGTTTTTCCTTGGCCGTTGTCACCGACGATTGCCGCCCGCCAACCGTGATCGATTTCGAGATCGATCCCCGTTGCGACGATGTGATCGGGATAGCCGATCGACACGTCGACACATCGCACCGCCGGTCCTTGGCGGGGTTCGATCTGCGGAGCGCGAATGTTCGGAGCCGATTCGTCGCCGAAGACCTCCACCGTTTCCAACCGTTCGAGTTGTTTCGTCTTGGAGCGGGCCTGCGTTGCGGTACTGGCGCGGGCTTTGTTCTTGGCGATGAAGGTTTCGAGTTTCTTGCGTTTGCTGAGCACCGCCGCGTTGGTGCGTTCGTCCTGTTCACGGCGTTCCTGTTTGTACTCCAGGTAACGATCGATGCGGTCGGGGTACATCGTCAGTTTGCCGCGGGAGAGTTCCAGGGTATGCGAACAGGTCGCGCCCAGGAACGAGCGATCGTGCGAAACGATGAGACAGGCTTCCTTGAAATTCTTGAGGAAGTGTTCGAGCAGAATCTGCGTGCGGAGGTCGAGGAAGTTCGTGGGTTCGTCAAGCAGCAAGAGGTTCGGTTCATGGAGCAACAACGCCGCGAGTTTGAGTCGCGTTTGCCACCCACCGGAGAGTGCCGACACCGGGCCGTCCAGGTACGCCCCCTTCAACTCGAATTGACCGGCGACCTCGCCGCATTTCCAGTCGGGTTGGCCGCTGTCCCGCATCAGGAAGTCCAAGCCGGTTTCGCCGGGTTCGAACGGATCGTGCTGCCGGAGATAGCCCAATCGCAGCTTCGGATGGCGGATAATTTCGCCGCTGTCAAGTTCCTCATCCCCCAACAACGCCCGCAGCAACGTGGATTTGCCCGCCCCGTTCCGGCCCACGAACCCCACCTTCACGCCTTCGGTGAGGGTGGCTTCGGCATCGTCCAACAGGGTTTGATCGCCGTAACTTTTCTCGGCATGCTGAATTTGCAGCAAAACGGCCATGGTTTTTCGCTCGGTTCCAGGGATTTCTCGGCGCAGAATAGTAACGAGCGATCGCCGAAACGTAAAGATGGGCGTTCTTGGAGACAACGGCAGGTCGCCAATGCGGGTTTCGGGACCTGCTCGATGACGCACGAATTCACGCCGATGAAACGGGCGCACGGTATGGGCTGCCAGTCACTTCAGTCTGCGAATGTCAAGGACAGGCTTTCGATGATCGGCTTCGACTTGTTCTCTGTGGAATCCGTCAGACGAAGCTGAACGCTGAATCCATAGCCAGCCGGCAGTTTCGAGAGATCCAGTTCGGCTGGCGTTCTCGCGATCTGTTTCGAGAACCCCTTGATGTAGTCGTAGCTTTCTTTAACTTCCGTCCAGTCGGTCCACTCGTTGATCTGGCCGTCGTTGCTGGTATCAACTCCGACGCGTGCCTCGACGGTCTCTACCCACGGGCCAGGGCTGACGTAGTCGGTCTTCATCTGGGTTGCCAGGTAGAACTTTCCTTCGGCAAAACAAATGTCGGGATCAGGGTGGCCGTTGCCGATGTGATCGCAGAACGTGAACGGTTGGTTGACGCTCGATGACGTGAACCAGCACGCGCTCATGTGGCCATCCACCGGATCGTAATCACCAAACAGGTAATATTGACTGCCGATCGCAATCGCCGCCCAGTCGCCGTAGGCGTTTTGTTCGGGCTCGTGAATCTCGTACTCGGCAATGTTCGTTTTGAACCGTTTCGGGTCTTCCTTCACCCAGTGCGGATGTTTATACGTGCCGATCTTGCCGGTCGGGTTCGTGCGATAGTCGACGGCCGGATCGAGAATCTTGAAGTCCTGAATTCCATTGGGACTGACGGCGTGTGTGGCAAGCGGCGAATCCCACGAGTGACTTTGAGCGTGAATGGGGTCCCAATTCTCGACGATCAGATGAAACTTTCCATCGAGGTCGCGGATGATGCCGCTGTCGGAACCGTGCGATGGATCATTGAAGGCCATTCCTTTGTTGACTCCCGGCTTGCCATCCGTGAGATCCTCGTCAATATAAACATGCGGATCCTGGTCATTGGGAAAGTCGTAATAGATGTAGACCTTTCCGTCGGCAAACTCGGCCGAGGTGACCCACGCGGAAAACCGCTCGGTGACCGGACCGTGATGAACCCAGTTGACCATGTCGCGACTTTGCCAGGCATGATAGCCGCCGAGCCGCGGCTGAAGCCCGCCTGGGGCGTCGTATTGATTGGGGAAGGGAGTCGTCGTTAGTGGAATGTCGAATCCGTCGAGCTTGGCAGGTTCCGGAGTGAACTTCGGCAACGGTGCGGGCTTCTGTCCTTTCTTTGGACGAGGACGTCCGCTGCCATAACGGCCGAACATCCAATAGTTGTCCGGCCCGACGGTAAGTAGAACCGGCGCGTCGGAAAGGTTGACGGGACCGAGGTTTTCAATCGGGCTCCAGTTTTGCCAAATCGCCGACTGAGTCACGACGAGCGACCGTGCGGACCGCTTCACGTCCGATGCGCGAACTTTGGTGGTGATCGTCGCCGTTTTTGCATTTGGCGATACCGAGCCATCCGCGACAGTGGCTCCCTCAGCGGATTTGATGTTCTTCGTCCAGTCGTCCGCGCTGTCGATCGTCCATTCGGCGGCGTGAAGTCGGGCACCGACGAGCAACGTGGCAATCAATATGAGTGACAATAGCTTCATGAATATACTTCCCTTGAGTCGTGATTCTAATTCTGCAAATGTTCGACAGAGAACTCCTCGGTCCGCTCGATGATCGCTTCCCGCGACGGAGCACTGTCCGCGTCGACTCTGCGCCAGTTATGTCCTGAGTTTTTGATGATCATGATCTCCACCGGTGCATTAGCTTCGTCCGCTTTTTCTTTCATGTCGTAAGCGTGCTTGACCGGAATGGTCGTGTCCTGGTCACCCTGTATCATCAGCAGTGGCGGGCTGTCTTTGCTCAGGAAATTGACTGGGCTGAATTCCCGGTACCGAGTCAACTTGTCGTTCGCACCGGAATCAGAGCCCATGATTTGAGTTTCGAACCGATCTTGAAAGTCGGCTCGGTCGTCGTCGTTGAACAGGTCTATCTTTTCGAAGTCACATTGGCCATACCACGAAACGCCGCCTACCATTCGGTATGACGCTTTGGAAAGAGCCGTATCGCCGGGAAGTTGATCCGGTAGTGCCAGAACGGCAGTCAGAAAGAGGCTGGCTGTTATGTGATTGCCGTGCGATTTCATTGCCGTGTGCCCATTGTTGAGAAGCCTGTGCCCGGATACAGCCGTTTGGGGACCTATCGAGTAATACGCGGCTCACTCAGCCATTTTTGAAGTTGAGTCGCTAGCGAAGCGACCAGATCAGGATGGTCGGCCATGACGTTTCGCTTCTCATTCGGGTCGGCCTCGATGTCGAACAATTCGACGGGTATTCCTCCGAGAGCGAGCAGCTTCCATTTACCTCGCATCGCGATTTCGGTCGCGTAGGGCTTGGGTTTCGGGTAGTGGCGTTGGATGTTCCTGTAGAGATTGAGCTGCCAGAACACAGTCCCCCTGGCTTCGACGCTGGGTGGCTCTTCACCCTTCCAGTGAGGCAACAGACTCAGGCCATCGAGCGGCAGCTCACGCGGAAGTTCAACTTTGGCGGCTTCGCAGAATGTGGGTAGCAAGTCGTTTGTGTGGCCAAATGCATCGGATGTCTGGCCGGCCGGAATCGCTGCTGGCCACCGCACGACCATCGGAACGCGAATCCCACCGTCATGCAGGTCTGTCTTGCCGCCCTTCAGATCGTGAATGAAGCCTTCGTAGGCCGCCCCATTGTCGCTGGTAAAAAGTACGAGAGTGTTGTCTGCGATCTTCAGGTCATCGAGCTTCTTGAGGATTTGCCCGACCTTGGCGTCCATGTGCTGCACCATCGAGCGAAAGCGATGCTGGTCGTCGCTGATGTTGTCTGCCGCGGTATTTGACCAGTGCGGCTCTGGTGCAGGCTCATAAGGTTTGTGAGGAACGAGCCACCACAGATTGATGAAGAACGGCTTCTCTTCTGCCGCGAACTCCTCAATCAGTTCGACGGCATAGTCACCGTTGGCGTCGGTGAAGTGCTTCGGATGATAGGGATCGTCCTTGCCAATTCGCTGGTCATTGCGAAGCAGAACAGTTCCTCCCTGCCGAAACAGAGTTTTCTCTCGCCCCATGCGACCACGCAGAGGCTGCTGCTCAATCTGCGTTTGATAGAAGTCGAAACCGTGCTGACGCGGGCCGGGCTGGTTGTTCAGCCGTTTGCCATCTTCATCAACATGCAGGCCACCGAGATGCCATTTCCCAATGTGAGCGGTGTTGTAACCAGCGTCCTTCAAGAGTTCGGCAACGGTCGTCGCCGACTCGGGCAGCCATGCATTCCGATCGTTGAAATGCTGCGTAATGTTGAATCGCAACGGATACCGACCGGTCAACACAGAAGCTCGCGTCGGCGAGCAGACGGCCGAGCCAGCGTAGAAACGCGTGCACTTCATCCCCTCGGTCGCAAGACGATCAAGGTTCGGTGTCTTGACTGCGGGACTCCCAAAGCAGGAGAGGTCGCCGTAGCCAAGATCGTCAGCCAGCAGCAAAACAATGTTGGGACGATCGTCGGCAACGGCTGCACTTGGTCGGCACTGCAGGTTGAGCGCAACGAGGACTGTCGAGAGAAAGACAATTGCGTGTTTCATAGGGCGTGTGGTGTCGGTGGTTAATGGTTTCATGAGCGTGACGTGGTATAGAGGTTCGTGATTTCCTGCTCGTCCAGTGTGGTATTCCAGATCGTCAGCTCATCAATGCGGCCAACGAAGTTGCGGATCGCGTGACGTTTTGGTCGATGGGGAACTCCCCAGTTTTCGATCTCAGCGATACCGATACGAATGGGTTGATCGACCGTGAGTGATTTCGTGAACACGAGTCTGTCATTGAACCAGTGAGTCACCATCCCCGACGAGCGGTCATATGTCGAACAGACATGGTTCCAGACACCCACCTGTCGCGAAGTAAAGACCGGGGAAGACGCATAGCCTGTGCCAGGTCTCATAACTGGTACGCGGCTACCGATCCGCAACTCATCGGCCGCGTCCGGCATGAGGATGCAGGCGTACCGCCGAACTTCCGGCTGATACCGAGTCCACAGGCTCACAAATTCCGGGGTTAGATCGTTCACGTCGTCTCCGAAAACGGTGCGTTACCAGGACTCATCGTAACAGCACCAAATTCAGAAAGGATTCTCGGAAGTTGATACGAGTATTCCAGATTACCTCCAACGTTGGTGGATTCTACGAAGCCGGTCGCTGAACCCGGCTGCTGGAGCCCACCACAGTCCTTCCAACCCAATGTGATTGAAGGGAGGGGGAAACACAATGAAGAAAGCTTCACCGAGATTGTTCCTAATGAAGCTTCTTCGTGTTCGCACAGCCGTCCGAAAGCTCCCCAAGGCGGTCTCAATCCGAACCGCGTGGTCGTCGAGCTAGACACCGTTCGTACCAAAAGTTTGCGGCGACTGCCGCATATCGAAATGTTCAAGTGGAACTCGATTTTGGACCAGGTTGGGGCGGAATCGGAGGCAACAGCCCCCAAGCGAGATAGGATGCGTTTGGCTCGATATTACCAGTCGCTGCTTGACTCCGGCAAAGCCAGAACGCGCCCAGAACTTGCTCGGCGGTTGAGGATTTAGCGACATCCACGCTCGGACTTGCCCCCGCCGAAGGGAGCGGTGGTGCTGTTCGAAGGATCGAATTTCGATGCTTGGAAGCCGTTTTCGTAGCAGTGGATCAATCCGAACGTTGACCCGAAGGAAATTTCGTGGAAACTGGTTGTTGTCGAGGCGATGGAAATCGCTTTTGAGTTCGAGGGAAGACGCCGCAAGCAGTCTCTTTGCACGAAGCCGACGTTCGGCAGTTATCGACTGCACCTGGAGTTTCAGTGTCCAAGGGGAGACAGCGGCAACAGTGGCGTTTTCTTCGGCCCGCTTTGCGAGTTGCAGATTCTCAACAGCGAAGGCAAAGTAAGTCCCGACCTGGGCGATTGCGCCGCCATCAATCAACTCCACGTTCCTGATGGGAATGCCGCCTTGGTCCGGAAGTATGACAAACGGTCGACCTCGACGATCAAGCCTGGAAGATCGGCGCGAACGGATTCATGACTGAAAAAGGAGCCGCCCGTGTTACAGTCCGATTGAACGGTAAGCTGATTCACGATCACCTCAGACTGTCGCTGCGTCGGAACAAAAATGCAGCGTTCCCTGAAGAACCGATCTCTCCCTTCGTCCTGCAAGAACACGGTTTCAAAGTGCAGTGCCGAAATATCTGGGTGCTTGAAAAGCCGCCGGAAGACAAACAGAAGAAGTAGACGTCGTCGACACTCAAAATCAAATTCGAAGTAAAATCATGAGACTCAATTTACTCATTGCGCTGCTGAGCTCCGTCCTGCTGACGGGATCTTTAACGTTCGCCGAGCATCAGCCGCCCAACGTGGTACTGATCTTTGCCGATGATCTCGGCTACGGCGACCTCGGTTGCTACGGAGCAACCAAAGTGCAGACGCCGAACATCGACCGCCTGGCTGCTGAAGGACGCCGGTTTACGGATGCTCATTCGGCGTCGGCTGTCTGCACGCCATCGCGTTATGCGTTGCTAACCGGACAGTATCCTGTGCGAGCCAACGATGGTCGTGGCGTCTGGGGGCCGGCGCCGATTACATCATCGCTCATTGTTGATACCGCAAAGACGACTATCGCCGATGTCTTCAAAAACGCGGGCTATGACACCGGCGTCATCGGGAAATGGCATCTGGGGTTCGGCAAAGACAAGAACGACTGGAAAGAACCGCTGCGTCCCGGCCCGCAGGATCTTGGGTTCGACTACTACTTCGGCATGCCGGTCGTGAACAGTGCTCCTCCGTATGTTTACGTCGAGAACGACCGTGTGGTCGGTAGCGATCCCAATGACCCGTTGATCTATGTCGGTCGCGGAGTCAAAGGAACCTCGCCGTTGACACCTATTCCACCGGAAGCCGCAAATCGAAGTCCCAACGCTTTCAAAGGAGCGGCAAAGGCGCACGAACTCTTCAACGATTACCAGGTCGGAACAACGTTCGCGAAAAAGTCCGTCGAATGGATCAACGCACGCAAAGGCAAACCGTTCTTTCTGTATCTGGCGACGACAAACATTCACCACCCCTTCACTCCAGCGAAGCGATTCCAGGGCACGAGCCAGTGCGGTCTCTACGGCGACTTCATCCACGAACTCGACTGGATCGTCGGCGAAGTCATGACGTGCCTGGAAGACAATGGCGTTGCAGACAACACACTCGTCATCTTCACCAGTGACAACGGAGGTATGTTCAACTTCGGCGGACAGGCGGCGTTCAAAGCCGGGCATCGACAGAACGGCGACCTGCTGGGCTTCAAGTTCGGTGTCTGGGAAGGTGGTCATCGCGTGCCGATGATCGTCCGCTGGCCCGGAAAGGTGAAACCGGGGACGGTGTCGAAACAGGTGCTCGGCAATGTCGACATGCTGGCAACGTTCTCGGCGTTGACCGGACAGAACCTCGACAAGGCCGAGCAAGCCGACAGCGTCAACATGCTGCCCGCGTTCGTCGACGACCCCAAAGAGCAAATCCGCGACCACATCGTGCTCGCCCCGCATAAGGGAACACACCTCTCGATTCGCAAAGGCAAGTGGATGTATATCCCGAACCGGGGGAGCGGCGGTTTCGGCGGGAAGACGCCCAGCAGCCATACGTTTGCAGGTCCGGCAGCAGCCAGTTTTGTGGGGTCGATCAACAGCGACATTGTGGACGGAAAGATCAGGAAGGACGCACCGCCCGCTCAGCTTTACGATCTGGAATCCGACGTCAATCAGACAAAAAACGTCATCAACGATCACCCGGACATTGTCAAAGAACTGGCTGCATTGCTGGCGGGATACAAGCCGAAGCCAGGCCCAAAGAAGGCCCTCGCGAGCAAGAAGGGGAACCCGGCCCAGAAAACTCCGGCGACACCCAGCAACCGCAGCGCGTCGTTTGATTTTGAATCCGGAAAGCTGGCTCCGTGGAAAATCGTCGAAGGCGAGTTCGGTCACATCATCGGCAACCGCGCTCGTTTCTTCCGCGACCTGGGTGAATACAACAAGCAGGGCGAGCACTACCTCACCACTCTTGAATCATCGCCTGATGCAGAACGAGGCAAGGATCCTCAAACCGGCGTCATCGTCTCGCCCATGTTTATCCCCAAAGCCGGCAAGATGACCTTTCGAGTCGGTGGAGGCAGCGGGCCCAAAGTCTACGTCGTGCTGTGCACGGAAGACGACGACGAGGTTCTGTTTGCTCGAGGGATCGACAACCAAGTGATGCAGAAAGCAGAGTGGGATCTGTCGTCTTATGTCGGCAAAAAGATGTTCATCAAAGTCGTCGACCAATCCACGAGCGGCTGGGGGCACATCACGGCCGACAACTTCCAGTTCGATGGCGAAGTGCTCGACGAGTATCCCGTCCTGACGAGCCGTCGTGCCGCGACGAAGCCGCAACCGGGCCAAGCGTCACGCCGACCTAACTTTGTCGTCATCTTCACAGACGACCAAGGCTACGGAGACCTCAGTTGCTACGGGGCCGATCACGTCAGCACACTGCGCATCGATCAGATGGCGAAAGAAGGTGCGCGGCTGACGAGTTTCTATGTGGCGGCTCCGGTTTGCACGCCGTCTCGCGCTGCGCTCATGACGGGTTGTTATCCGAAGCGTATCAACATGGCGACAGGCTCGAATTTTGGGGTGCTGCTTGCCGGCGATCCGAAGGGGCTGAATCCAAAAGAGATCACGATTGCCGAAGTGCTCAAGTCGGCTGGATACAAGACGGGGATGTTTGGCAAATGGCACCTCGGCGACCAGCCCGAGTTTCTTCCGACGCGGCAGGGCTTCGACGAATTCTTCGGCCTACCATTCAGCCACGACATTCATCCGTTTCATCACAAGCAGAGCAAATTCAACTTCCCTCCGTTGCCTCTGCTGGACGGTGAGGAAGTTGTTGAGATGGACCCCGACGCCGACTATCTCACCAAACGATTTACCGAAAGAGCTGTCCAGTTTATTGAGCGAAACAAGGACAACCCGTTCTTCCTGTATGTACCGCATCCCATTCCGCATGTCCCGCTGCACGTTTCACCGCCGTTTATGAAAGACGTTGCCGCAGAAGTGAAAACGGAACTCGCCAAAGAAGACGGCAACATCGACTACCCGACTCGCGACAAACTGTTCCGCCAGGCGATTGCAGAAATCGACTGGTCGGTCGGACAGATTCTAGACGCGTTAGAATCCAATGGCATTGACGAGAACACGCTCGTCATCTTCACGTCGGACAATGGTCCGGGACGCTGGAAGACGGAGAATCCGCCGAACCACGCGGGGCCTTTGCGAGGCAGGAAAGGAACGACGTTTGAAGGCGGAATGCGAGAGCCCACCGTCATTCGCTGGCCCGGAAAAATCCCCGCAGGCAAAGACAACAACGAAATGATGACGGCGATGGACCTGTTGCCAACGTTCGCCAAACTGGCCGGTGCCGAGCTGCCTGCGGATCGTACCATCGACGGCAAAGACATCTGGCCAACACTAACGGGCGCGGCAAAGACACCGCATGAAACCTTCTTCTATCACCGCGGCAGAACACTCCAGGCCGTTCGGTCCGGCAATTGGAAACTGCACCTTAACAAGGGAAATCCCACTCAACTGTACGACCTCGAAAGTGATATCGGTGAATCGGAGAACGTCATCGATTCACACCCCGAAGTTGTCAAAAAGCTTCACGAATACGTTAAGCACTTCGAGAAAGACATTGCCAACAACCATCGACCGGCCGCGTTTGTTGAGAATCCAAAGCCGTTGTCCAGGTAGATCGTGCGTTCTTGACTGGACGCCTCGTTAAACGAATCGAGAGATACTGCATGATAAAATATCTGCTGCGAATCTTCTGTGCCCTCCTCGGCACCTTCGTGTCAACGGGCGCCGATGCTGCTGAGAAACCGAACAGCATCTATTTGATGGTGGATGAGTGGGGTGACTTTGAATCCGGACACATCGGGCAGCCTAACGACAAGCCGTACGAACGGAAGAACTTCTTAAAGCAAATTCGTGCTCGGCAGAAAGGCGATGCGGCTTGGGTGAGCTATTGGAACAGAGCTAAAATCCGTCGTGGGCCGAACTGAGGACTTTCGTTTGGCTCGAAAGTGCGGTGATGGTTAGAGAAGTCGATCGCTGGAAGGTGCAACTCATCCATTCGACTCGTTTGGCGCCGGACAAACATCCTGCCAACGTAGAATGGATTCCGCATGAGCCGAAATCTTCTCCATGAGATGGCACTTCAGCCGCAGCATTGACGGTATCAGCTCTGGCAGCTCGCTTCGAGAGGACAAGCGTCGGGCGGACTTCAAAGATTCTTAAACAAGGTGAGAACTCGATAATGGGTGAATCTTTCAGGCCGTGGCAGATGGCCATGGTGATTACGTCAACGATCTGCGCATGTTCCTCTTGTCGGCCGGGCTTAGCCGACGATCACGCCAGGACTTCCGTCGAATCGGATGTCAGTCGTCCCAACGTCATTCTCATCATGACCGACGATCATGGTTAACAGACTCCCATCGACCACTCATTATTTCGCCGAAAACCACTGAATATACTGGTTTTTCCACATTTCCTCGGTAGTTCAAATTCCGGTTGATTGAGTGAAATTACGGGCCTTATTCAGCAATTAACTACAGTTTGCTACACCAATTCCTGTCGGCAATGTCCACGTCACCTGATTCTTCGCTGGATGTGAACAACGTTCCGATAGTAGATCTTTGACAGACATTGGTGAAGCGGGTCGTAATCAGGCGGCACGGATCATGCGGGCTCTCAGCAACGTCAAGCCCGCTCGGCCGCACATTTGACGTTTGATGGTCTTCAAGCGGTTGATATGTCCTTCGACCGGACCATTGCTCCTGGATTCGTCGAACGCTGACTGAACCGCTGTTCGGTCGCGTTCGAATCCCTCGGCGAATCTCCTCAACTCAGGACACTGGCTGTCCTATGCTTTCAATTGCCGTTCCCACCGAGTCATGTGACTCGATTTGCGGATCAGGCCCGCGAATGTTTCAACAAGTTCGATCGCCTCAACGACTTCCGTGTTAAGTTGTCCGCAGACAACCCACCTGGATTTGCCGAGTTAGTGTGCGCAGAGCGGGATCAGTCATGACGGCAAACGAGAGCTTGACGTTAGACGGCACTCGTGGCCGAGGAGGGTTCGCGGCGTTGATTCGCTGAGCCATAACCAACGACACATCACCGTGGTTGGGCTTCAGGATTTCAATGACTCAGCCAATTGGTTGCTTGGTTTGACAACGACAAATAGACACTTGCTCGAAATGGGCCGTGAAGGCCCACCCAATTCATGATTTTTTCGAGTGAGCACATAATGGAAATCTCAATTCCAAAACCGTGGGAATACCACCCGATGCTGGTTCACTTCCCGATTGCCTTTCTCTTGAGCGGTATCGCGATCTCGCTGTGCGGGCGGTGGCGACTGACCGAGATGCGGCATCGAATCGCCTCTGGGATGTTACTGGGGGAATGGTCCTCGGCTGGCTGGCCGCGGACGCCGGCGGGTTGGCCTACTTCACCGTACCGACTCATACCGAGGAAGGCCATATCCTGATTCACTGGCACCTTGGTTTTGGTTTGGCGATGCTCGCGTTCTTCACTTGGCTATCGATTGTCCGCTGGCGAGACCGAACAACAGCCTTAACCTGGACTCAATTAATCAATACGCTGAATGGATTCGTGCTATTGCTCCTTACCGCTATCTCGGCGGATCAATCGTCTATCAGCGTGGGGCAGGCGTTGATCCTAAATTCCTCGCCGTTAAAATCCCTGAGGGCCACCCGCACCAAGACCAGTCGGAGCATGATGATTCAGCCCAAGAGCACGTCGAGCATTGACGCCCTCCAACGGGTTCGGTTTGACGTGTTCTTTCCGAAGGCAATTGCCGGCGGTTGGCGAAACGCGACAATATCGGTGGACTGGAAAATGGAGAATCCGGCATGGATTTTCAGGTTGGCATGGATGAATTCGGGACCGCCACACAAGAGTCAGAGGGCTGGACGGTCGTTTGTCTCGCGGAACCGCAGGCAACGGCCTTTACACTGGAAGCCCCTGCGCTTCTCAGCGGTGGCCTGAAGAGCTTTCACGGGAAAGACTTCACAAGAAGGTCAGAAGGCCCATTCCGAGACTTCCTGACGCTGCTCAAGGTCAAGTGCGGAGAGTCGACTGGGAATTTCATCACCTGCACTCTCAACGGCAAGAGTTGGCACAAGGAGTTTATCGGGTTTGCGGAGCGAGTGTTGGAGCAATCCTACCTCAAGGCGGGCGTCACAATCCCGGACCCGGAACTCGCCATGTTGCGCCAGATCGTCTCGCCGCTGTTTACCTATCTGCGGGTCGCCGCCCATGTGGGCGGCGAGCACACAGTGGCTTTCTCCCTGGACGATAGCAAACTCATGAAGCTATTCAACGCGGCCACGGTTTCCGTCAAAGAAAAAGATCTCGGCCTTCCACACTTGGCCGGCATGCTATTCCGTGCCTATCGAAAGCAACAATTTCCGTCCTCCCCGAACGTCATCAAGGACGCAATCCAGACTGTCCCGGACGAAAACTCGCCGCTCATCCAGGCTGCCGATGTCGTTGGAAATTTCTCGACGGCTTATGTCTTCAGCCGCCTGGGCAAGCATTCCAAGGCCAATGACCTGAAGGCCGAGATATTCCACTCGGTTTTTGGGGAGTTCGGAATCGACGGGATCGACCACTCCGCCCACGTGGAACTCGTCGGAGACGATCTCCGGTTGAAGCACAACGGAGCCTACACGTTCGCCGTGGCCTAACGGCGCCACGAGTGGATTCGGACGCAAAATCAATCGGGGAAATGCTTGCCGTCGTTCACCTGCCGCCGCAACTCGGCTCCCCACCACCGGATGCCAGTCAGGAAAACTCAATAGCCGTCTTGTCGCCCGGCTCATTGGGAGTCGACGTGTATAAAGAGGCCAGCTACTTTTTCGAGGAACGTTCCCAACACGTGATTGCCGACGATATGCTGGCCCGGCTGCTGACATTTCCCAGTGTCTTGGTCACGGGGCATCAGGCGTTCTTCACCCAAGAAGCGTTGCAAGCCATTGCCGACACCTCATTGTCGAATCTCCGGAAATCGAGCGGACCGAACGGTCGGAAAATGAGGTTACGAACCAACCCGCCGAAGAAAAACCGTAGCGACGCCGCTGGATTCCGGTCCACGACCACGGCGATGACTTGAACGAGTTTGGACGAACTACGCGCCGAAGGCTTCTTCCGCGGTGACGATGGCCTGGGCGATCTCGATCATTTTCGTATTCTTCTCGCTGGCGAGTTGTTGCAAGCGGCGGAATGCACTCGGTTCGTCGAGGCCAGACCGCTTCATCAGAATCCCCTTGGCCCGCTCGACGAACTTGCGGTCCTCCAGCGCCTGACGCAAATCGTCCGCCTGCTGCTGGAGAGCACGGAATTCCTTGAACCGCCGCATCGCCAACGCGATGGCCGTTTCCAAATCGGCCTGTTTGATCGGTTTGATCAAATAGGCCAGCACATGGTCCTTCAGAGCCCGATCAATTAGTTCCGGATCGTGATAGGCGGAGACTAGAATCACCGGGACCGGTTGAAGGGCTCGGATCTCGGTCGCGGCCTCCAAGCCGTCCATGTCGGGCATTTTGATGTCGGTGATGACCAGGTCGGGAAGCGACTGGCGGCAATGCTCGAGCAATTCGCGGCCCGTCGCCGCCGCACAGGTCACCTCATGGCCGAGCACGCTCAGCGTTTCTTGCAAGTATTCCTGCATTTCCGGTTCGTCGTCCGCCACAGCAATTCGTAATGCCTTGGTCATTCGTGTTTCTCTCCCAACGCTGGGGCCTCGCGTGGCAATGTGATGCAAATCACCGCTCCTGGATCGGTGCCGACCTCGATCCGTCCGCCGTGGGTGTCCACGATCCGGCGGCAGATGGCCATCCCCAGACCCGTGCCATGCGTTTTGGTTGTAAAGAATTCCTCGAAGATTCGCTCTCGCACGGCGGGCGACAAGCCGGGTCCGTTGTCGCGCAGCGTGATTCGCAGCGCAGGCCGGCCCTCCCACTGGCATGGTACAAAATCCGCGTCGATTTCGACGGGGTCGGCACAGGCCGCCAGCGAGTTTTCGAGGATGTTGCGAAAGACTTGACGCATGCCGAAGCGATCGACGGAGGCAGTCAAGTCGCCGGTCCGATTGTTTTGATGCAGTCGAGCCTGACGGCCTTGCGTCTTGGCCGCCAGATCGTCCCACACCTCTTGTAAAAGGTTCGCCAGATGGACCGGCTGTCGCTGGAGCCGAATGGGAGCGGCGTATTCGCGGACCTCCTCATAAAGTTGATGCAGATCGTCCTGCGCCTTCTGAATGCGGCCGGTCAATTCCAATAAATCTGCCCGATCGGCCAGGCGTCGGGTGAGCATCTCCAGCCCCGCCTGGCTGCGTTGGAGGGCATTGCGGCTTTCGTGTGCCAGTCCGGTCATCGCTTTGCCGATCGCGGCCAACCGCTCGGCTTGCAAGACCCGCTGTTGGGCCTCCTGGAGATCGGTGACATCATGTCCGATCGCCAAAACGCCCATCGTTTCCCTTCGGGAATTCTTCAGGGTCGTGGCCCACCAAGCGATCGGCCGTTCTCGCCCCGCGCGTGTCCGAATCGGGTTGACGGTTCCTCGAACCGGCCGACCCTCGAGCACCTCCATGAATAACTGACGAATCCAGACCCGATCCCGCTCGGGCAGAAACGTTTCGAACCAATCCTCACCAGTTACTTCCACCAAAGGATAACCGGAAAGCTTTTCCAAAAAGGGATTGAACTGTACGATCCGTCCCCGGGTATCGAGGACCAACACGACGGACTGAGCGGTTTCGATGACTGTCTGGGCGAACTCGCGTTCTTGCCGCAACAGGGCCTCGGCGTGTCGATGTCGAGCGATCCGCCGCAGGCTGGCCCGCAGGGCATCTGGGTTGATCGGCTTGAGCAGATAATCGGCGGCCCCCAGCCGCAAGGCCGCCACCGCGCTGTCCAAATCCGCATGGCCGGTGACGACGAGAATTTCCGCCGCGGGAGCCATCTGCTGGAGTTGCGGCAGCAGATCCTTGGCGGTCGCATCCGGCAGTTTCCAGTCCAGTAGAACGACCGATGTCTGGGGCAACTCGGGATGGCTCAGAGCGGTCCCTGCCGTGTGGGCGGCGGCGACGTGGTGGGCATCCAGTTCCAGAATATCACGCAGATTGTCACAAGCATCGGGATCGTCCTCAATCACAAACACACGCAACGGTTCGATGACTCCCTCCATCAGCCATTCTCCTGAGGGTGGGATAAGCGATCGATCGTTTCCAGCAGATTCGGCACGTCGAACGGTTTGTAGCAAATGGCGTCGGCTCCCTCCGTGACGGCTTGGCGAACTTGTTGTTCCAGTTCGGAGCGGTGGCCGGTGATCAACACGGTGCGGGCCTGAGGATTCGATTGCCGCACGCGGTCGAGCACTTGTCGGCCATCGCCGCCGGGTAATTTGAGATCGACGAGCACGACTTGAAAATCCTGCTCGTCGAGCCGCTCGCTGGCCTTCGGCTCATCGTGGGCCAACGTCACGCGGTAGCCGCGCTCGCGGAGCAATTCCCACAGATTCGCGCACAATTCCCGGTCATCATCGACGACCATCACCAGCGGCAATCGAGCGGCTTCCTCGACAAGTTCCAATAAGCCGGACAAATCGACCGGCTTCGAGAGCACCTGCCAGGTGCCGGCTTCCAAGGCTTCTTGCCGCGTCTCGGGGGTGGCGTAGGCGGTGACGATCATCGCAACTGTATCGGCACGCAACGTGCGAATCTTGCGGTACAACGTCAAGCCATCCATGCCGGGCATTTTGAAGTCCAACAGAGCGAGATCGTAGGGTTGGACGCGGACCATCGCCAAGGCCGTGATCCCATCATGGGCGACATCGACCTGGTGGCCGAAGTCGGTGAGAATATCGGAGAGGTTCTGGCAGGTATCCACATCGTCGTCGACGACCAAGATCCGGAGTGGCGATGCCGACATGTTGATTTCCCTCACTCGTGCTTTGGCTCATGCGTATTCGGGCGGTATCGGTCTGTTAGCTACCAATGGATTCGCTCGTCCGAGGTGCGGCTGACAAGTGGATGGTGAAGGTCGTTCCCCGCTCCAGTTCGCTGGCGACGCTCAGACGGCCGTTGTTCTTCTCCACGATCGCTTTGGCCATGGCCAATCCCAACCCGATACCGCGGGCCTTGGTGGTAAACAACGGTTCCATGATGCGGCCGAGGTCTTGCGGAGTGATTCCTTGGCCGGTGTCGACCACAGCGATGGCCACCTGGCTCTCCTCCGCGAAGGTCCGAACAGTAATCTCTCCACCTTGGGGCATGGCATCATGGGCATTTCGCAGGAGGTTCCTGAGGACGATGGGCATCTGCTCGGGATCGAACCACGCGGGAGGGAGATTTGCTGGGAAGTCGCAATTCACCTCGATAGACTTCGGCAGGTCCAGGGTTTCCAGCACATCACGAATCCAGGGCTCGACGAAAACGGCTTGCAAATTCGGCACGGGCAATTTCGCGAAGTTGGAAAGAGCCGTGATCACCCCGTCCGCCAGGCCCACCTGCTTTTCGATCCGTCCCAGATGCTCACTCCGCTTCTCCGAGGACGGGTTCCGGGCATGCAGCAGGTAATACACCGAGGTTTTGATGACGTTCAGCGGGTTGCGCAGTTCATGAGCCACACCGCCGGCCACTTGTCCGATGGTGGCCAACTTCTCGGCTTGCTGCCGGCGACGGTGGTATTCCGCCTGATAGGCGTCTTCGATGATCGCCAGATCCAAGTCGAGCAACTTGTCCAACGAACGGCTAATGGCTGCGGCCTGCTCTTGGCTCACCTGGTCCTCACAGGCGAGTTCCTGTAGACCGGTCTGCAGTCCCGTTCGAAGTCGAGAGAGAGCCACATTGGTATAAACCTGATCCAAGCCAATTTCCACATGCCGATCACCCACCCGCCAACGGCGGGCCACATATTCCGCATCATAACGCCCCGAAAGCAACTCTTGCAGCCACCGCAGAAGAGTGTGCTTCAACCGCGCGATTTGCTCAGCGCCACCGGTAATCACTTTTTGAGCTTCGGGATGTCTTTCGATCTCGGCATAAAAATCCTCGACCAATCTCGGCAACAGCGGAGTCAACAAATCAGCGACCGCAGAAACCCGCACCGCATCGTCGTTGGTCCAGCCGACGTACCTCTGTAAATCCTGATATCGCTGAAAGAGTTGAGGCGTATCCATCGACGCGGTTCCTGGGGTCATGGTAATCCGAAAACGAAAAAAGCCCGGAGCCGCAGACAATTTGCGGGCCGGGCGTTCATAGCCGGAAGATGAGCCACCGTTCATCGGCGACGCAGGCGATTATAGCCATGTCGCCGAGAGGAGAAAAGGCTGGAGTCGTGGCGTGACCGGTGATCGAGTCATCGAGGGTCCGCTAACAATTGTTTTGACAGTGTGGCTCGTGATTGATAACATTCCTTCGTACCGCTCACGAAGGGCGGCTCGACAAAACGGCTATGATTGCCCCTTTCGCATCTTTGTGCGGAAGGGGCTTTTTCGTGGACTGATCGGCACTGGCGGAAGTCGGCGCTGACAGGCCGCGGGATCGGGGAGAAGTGAACATGACAGGCGGGAAATGGATGTCGTTGCGGATCCTGATTGTGGAAGATGATCGGGATGCTCAAGCCAACTTGAGGGACATTCTGGAATTGGAGGGGCACAAGACGGTCTCGGCTTTCTGGGCTCGGGATGTCCGTAATCAGGAACGCTTGGATCAATTCGACGTCATCCTGCTCGACCGGAACTTGCCGGACGGAAATGGAGACGACCTGCTGCCCGAACTCCGTCGAGCGGCTCCGCTGACCGCCGTGATTCTGATTACCGGTCATGCGGACTTGGACGCCGCCGTCACGGCGCTGCGGCATGGAGCCGCCGATTTTCTGCCCAAACCGATCGAGCCGGACGTCTTGTTGTTTCGCCTGAGCCAACTTCAGGAACGCCACCGCACGCGGGCGGAATTGGCGGAGGCCCGGCGTCATCTGATCCAGGCGGAACGGCTGGCCGCCATCGGCCAAACCGTCGCCGCCATTTCCCACGAAGCCCGCAATGAACTCAACGGCCTGGGCATCGGTTTGGAGTTGCTGTCGCGACTGCTGAACGAACACGACACCGCTCAAGCGGCAATCGTTTCCCTCCAGCAGAACAAGAATCGCTTGCAGCGTTTGTTCGAGGAAGTGCGAAACTTCGCTGCGCCGATTCAACTGGAATTGGCCGAATGCAACATCCGTGATATCTGGCGGAAGGCGTGGTCGAGCCTGGAACCGCACTGGAAGGACCGAGACATTTCCTTCGAGGAGACGATCCTAGATGATCCCTTGCACCTTGTCGCCGACGCTTTTCGATTGGAGCAAGTCTTTCGCAACATCTTCGAAAATTCACTAGCGGCTTGTGCCGATCCCGTGACGATTAAGATCGACTGTGCTTGGGCACTCCACCGAAACCAATCAATCGAGATAACCGTATGGGACGATGGGCCGGGACTGACAAGAGAACAGCAGCAGAACGTCTTTGAGGCGTTCTTCACAACCAAGTCCAGCGGCACCGGTTTGGGGATGTCGATCGTCAAGCGGATCGTGGAAGCCCACGGCGGTACCATCGTGGCCGGCCAACCCGCAGAAGGCGCGGAGTTCGTCATGTCCCTCCCCCTCGCCGAGGGGCCGCCAACGGAGAAGCAGTCATTATGTTCTGAAGTCCACCACCATTTGTGTTCCGAGTCTGAGACCGATAGGGGAGAGGTGGCTCTCATCGCCTCCTCCCGTGCCGGAAAGGAGAGTCCATGCTTTCAATGTTGAGTCACCTCGATACCACGAAACGTCATCGGCGAACGACGGAGTCGCATAACCGCCGCGACGCGAAAGCTGCCGCCAAACTGGCGGCGAGTGGTTATCCTCCCCTGCGAACGATTTGCTGTGAACTGAGAGAGGGGGTCATGATCCTCTCGGGAACCGTGCCCTCGTATCACCTGAAACAGTTGGCCCAGACCGTCGTCGCAAAGACAGACGGCGTGATGCGAGTCGAAAACCGCCTGGAAGTCCGATCAAAAAAGGAAGCGAGATGAAAATGTCTCCTCTCACCCAAAACGAGCCCCCGCCCCTCCCTTCGGTCCAGCAGCCACCGCGTTCAGTGGAGTGCGAATTGACTGACCGAATTCGGCGATTCCTGCATATGCGAGTCCCTCATAATAACGATCTCGATCTCGTCATCGAAACCCGAGCTGGCACCGTGATTTTGGGAGGCCGTGTCGAGACGCTCGATACCAAGCGGCGGTGTGTGGAATGCTGCCGGCATGTCGCCGGTGTGGTCGATGTGATTGATGAGATTGACGTGAAGGCCAGGCAACGAAAACCGCGTCCCAAGTAGTCTCTGAGGTCTCTGAGATCGCAGGCGAAAATGAATTGACGCCGCCGGGAGCCCCGCTTATGATTCGCCTGGTGCCGCTGATGAGTGGTGGCCCAGGCAAGTTCCCTCGGAATGGGAACACGTTTTTCCGGCTCTGATCGCCCCAACCGCGCCCCTGCGCGGTTGGGGCTTTTTTTATGGATTGGGCGAACGGTCGATGTGCCGTCCGCAGCCCTCCATTTTCTATCCTAAAAGAGAACCGATCGATGAAACATATCGATGAATCCCGTCTGGAATCGGACTTGCAATATCGCTTTGGCTACAACGGTGACCATAGCGGCCAACCGGCGGCTTGTGACTGATGTTCTGTTTTCTGTTGGATTTGGTTTCTTTCGCGATTGGCAACGGCAATGGCTCAGGATCAACCCTCGGCACCAAACTCACGCAACTGGCGGCGGAAGCGATTTTTCGGCATCGTGATTCCGGTGGGAGTCTTTTCGATTGTGATGGCCGTTCTGCTGGGCACGCTCGGTGGCGTGGGCACGTTCACCTTTGGCTACGGCCAGGGCGCCAGCTACCTCAGCAACGATCCGCAGTCCTGCATCAATTGCCACGTGATGCAGGACCACTTCGATTCCTGGCAAAATTCCAGCCATCAACATGTCGCCGTTTGCAACGACTGCCATCTGCCGCACGATTTCCTCGGCAAATGGGTCACCAAGGCCGACAACGGCTTCTTTCACTCGCTGGCTTTCACGCTGGAGAACTTCCGCGAACCGATTCGGATCAAACCGAGGAATCGGCGGGTGACTCAAAGCACGTGTCTGCACTGCCATGAAGACCTGGTGCATCAGATGCTCCCACCCGAGCCGGAGGGAGAGATGCTCTCGTGCATCCACTGTCACACGGATGTAGGGCATGCGCTCCGGTAAGCCGGGCTGGAATCGCCACACCAATCCTATTATTTCCCGACGATGAAACTTCAGGACGACAATCATGAGCGGCACCAATCCCGACCCGAATCGACAACCCCTCACCGAGCCGGGACGCCCCCGCCGCCGCTGGTTGTTCCTGTCTGTGCTAGTGTTGCTCGTAGCGGTGGTGACATTCGGCGTGACGGCGCTATTGGTGACGATCTTCGAGCATCGCCAGGAAGCGCGGACGCCGTTCGTCCGGCTGGTCGATGTGAACGAAGTCAGCACGGATCCCGTCCCCTGGGGCACCAATTGGCCGGATCAATTCGATGCCTACCGCCGAACCGTGGATGTCACCGAGACGCAGTACGGCGGATCGAGTGCCATGCCGGCCAGCAAGTTGGGGGAACATCCCTGGTTGCGTCGGCTTTACGCTGGCTATGCCTTCAGTCTCGACTACCGCGAAGCCCGCGGCCATGCGTATATGCTCTTCGATCAGGAAGTCACCGAGCGTGTGACGAAGCGAACGCAAAGTGGGGCCTGTCTGCACTGCCATGCCTCGATCCTCCCCACTTACCGCCGGTTGGGCTTGGAAGCGATGGGACAGCCCGCCGACCGAGATGTCTTGGCCGCCGACTTCAATTGGCCCGCCGTGATGGAGGGTTTTCGCATCGCCAGCACGATGGATTACGCTGCTGCCCATGCCGAAGTGTTGAAGACGCCTGATGGCACACCTGATGAGAATCAGCCGCTCTTTCCGGGTGGTTCATCGACGAACACGGCCACCCCGACCAACCAGCCGAAAGAACCCCCAGTGTCGGTCGAGGGAGACGCCGACCTGCATCAAGTTGGCGAGGCCCATCCGGTCAGTTGCATCGACTGTCACGATCCGAAGAGCATGCGAATTCGCGTCACCCGCCCTGGCTTCGTGAACGGCATCGCGGCTTTGGCGGCCAGCGAAGAGCCTGTGCCGCATCTGCCCAGCATCGAACGCTGGCGCGAAGGCAACCGCGCGAAACCTTATGATCCCAACGCGGATTCCACCCGCCAGGAGATGCGCAGTTTCGTCTGCGGCCAGTGTCATGTCGAGTATTACTGCGCTTCCAAAGAAACGCTATTCTTTCCTTGGGATAAGGGTTTGAAAGTCGAGCAAATCGAGCAGACCTACGACGAACACCAGTTCCCCGACGGCACGGCATTCTATGACTTCAAGCACGGCGAGACAGGCGCGTCAGTCTATAAAGCTCAACACCCGGAATTCGAATTGTGGAGCCAAGGCGTGCATGCCCGTAGCGGTGTGAGTTGTGCCGATTGCCATATGCCCTATGAACGACGCGGCGCGATGAAAGTCAGTAGTCACTGGGTTCGTAGTCCGTTGCTGAGCCTCAACAAGTCTTGCCAGACCTGCCACAACGTGCCCGAAGACGAACTCCGCGACAAGGTCCACACGATCCAAGCCCGCACCGAATCGCAACTCGAACGAGCCGCCGCGGCGATGACCGACATGCTCGACGCCATCCGTGAAGCTCAAGCCGCCGGAGCGACCGCCGAACAATTGGCACCGATCTACGAATTGCAGAAGAAAGGCATGTGGCGGCTCGACTTCATCAGCAGCGAGAATTCGAGCGGCTTTCATGCCGATCAAGAGGCCGTGCGGATTCTCGGCGAATCGATCGACTATAGCCGGCAAGCCCAAGCGATGGCGGTGCGTCTGCGGGCACCCGAATCGCCTTCCATCAAGGGCCAGTCCGTCGAGCCGGTTCAGGGAGTGACGCCGACCGAGAAGGCTCCCCCCGGTCCTTACAAGTCAAAAACCCATGGCCGCAAGACAAACTCCGAATGAGAACCGCACTCCATCGCTATCACTTGGAGGAAGCTGACGGTCTCCCCTCGATCGCTCCAGTCAAGGATAACAAAGATGTCACATCGCATGCATTCATCGAATCGGATTGTGATTGTCGGCGGCGGCATTTCCGGGCTGTCGATTGCCGTTCGGTTGGCGCAAGCCGGCTTGCCGGTCACCGTTCTCGAAGCCTCTCGGTTGGGCATGGGAGCCTCGACCCGTAATCAAGGATGGCTCTATAGCGGAGCCTGGTTTGCCCCCGAACAGCCCGAGTTGGCACGGATGTGCTATGAATCGCATCAACAGACACTCGGATTCTGTCCCGAATGCCTCGAGCCAAACAGCGGGCGGATGGTCTACCTGATCACGGACGCCCAGACGGATGGCAATCGTTGGACATCGGCCTGGGAAGCCACTGAGATCCCCTACGACGATCTGACGCCCGCGGAACTGTTTGAACGCTTTCCCGAATTGGCGATTTCGCAGGCACGGCAGGCGTTCGAGTTACCCGATCGGGCGATGCGCGTGGACGTTCTGTTGCGGCGTTTGGCCGAAGCTGCCGAGAAAGCCGGCGCGGAGATACGGAGCGAAACCTTCGTCGAGGAACTGATTCACCAAGAGGGCAGCGTCCAAGGCGTGCGGACCGGCCGTCGGGAAACCCTCTTCGCCCGACTTGTGATTCTCGCGGGGAACGCCAAAGGCGGAGCATTGTTTCCCGGCTTTGGCGTGGAAACCGTTGGAGAACAATCGGACGTGGCGTTGGTGGTTCTGAAAACGCACCTCGTGGCCGTGCGGCCGGAAATTAGCCGCTGGCCGTTGTGCGTGGTCGATGCCGACGGCTTCAACCATGTTCCGCATTCGCCGAACTCGGTTTTTGGAAGCAATCGCTGGCTTCCCGTCCGTCATGGCGAAGATGAACAGCAGATGCCGTCGGAACTAGTCCACCTGTGGGAGAAGATTAACCGGTTCTTCCCTGATGTTCATCGTGAGGATCATTCGGTGATCGAATGGGCGGGCAACACGGTTCAGGCCATGCACGTCGATCAAATCGAGCCAGGACGAGCCCCGCTGCCCACTGTCGTCGATCACGAATGCGAGAATCCAGGCGTGAAAAACCTGCTGAGCGTGTTCCCCGGCCGGGCCAGCTTATGGCCGCATCTGGCGGAACAAACGCAACAACTCGTTCTGCAGAAGCTGGAAGCAACCCAGCCCGTCATCGCCAAGCCACCGTGGGGTTCTTTGGCTGTTCCGCCCTCTGGTCGTGGCGTGGTGTGACCTATAACTCGAATAATTTCTCGTCTCCTTCGGCAAAGGTATAGATCTGATCGCGGAAGCCAATTTGGGCCGGGCCGGACCAGCCGTGCTCGAACGAAACTGTGAATTGATCCTGCGTGACGTGCAGTTGCAGCCAGTGGCCGCGGTAGCGCAGGCGGAGCCGAATGTCTTCGAGTTCTTGCGGTAGCGCCGGGTTGAGCCAGAGCACTTCGTCACGCATCTCGATGCCGGTGTGGCAGCGCTGAATCAGATCGACTGTGCCCGCCATCGCGCCCAGGTGGATGCCTTCGGGCGTCGTGCCGCCTTGAATGTCGGTGACGTCGCTTTGGAGCGCGTCTTGAAGCAAGCGCCACGCCCGCTCGCGGTCCGAACGGGCCAGCACCCAGGAATGGACGACCCGACTGAGCGTCGAGCCGTGCGATGTGCGTTGCATGTAATAGTCGATATTTTCGGGAATCATCCGCGGATCGAACGGGTAGTCCATGCCGTGAAAGATCTCGCAGAGTTCTTCACAAGAAAACAAGTAGAACAACATCAGCACATCGGCCTGCTTGCTGGCTTTGTAGCGGTCTGGGGAATCGCTTTCGGCTTCGAGAATACGATCCAGCCGCTGGATGTCGCCATACTTCTCGCGATAGGCGTCCCAATCAAACTCTTCCAACTTTTCATAGCCTTCGAATTGGCTGATGATCCGCTCGTCGTGGAAGGGGACGAACATCCTGTGCGCCACGTCGTCCCACCGTTGCAACTCTTCGTCACTGAGTTGCAAATCTTCGATGAGTTCCTGCGTGCGGTCCTCCGCCAGCTGATCCAAAGCGCGTCGTGCTGTCCGTAGTACCCACACGGCCAACACGTTGGTGTAGGCGTTATTGTTCAGTCCGAGACTGTCATTATCGCTATTGGGATAATGCGTATGGAATTCGTCGGGACCGACGACGTGGTGAATCTCGAAACGATCCCGCTCGGCGTTGTACTGAGCGATGCTGGCCCAAAAACGGGCGATCTCCAGCAGCATTTCCGCGCCATAGAACGACAAGAACTCCATGTCGTCGGTAGCTTGGAAATATTGCCACACATTGTAGGCAATCGCGGAGTTGATATGCCGCTGCCGGTGTGTGCTGTCGGGAATCCAGCGGCCGGATTCCGGGTTCAAGTGCAGTTCTTGGCTTTCCTCACGCCCGCTGCTGCCGCTCTGCCAAGGATACATCGCGCCGCGAAACCCGTTTTTTTCGGCCAGTCGACGCGCAGCGGGCAACCGGCGATGGCGGTACATCAACAGCGACCGAGTCAGTTCCGGAATCCGCAGGTTGAGAAACGGAAAGATAGAGATTTCGTCCCAGAAGATATGCCCGCGATAGGCTTCGCCGTGCAGACCGCGGGCGGGCACACCGACGTCCAAATCGATCGAATGGAACGAGGTCGTTTGCAGGAGATGAAAGATGTGCAGCCGCAAAACGAGCTGCGACCAATCATCACCGTCGTGGATTTCGATATCCGCACGGCTCCACAAATGCGACCAGGCCCGCGTGTGCGAGACCCACAGTTGCTGAAAATTGCCGGCGTGCTGTAGCGTCTGTCGAGCGGCGAGCAGCGGCGTGCTGATCGCGAAATCCCGCGAGGTGTGGACGACGACAAGCTTCTCCACCCGGAGCGGTTTCTCTTGATCACAATGAATGTGCAAATGCTGTGCGGCAACGCCGTCACCCAACGCGGTCCGCCGCTCCAACTCGACCGGTTCGTCGTCGTGAAAAACCCGGGTGCGGGCGGTTTGTGCCATCCGAATGCGAGACTGGACTGTCTGCACTTCCAGGAAGATGCTGTCCTCGCCGATGCGGCCCGTATCGATTACTTCCAGATGCTGGCTGTTGAGATCTCGGTAGCGCTTGACGCCTTGATTTGACACCCCGCCATCGAGTGCCGAGCGGATTTCGATTGGGCCAGACCAGTTCTCCGGCGTGAGGCTCCACTCGATGGCTGCCAGGTGTGGGTTGGCCATGTGCACCAGTCGCCGACTGACGAGTGTGGTTACGCGGTCGTCCGCGTACCGGAATCGCACACGGCGGGTGAGTACGCCCCGCCGCAAATCCAGCGACTGCTGGAATTCGAGTACATCAGCCGAACCGATGTCGAACCACTCCTCACCGGGAGTGCGGAAGCTAAGGCAGAGCCAATTCGGCCAGTTCACCAGATCTTCGTTTTCGATAATGCGACCGGAGACTTCGCTTTCCAAGCGGTTGTAACCGCCGGCCAAATAGGTTCCCGGATAATGCGGACCGCCAGCCGGCAACTCTTCCGCGGCGCCGCGGGTGGCAAAATAGCCGTTGCCCAACGTGCAGAGCGCTTCACGTAGCGGCTGTTGATCCGGGTTCCAGTCGTCGTATGTCAGTGTCCAGGAATTCAACGGAGTTTCGCTCATGGTGACCTCATCCTGTCGGCTCAAAGTTTGTGTTCGTCACGCGATCGCCGCACGCAACGTTTCCAAAAAATGCTGCACTTCCCGGCAGTCGCGGAGAACGTAAATCGCAGCGGTATCGGACGTCGGCTGGTCGACTCGCATGCCGATCCCGATTCCCCGCGACCGCACCGCCTCGAATGCGTCTTCGTCGGTCACGTCGTCGCCGATGTAGATATGGACCACGCCGGCAGGATTGAGGCCGAGCGCTTCGCTGAGCCAGATCACGGCGCGGCCTTTGTCCCACTCGACGTCGGGTTGCACTTCGAAAATCCGTTTGCCGCCTTTTTTACGCAAGTTCGGGTTCCGGTCGCACACCTCGTCGACGGTTTGTTCGATACGCCGCACATCGGTTTCGCTTTCGACTTCGCGGTAATGGATGGCGATGGCAAACAGTTTGCGTTCGACGTGCGCCCCGTCGATCGGCTCGATCCGGTTTCGCAAGGTCTCCTCGGCCGCATCCAATTCGGGTATTGCCTGCTTAGCCGCTTCGTGCTGCATTTGAATGTCCGGTCCGCGAATGTCGTAGCCGTGGCTGCCGGCGTAGATCAAGTTTTCGACTTGCACCGTGTCGGCCACATTTTGCCGGTCGCGGCCGCTGACGATGGCCACCGTGCAATGCTCGGCGATTTCTCGCAGCAGCGAACGCATCTCCGCAGAAAGCGTCGCGTCCTCGGGACGGCGGACGATGGGCGTCAGCGTGCCGTCGTAATCCAGGAACAGCGCCAGTTCGCGCTGCCGGATCTGCCGGACGATCCAATCGACGTGCTGCAGTGCGGACAATGGGAATTGCAGACAGTCTTCGCCCGGCGGACAATAGCGAGCCGTCTCCAGTTCGCGGACATCATGCACGACATAGTCGGCGCCGGCGTTACGCAAATCGGTCGGGTTCCGGTCGCGTGCCACGCCCACCACCCAACCGAAGCGGCCCGCGCGAGCGGCTTGCACACCTGCAATGGCGTCTTCCAGCACGATCACTTGCGAGGGTTCGATGTCCAACAATTCAGATGCATGCTGCAGCATATCGGGCGCCGGTTTGCCGGCCATTTTCAGCCGCTCCAGATCGTTCCCGTCGACTTTGGCATCGAACAAGTCGAAGACATCCGCCGCCCGCAACACCGCTTCGCAATTGCGGCTCGAAGAGAACACCGCCACCTTCCAACCCGCGCGCTTCCAGCGGCCGATTTGCTCGATCGTATCGTCCCAAACCGCCACCCCGTCGGTTTGCAGGGTTTCGTGAAACAATTGGTTCTTACGGTTGCCCAGGCCGCACACGGTTTCGTGTTCCGACGAATCCTCAAAATCCCCGTCGGGAATTTCGATGCCGCGCGCATCGAGAAAGCTGCGGACGCCATCATACCGCGGCTTGCCATCAACGTACCGCCGGTAGTCCGGATTGATGTCAAACGGCTCTTGGGATTCGCCCGTCTGCTCTTGGCGTCGCAGCAGATAGTCGTCGAACATTTGCTTCCACACGCGGGCATGGACTATGGCCGTCTGCGTAATTACGCCATCCATATCCAAAATAGCCGCCTGTAACTCACTGTAATTCATGGTTTAACCACTCCTTCCCATCACGGCGAGGGTCGATTGAGCAAAGTTCCGATGGCGTGACCTGGCAACGGCATCACCCATCCAATTCGACTTGCCGCCCGGACCTACGAGCTTGGTAGACCGCAAGGATTAACGCCGCCACTAGATCACCACATTTCTCGATGAAACTCTGTGAAGCTCACACATAGGGACAATAAATACCCATCTCGTTCATCAGCGAATGAGGCACCGGGGTGAGAATCAGTAGGAGGATCGCGAGGGCGAAATAGCCGAGTAGGCGGCGACCGAAGCTGATCGGCGTGATGTCGTTCAGCGGCGGCACGCCTCGTCCGGCGATGAAGAACACGATGATCGCCCACATCATCAAGGCCGGCCAAACGAACAACGCCAGCAGGAACAACGTCCACATCGCGATGGTTCCGATCGTGCCGCCGACGCGCGAACCGAACATCGCCCGGGCGATGTGGCCGCCGTCCAATTGCCCGATGGGAAGCAGATTCAGCGCCGTCACGATCAAACCCAGCCAGCCGGCGAAGGCCAACGGGCTGAGCCTGACGGTGCAGCCGGTATCGAGCGCTTCAGGAAGGGCCACCTTCGCAATCAGAGCCAACAGCACCGAACTGCCCATCGACGTGCCTTGATGGCTGATTAACATCTGATGTTCGAATTCCATGCCCCCGGTCACGACCGCCGAATTCTGCAAGCCGATCAGCAAGGCCGGAATGGCAATCACCAGCCCGGCGAGCGGCCCCGCCACGGCCACGTCGAACAACGCCGTGCGGGTTTGCGTGGGCGATTTCATCTGGATGAACGCGCCGAAGGTGCCCAGGGCGAACGGTACCGGGATGAAAAACGGCGGCGTGACATGGATGCCGTGATAGCGGGCGGTAAAAAAATGCCCCAATTCATGCACGCCCAAGATCGCCATTAGGCCGATGGCATACGGCAGGCCGACAGCAAATCGGTCGGGTTCTTCGAGCAAGTTCACGCCCTGAGGAGCAGCCCCAGCCCAAGTCGTCGTGAGCATGGTCAGCACGAACAGCAGCCAATTGACGGCCGGGCTGCTTGTTCGCTCCATCTCGGCCCGCTCGACATGCTGGGGCAACATCACGATGGCCGAACCAAATTCCGGATCGTCCCGCAACAGCGGCACAGCGCCGTCGCCCAGCGATTGCTGGATCTTTTCGTAGGCGGTTTCCGGCGATTCCAACAGCGGGCCGCGAATGATCGTCACACCGTCCTGCTCGGTGGCCACGTGAACTTGCATGACCTCGGAGATCACCGGCGGCAGTTCATCGCCGGTCAAGGGTTGCCGCTCGCGCGGACGAGCCATCGAATCCGCGGGAACGCCCAGCAACATCCAGACGACCATCAGCGTCAACAACATCAGCATCCAGAATCCCAGCATGCCGCCCATCATGTGCCCACCGGGCAACAGAAACAGAATGACCAGCGGCAGCAAGCACAGCAAAATGAGCAATAAGCGACTCCAGGCAGCAGCACGCATTGGATTGTCTCCTTTGGGATTCATCAACAGCTTCTTTCCGTCTGGTCAGTTCACGTCAATGGGAAAACTCGATCAACGGCTTGATGATGCCGTCTTGCTTGGTGTCCATCATGTGGAAGGCTTGCTCCACGTCCTCAAACGCAAACGTGTGCGTCGTCATCGGTGTGGGGTCGACGCGGCCGGTTTCCAGCAATCGCAACAGACGCCGCATGCGGACTTTGCCGCCGGGGCAAAGTGCGGTGCGGATTGTCATGTCGCTCATGCCCACGCCCCACGCCTGCCGCGGGATCTTCACGTATTCGCCGTCACCGTGATAGCCGACGTTGGAGATCGTACCGCCCGGGCGAGTGGCTTTGATGCACATCTCGAACGTGGCTTGCCCACCGAGCGCTTCGATGCTGGAATCGACGCCTTGGCCGTCGGTCAATTCCAGAATGGCCTCCACGGCATCCCGCTCTTGAAAGTCGACAACTTCGTCGGCTCCGAACTGTTTGGCGAGTTCCTGCCGCTGGGGCACGGTTTCGACGGCGATGACCAGTCCCGCACCTTGTAGTCGTGCGCCGACGGTCGCCATCAAGCCGACCGGACCTTGCGCGAAGACGGCCACGGTGCCGCCCATCGGGATAGCAGCGTTTTCCGCCCCGGCGAAACCCGTGGACATCATGTCGCAGGTATAGACGGCTTGTTCGTCTGTTAACGAGTCGGGAATGCGGACCAGATTCGCTTCGGCGCTGTTCACGTGGAAATACTCGGCAAACACGCCGTCTTTGAGATTGGCGAACTTCCAACCGCCGAGCATCTCCCTGCACTGCGACGTATAGCCGCGAATGCAGTTGTCACATTGGAAACAGGGTGTAATGGCATTCACTGCCACGCGGTCTCCTTCCTGGACGCTCTGCACCTCGCTGCCGAGCCGATCGACGATCCCGACCGCCTCGTGGCCGAGCGTGAGATTCTTTCGCTCGCCGATGGCGCCTTTGACCGTATGCGTGTCCGAGGTGCAAACCAGACCGCGGGTTGTCTTGATAATCGCCCCGTTCGGACCAGGGTCGGTCGGTCGTGGCTTGTCCATGAAAGCCACTTCACCGATGCCCGTCATCACGAATGCTCGCATCATGTCAGCCATTGTCCTGCTCCTGAGTTTTCCTGGGTTTCGGTTATTCCAGTTGGACGGTCTCGAGTATAAGTGCCACCGACCCGGACGTCATCGGCGTTCTTGTGGCCGCGTTTTTCGCCGTTGCTGGGACAGGGCTTCGAAGCCGGTGATGACGTCGAGTCGTTCTTCCGTGTGCGCCGCTGCGCACCGTCGTCGATCACGCACGCGAAAGCTCGAACGTAACAACTTGGTCAGCATCCTCCCCGGCCGGGCCGTGGACTTAATCAGTCGGTTCGCGGTCCGTCATCATCGATTGGAGGCGGGACAGATACTTTGCGTAGTCGGCTGATTCCATCGCGGAATAGTTGAGGTTGCGAAAGGCACTGGTTAAGCGCACGAAAAAATCACGGGCCTCCTCTTTGGTCTCGAAGAGAAACTCGCGCTCGGCCGCATCTCTCACCAAGAGGAGCATGGTTTGCTGCCGCTCCAGCGGTGTCGCGGCATCGACGGGATCGAAGGCGTCTTGCTGCAGGTAAACCGTGTCCAGAAACTGCGATTTTTGATAGATCACGAAATCGTCCAGCGAAATGCCTTCCTCGCCGGTCACCTGCATCATTTGGTAGATCGCATCCGCTTGTCGCAGAAGAGAGAGCAAAGACTCCACGCAGTCCGTCCAACCCGGCCGAAGTGCGCGATCGAGGTACGGCCGCAATTGCTCGCGGTAGCGAGACCAGGACAGCAGCGGGTCAATGGCGGGATAAAACCGCTTGTAGGCCCGGTCGTAGGATAGACCTAGAAAAGTCTTGACCGTGCCGAGTGTCGACTGCGTGACCGGTTCTTCAAAGTTACCGCCAGCGGGCGAGACCGTGCCGATCATCGTCAGACTGCCCACCGAACCATCCCGCGTCGTCAACACGCCGGCCCGTTCGTAGACGCTCTTGATCGCCGAATCGAGGTAGGCGGGAAACGCCTCCTCGCCGGGTATTTCTTCCAGACGGCCCGAAGTTTCCCGCATCGCTTGCGCCCAACGCGACGTCGAATCGGCCAGGAGCAGAACATTGAGACCCATCTGGCGATAGTATTCGCCGATGGTAATGCCCGTATAAATTGATGCCTCGCGGGCCGCCACCGGCATCGATGACGTATTGCAGATGATCACGGTGCGATCCATCAGCGAACCGCCCCCGCGCGGGTCTTGCGCTTGCGAGAACTCGTGGATGGTATCGACGACCTCGCCGGCTCGCTCGCCACAAGCCACGACAATCACCACATCGACCGCTCCATAGCGGGCAATCAATGTTTGCAACACCGTTTTTCCCGCCCCGAAGGGACCGGGAATACAAGCCGTTCCTCCGCGGGCAATCGGGAAGAACGTGTCGATGGTGCGAATCGTCGTGACCAGCAAATCGGCGGGATATTGCCTCTGGACGGATTGGCGTCGCAGCATGTCCGCCGGCAGGGGCACGCGCACCGGCCACTCCTGCCTCATCGTCAGCGGACGTTCACCGTGCGCATCCCGGATGCGGGCCACCGGTTCGTTGATCGTCAAGCTGCCGCCCTGAATCCAGGTCAGTTCGACCGGCCCGTCGAGATCGAATGGCACCATGATTTTGTGCTCAATCCCGCGTTCCTGGACCGTGCCCAGCACGTCGCCCGCCCGCAAACGATCTCCCGTGCGGCGAAGCGGGATAAAGGACCATTTGCGGTCGCCATCGAGTGCATCGGCGTAATGTCCGCGACGGAGAAAGAAACCGTCGCGTTGGGCCAGCGTTTCCAAGGGGTTCTGCAAGCCATCATATACCGTTCCCAGCAAGCCCGGCCCGAGGGCGGCCGACAACAGACGATGGGTGAGTTCCACGCGGTCTCCGACACGCACACCCTGCGTGTCCTCGAACACCTGCAAATCAGCTTCGCGACCATCAATCCGCAGCACTTCCGACTTCAATCGCTCCTCGCCGACACAAACATACGCGACTTCGTTTTTCATGATGTTTCCATCGGGCACTTCAATCGCCACAATGTTGCCATTGACGGCCGTCACTTCCGCTTCAGTTGTCGATCCGTGCATGTTCGCTCAGTGTCTCCTGCAAAAGTGTGTCAAACCGCCGCCGCCCGGCTATTGGATCCAGCCGCGTCCACCGATCGACGATTTCCCAGCGGGCGAGGTACAGCAAAATGGTCTCGAACGAGAAATAATACTGATCGGCCAGCTGGGTCCAACGATTCCAAGTCGCCCGCAGAAGTTCCCGCTCCACTTGAAGCGGTTCGTGTTTTTCCAAAGATTCCCGAACGGAGGGAATCCAAGGCTGCTTACGTGCCAACTGAAAGTCGGGATGTTGCCAATGTTTGCGAATGTGTGCCACGTATTGCCCGACGGCTGCGGGCGGATCGAGTCCCCAGCGCCTTCGCCGCAAGCCGCTCATGATGGTCCGCACATCCATGCGATGGATGATGATGTCGCGAACCAAGCTGTTCTGAATGGTGTCCATCAACCGCTCATATTCGCGTTGCACGTCCGCGTCCGTCCGTTCGGAATCTTGCCGGTCCCAGTGCAGAAACTGTTGCACTTGTTCGACCACCTGCTGGTCGTCTTCGTCTAGCAGGGTGAGTCGCTCGGCGAGCCGCAGCCGCGAGATCGGCACCTGGTCGACTTCAAACGTCCGCGGGATGAAAGGCAGGCTGGCAATCAGCATGTAGTAGTCGGTCGATGACGACGACATCATTGAATGATCCCCTCCATGATCGCGCGAAACCTCGGTGCCAAATGACGGAGCAGCAAGTTCGCAATTGCTTGGTCGGTCAGGTCGATCTCCAAGTCTTCCTCGACCAACTGAATGCGGATTCCCGCCGAAGTGTCGTCTCGCGTGCCAATTTCCACTCCGTCGCGGAGCATGTCTTTGGTCACCAGGGCCACGAAATGGCTGAGGGTGCCCTCCTTGACTTCCTCGGGGGCTTGACGCAACTGTTCCAGGCCGACGACATCCCGAGGAAGCAGTACGCCGGCTCGCTGCTCGGCGGTCGGTGCCGCTCGGCCGCCGACTTCCAGGATCAATTGCTTCAGAACTTCGCCATCTTCCAATTCCCGCGAGACTAGACGGCGAACACGATTGGCGAACTGTTCCACCAACTCGGACTTCAGCCGCAACTGCGCGTCTCGCACGGCCAACCGCACCGTCTCCTGGCCCGCTTGCCTGGTCTGGGCGGCTTCTTGCCGCGCCGTGCGCACGATCTCATCGGCCTCACGTCGGGCCTCGTCCAGGCGTTGTTCGGCGCGACGACGGGTATGCTCCAGAAGCTCATTGGCCTGGGCCTGGCCTTCTTCGACACCCTGCTCGCGCAGGCGTTGAATCAGTTCTTCAACCCCGGATGACTCTTGGGTCTCTTTGGGAACGCTCATCGATGGGTGTTTCCTTAGCTTGCCGGGCCGCCGGGAATTCCCCCGCCGACGATCATTGCGAAAATGAAAGCGAAAACGGCGAAACCTTCGACAATGGCGGCGGGCGCGACAGACAGACCGAAGACCTCGGGCTTCGTCTTCGTGGTGTTGATCGCCGCCGCGGCGCATGTGCCTTGCAGCATCGCGCTGGACAACAAAGCTAGACCGACCAACAGCCCCAACGAAAACAGTCCCGGTGCCGACTCGACCGCCACCGTTCGATTGAACTGCATCGTGACCACGATTCCATAAATCGTTTGCGAGGACGGCAAGGCCGAAACCCCCACCAAGCGTCCATAGCCGGTTTCAACGTCCAGTAAAGCGCCCACGGCGGCCTGGCCGGCACGGGCGCAACCCACGATGCTCCCGATCGCTCCCAACGCCGTGGGGAGATACACACCGGCCCACCCCAACAAGAGGAGAAAACTTTCCGTATTCATGTGGCCTTCTTTGAAAAAGGGTGAAATGGATAGCCCTCATCCGAGAGCCCCCATCCAAAAAACTCGATGCAATTCAGTCGCAGACCATGCACCACGCCACTCATGATGGCCAAGACAAAGTTCAGTCCATGTCCGCAGGCGACCGCGATCACCGCCAACAGGCTGCCGACCGTGGTACTGCCGCTGGCGGCAAAAGTCAGATCGTTGAACGTGGTCGCCAATTGCGTACTGGCCAACCCGAGAGCAAACAGACGCAAGTAGCTCAGCACATCGCCGAATGCTCGGGAAATACCCGTCAAAGAGAGTACGCCGTCCACGAGGCGTTGGCGTTGGTCTTTGAGATTGCGGGTGAACAGCGGCCGGTCGCTACTGAAGAAGAGGACGCCCAACAAGCCGGCTCCAATGACCCAGCTTCCATATTCCATTAAGGACATCGTGGGTTGGAGGCCACTTTTCGCCAACCCCATCGCCAAGCCGCCAACCAGGGCCGCGACCCACCCGACCGATGAGAGCATGATAGGCGACCAGCGTCGGCTCCAAGCCAAGGCGAGGTTCGCCAAGGTCAGATGCGCCACGCCAACCACGATCGAAATCTGCATCATCAAGGTGCGATTCGTTGCATCAATGACATGCAGCGCGTCGAGGACGGAGCTTGGCGGCGGTGCGAAGCCGAAATAGCTCCCCACGGCAATGCCGTATGCGATGGAGGCAATGGCAATGGCCACGAACAGCTTTCGCAGACGCACCCCGCTGGGCGATTGTCCCAACCGTCGCCAGAACAGCCGCAGCAGAATCGCAAGGAGCACCGCGTATCCCGCGTCCGACATAATCATCGCGAAGAAGACGCTGAAGGACAGAAACACCACGCCTGAAGGATCCCATGTCCCGTAAGCCGGCGTGGTGTAGAAGGTGACGGCGTCTTCACCGCCGGCGAGAATTCCCCAATTCGTCAGCAGGGTTGGCGGTGAATCCTCCGCCGACGGGAGCTCGATCGTCATCCCCAAGACCTGCTGCCGGGCAAAGGCACGGACTTGATCCGCCTGCGATTGAGGCACCCAACCTTGGATGGCAAACAAGGCCGGATCTTGCCATGCCTGCTCGACGGCCCGTTGGCGAGCGCGGCGGTCCTCGACGAAGCCAATCGTGCGGTTTAACTGAGGAATCCAACGGGTCAGACGGACACGTTGCCAGTGCAACTCCTCCAGTTCGCCTTCCACATCCTCCAATCGACGCCGCAACACCGACAAGGGTCGTTCATCCAAACGGGTGGGCGGCACCGGCATTCCGATTGGCTCGGCGGAGCTGAGCACCACGACATAGGCGAAGCGGGGATCCTGGTTGACGATCTGGTAAGGCGAGGCAAGCTGGTCCAACGCAGCCAAGCGATCGCGGGGAATGATGTAAAACCAGAGATGCAGACCAGCGAATTCATCTTCTGCCGGAAGCTGGAAGTCGCCCCAGGGTGTCGTTTGCGCAATGGCCAGTTTCAACTCATCCGCCTCCGCGTGCAACTGCTGTTGCTGCCGTTCGATCCGCAAGGCGCTGGCGACGACTTCGTCCAACAGAAAGCCGTGGTCGGTTGCGGCACCTCGGCGCGGCGTCGGCGAGGCACGCAGAAACTTCAGCGCCTGAACGGCTTCGGGTGCGTGGTCCGCTGACGAGGTTTGATCGGCCGGTTGATTTCTCAAGTTCACCAAATGCATGCAGCCGAGGTTTTGCAGACCTTCGAGGACGAGATCCCGCTGATCAGCCGGGCCGTACAGAGTCACTTTGGCAAGAGGAACAATGGCCATGAGTTAGGCTCCCTTCGGCGTTTCGCCACGGCTACGTTTGGCTTTGGCAATCTTGGAACGCACGACGGCGGCCCGCTCCGTGTCGGCCAGATAAATTTTGATGCGTTGGATGTCTTCCTCGGCCTGCGGTATCAGCACCTTCTCGAACAGATTGACGCGTTGCGTGATCCGACGCACCGCGTCCTGGAGCCGATTCAGGCGGACGGTCTCGACTTCGCGACGTCGATGCAAAGTGGCCATCGCTTGCAATAATTCGACCAAAAAATCCACCCAAAATGGCTTGGCCAACATGGAGTATTCCGTGATATGAAACTCCATCGGGCCGAGCACCGGCAGCCGCACGCCGAGCCGATTTTCCTCGGTGATTGCCACGGACTCGATGCGAACCAATCCCGTCAAGTTCTGTTCACTGGCACCGAGCAGCGAGAACAGTCCGTCCTGCGACGCCAGCAATTCATCGATTTCTCGTTCCGTCGCAGCAAGCGCCAACTTGGCCCGCTGAGAGTCAGCGATCAATTGCTGGCGTTTCAGGTCGAGCGACGGCAGAAACCGCCGGTACATCGCGAGTTGATCGCGTTGTTGCTTGAGGGTCGATTTATTGAGCGCCAAAGCCATGGGAATCGGGAATTTCGGATGGAAGAAGTCGTGAGAGGAGAATTAATTCTCGGAATTCGTCGCCTGGGTTCCTCGGGGATGAAAATACTTGTCGACTAATGCTTGTTTCATCAGCAACTCCTCGGCCTGGAAACACTCGCGCAGAGTTTGCCAACTCAGATCAAGGGCGTCGTTCAAGGACAGGGAAATCTCGATGTCCATAAATCGCTCGCCGAACAAGCGGCCGAATCGCAGCAACTTTTCATCGAATGGCGAAAGGTCAAACGCCATGGCCTGTTTCTTCTCCGCTTCCTTGGCACCAGCATAGAAGCGGATCATGGTGTTCATGATTTGCGAATGGTCCTCTCGTGTCACCTTGCCGATCACTTGCTGCTTGAGCCGCGAGAGCGAACCAAACGGATCGATGACGCCATCGTGCAAGTAGAGTTGCCCCTCGGTGATATAGCCGGTGTTGTCCGGGACAGGGTGTGTAACATCGTTGCCGGGCATGGTGGTCACGGTCAAAATCGTGACCGAGCCGGCCCCTTTGTAGTCGCAAGCGCGCTCGTACCGCTGCGCGAGCTGAGTATACAAGTCGCCCATGTAACCGCGATTCGACGGCACACGTTCCATCGCGATGCCGATTTCCTTCAGGGCGTCGGCGTAGGCGGTCATGTCGGTCATCAAGACGAGGACTCGTTTGTCTTCCTCGACAGCGAATCGTTCGGCGACCTTGAGCACCATATCGGGAACGAGCAGGCGTTCGACAATTGGATCAGAGGCTTGGTTGATGAACATGACGGTTCGGCTCAGGATGCCTTCGTTCTCAAAAGTCGAACGAAAGAAATGATAGTCGTCGAAGATCAGCCCCAGTCCGCCGAAAACAACGATGTCGGCGTCCGCCTGAATGCCGATGCGGGCCAGCAATTGGTTGTACGGCTCGCCGGCGACCGAGAAAATGGGGATTTTTTGGCTCTCGACGAGGCAGTTGAACAGATCAATCATTGGGACGCGGGTGTGAATCATCGTCTGCGGAACGGTTCGCATGGTCGGATTGACTGATGGCCCCCCGATTGGGACGCTCGGTTCATTCGACAAGTCCGGTCCGCCATCCAGCGGTTCCCCGTTGCCGCAAAACACACGTCCCAGAATGCTGGGTGTATAAGTGACTTGCATCGGATGTCCGAGAAACTGGACCTTGGCCCGTGTCGACAAGCCCTTGCCGCCCGTGAACACCTGCAGTGAAACCACGTCATGGTTCAATTCGATGACTTGTCCTAGGGAACGGCGACCATCCCAGTTCTCGACGACGGCCAAGTCTCCCAAGCCCACATCGGAGGCGCGGACTTTGAGAATGTCTCCCATGATCGCCAGGATGTGCGTGTGTCTCAACAGTTCTGAAAGCATGGTTGTCCCGAGATCAAGCACTGGTCTGCAAACATGTGTGTCACGATATCGTCTCTGACTCTCCACCGGTCGTTTCGGCGTCCATGGCCTGCTCAACCGCTTGCAGGAGATGTTGGAACGGGCAAGGCTTGACCAGCAGACGCTCTTCCGGGATGCCCAACTTCCGCAGTCGGCTTCGCACAGGCTCCGGCAGATGGGCACTGCACACGACAACCGGCAACTCCTGAAAGTCCTGTCGCATTCGCGTATAGGTTTCGATGCCGTCCATGCCGGGAAGCTGCAAGTCCAGCAACAATGCCGCCGGTACGAATCCGTCCTCTAGGAACTTCAACGCCTCTTCGCCAGATTCCACGGCGTGCACGCTCAGACCGCGACGGGTCAGGCGAGCACTCACGCTCTGCCGCGTCAGGATGTCGTCCTCGACATAGAGCAACACCGGAGAGTCTCCGACAGGTTGTGTGTGAGTCATGGGGTGGTTCCTTGGAAGCACGGGCAACCCGTGGAGCCAGGCCGTTCCAATCGCACGACGCAACAATGATGCCAGAGTTTGCGGTTTTGGTCCCAGCCAACGGAACTACCGGTTTCGTCAGGCTACGTCTAAAGAAACGACCAAGCAGCAATGCTCCGCTACCATAAAATCGAGAACTGTGGCCTCGGATGGGTGGGCGATTTCGCTCACCCGCGGGCTTGATCGCCCGCCAGATCGCTCGGGTCACTCGGTGGAATCGATGGCCATGCTTCGCTAGCACGGGCATTGCCCGCCCTATTGCAGAAGAAAGCGGCGATCAAAGGGTTGGCACACCGATTGCAATAGATACGATTCCGAATAGGAGCCACCGAGCAACGTTGCCAATTCGATCGAGCCGGATACTGGTCTGACTGGCGACACAGATTCACCGCCCGTCGAAGAAAACGGGGCCAATCGGTGAAGAATTCATCGGCGGTGTGCATCCAAATTCAGAGAATCGGGTCGACTGGCTATTGCCGGTCACCGCGTCATCAATCAGGACGGACATCCCATGCAAAACCCCTTCACCGCTGAGCGGTTTCGAGATTTCACACATCGGCATCGAGCGGCCGTCTTGGTGGGCCAAGCGGTGCTGTTCGTGGTTGTCGGCTATGTCATCGCTCGGAGTTTTGGAGGATCCTCCGAGCCGGTGCCGACCAGTGCCGTTTCGGACGAGCCCGTCGCTAAAACCCCGGCCGGACCGAGCCTGTGGACGTGCTCGATGCATCCCCAAATTCGCCAGCCCAATCCGGGGGACTGTCCAATTTGTGGGATGGATTTGATTCCGGTCGCCACGTCGACCGGGGGCCTGCGGACGTTGACGATCAGCCCGGAAACGCGGGGGCTCATGAATATCGCTTCCACGCCGGTCCAGCGTCGTTACGTGTCGCATCAAATCCGCATGGTCGGCAAAGTGGATTATGACGAGACGAAGTTCGGCTATATCACCGCCTGGGTGCCCGGCCGATTGGATCGGCTGTTTGTCGATTACACCGGGGTGCAAGTCGATCGAGGCGATCACATGGTCTCCATCTATAGCCCCGAACTCTATGCCGCCCAGGAAGAACTGATTCAAGCGCTCAAGTCGCGGGCCGAGCGATCCGGCAACTCGCGGTTCGCGTCGTCGGTGGACTTGGTCGAGTCGGCCCGCGAGAAACTGCGACTACTGGGATTGACCGAAAAGCAAGTCCAGGAAATCGAACAACAAAGCAAAGCTTCCGATCATCTCACGATCTATGCTCCTGTCGGCGGGATTGTGGTCGAGAAGCTGAAACAGGTGGGTGACTACGTCAAGACGGGCGAGCGAATTTATACCGTCGCCGACTTGAATCAAGTTTGGGTGCATCTCGACGCCTATGAAACAGACCTGCCCTGGATCCGCTTCGGACAGGACGTGACGATCACGGCCGAGGCTTATCCGGGAGAGGAGTTCCATGGGCGGATTGCGTTCATTCAGCCGGTGCTCAACGACAGAACGCGGACCGTGAAGGTGCGGGTCAACGTTCCGAATGCGGATGGCAAACTAAAACCGGACATGTTCGTGCACGCCGTGGTCCAGCCAGAAGTCGCGGCCGCGGGACGGGTGATTGACCCCAACTTGGCGGGCAAGTGGATCAGCCCGATGCATCCGGAGATTATCAAGGACGAGCCGGGGAAATGCGATATTTGCGGCATGCCGCTGGTTCGAGCCGAGACCCTGGGCTATATCGCTCCTGACACCGACGACCAGCAGCCGCCTTTGGTGATTCCCTATTCCGCGGCTCTCGTTACGGGTCGGCGGGCGATTGTCTACGTGGAACTGCCGGTCATGCCCGACGGAATCGATATTGCCTGGCAGGGCATTCAGGCGGCCTTGGATGGTGGCAGTCTCGACCAAATTCGTCAGGCATTTTCCGCATTCAGCGACGTGCTGGACCGCCCCTACGGCCAGCCGGGAACTGATTACGCCGCCCAGTTGTGGAACCGTTTTGCCGACCGCCTGGCCAAGCATACGCTCGTCGGGGGGCGGGTGACGTCGCCAGCGGAAGCGGCGGACGTGTTCGCTCGTCTCGAACCGATTATGACGACACTGCATGAGGAATTCGGCCCCATCGGGCAGCCGACGTTCGAGGGCCGTGAAATTGTGCTCGGCCCGCGTGCCGGTCAGCATTATCTCGTGCGACACGGCCTGCAAGAGGGTGAATTCGTCGTGACCCAGGGCAATTTCAAGATCGATGCCGAGATCCAAATCCAAGCCAAACCCAGCATGATGACCCCCGAAGGCGGCGGAGGCGGCGGACACGACCATGGCGGTGGGAGTGGGCCGAAAAAGTCCACTGAGGATCCGCACGCCGGACACCAGTTGGCTTTGCCAACGGAATTTGTCAATCAGCTTCGCGATCTTGAAGCGGCCTATGAAAAGGTGGCCCAGGCCGTTCAAGAAAGTCACGTCGGCAAGGTTGCCACAGCCTTCTCTCAATTTGAGGAAGCCCTGCAATCCGTAGATGGCACATTATTGAGCGGACATCCGCGGATGCAGTGGAAGGAATTCGCAATGCTGCTCGGCAACGACGCCGTCGAAGGCCGTGATGTGGAGCAAATGACGGAGGCGGACCGTGTGTTTCTCTTGCTCAAAGGCCATATGCGACGCCTTCGCGATCAGCTCGGCATTTCGTCGGATCAACAGCGGCGGATCGAACGGATCGAAGTTTCGCCGGAATTTCAGCAAGAACTTGCCGCCCTATGGGAACGCTATCTGGCGATTCAAAAAGAACTCGCGGCCGACGAATTTTCCAATGCTCGGGAAGCCCTCATGAACTTGGAATCCTCGCTGGCGACGGTGGATGAATCCCAGTTGGACGGCCGCGCCCAAACAGTCTGGCAACGGGAGAAAAAGAACCTTGCCAAACTCATCGACAGCCTCGCTCAAGCCAAGGATATCAAAACGCTGCGGGCCGAGTTCAAACCGTTCTCCGAGGAAATCGGCGTCTTGGCCAAAGCCTTTGGTTTCGGCGAGGCCGGTCCGATCTACGAACTTCACTGTCCGATGGCGTTCCAAGGCCAAGGGGCCATTTGGTATCAGGACAACGACCAAGTGCGCAACCCCTACTACGGAGCCTCCATGCTGAAGTGTGCTGATCGTGTGAAGCGAGTGATCGACAACGAGCCAACGGTTCCAGCCAAGCATCCGTCACACGAGAATCATGCACAGCATTGATTGGTAAATTCAGAACGGCTTGGCCGGCATCTCGGAAGCTCAAGAACTGTCTCTTCAGTTTTCAATAATCACAGTGCGAAGATCAGCGGCTCTGAGGCTGCAAGCGGGAATTATCCATGATCAACAAAGTGATCCGTTTCTGTCTGGAAAACAAGCTGGTTGTGCTGCTGTTGGTCCTTGCCGTGATGGTCTGGGGCGCGATGGTTGCACCGTTTGATTGGGACATTGGCCTGCTGCCACGCAATCCGGTGCCGACCGATGCCATTCCTGACATTGGCGAGAATCAGCAGATTATCTTTAGCGAGTGGATGGGTCGCTCGCCGCAAGATGTGGAAGATCAGATCAGCTACCCCCTAACCGTCGCATTGCTTGGTGTGCCCGGTGTGAAGACGATTCGCAGTTACTCGTTTTTCGGGTTTTCCAGCATCTATGTCATTTTCGATGAAGACGTGGAGTTCTACTGGTCGCGGACCCGCGTGCTCGAAAAACTCAATAGTCTCCCATCCGGGACATTACCCGAAGGCGTGCAACCGGCGCTGGGGCCGGATGCCACCCCGCTGGGGCAGATTTATTGGTATTCCCTGGAAGGCCGCGATCCCGACGGTAACCCGATCGGCGGTTGGGATCTCAATGAATTGCGGACGATTCAGGATTGGTACGTCCGCTACTACTTGTTGTCCGCCGAGGGCATCAGCGAAGTGGCTTCGGTGGGCGGCTTTCAACAAGAGTATCAGATCGATGTCGATCCCGACGCCATGCGTGCCGCGCGGGTCAGCATCGACGATATCTTCATGGCGGTCAAGAAGTCGAATATCGACGTGGGTGCCCGCACGATCGAGATCAACAAGGCCGAGTATTTTATCCGGGGTTTGGGCTTTGTCGAAGACGTCGAGGATTTGGAACTGGCCGTGGTGGCGATGAACGACAATGTGCCCATCTATGTCAAGGATGTGGCCCATGTCTCCTTGGGGCCGGCTCTGCGTCGCGGGGCCTTGGACAAGGGCGGAGCGGAAGCCGTCGGCGGCGTCGCCGTAGTGCGTTACGGGTTCAACCCGCTCGAAGCCATCAAAAACGTCAAGCAAGCGATCGACGAATTCGACGACGGTTTGCCGACGAAGGCGATCGTCGACTATCGGCAAATCACCAGGGACGGCGTTGCGGATTATGCAAACGAACACGACCTCGAAGGGTTTGCCGAAGACGGTCTGCTCAACCACGAAGCCTGGGTGACGCACTTGCGTTCGCAGCCGCGGGAGCAGTGGCCAGAATGGATCACGACGAGCCAAGTAACCGTCGTACCGTTCTACGATCGGACCGGCCTGATTTATGAAACCTTGGGCACATTGAACAAGGCGCTCATCGAAGAAATCCTCGTGACCGTCATCGTGATTCTCGTGATGGTGATGCACCTCCGCAGTTCGATTGTGATTAGCGCGTTATTGCCGCTGGCCGTGCTGATGTGTTTCATTGCGATGAAGACCTTCGGCGTGGACGCGAACATCGTGGCGTTGTCGGGGATTGCGATCGCCATTGGCACGATGGTCGATATGGGCGTCATCCTGTGTGAAAACATCTTGAACCATTTAGACGAAGCCGATCCAGAAGAAAGCCGCTTGGAAGTCGTGTACCGCGCTTCCAGTGAAGTCGGCGGTGCCGTGGTGACGGCGGTCGCGACCACTATCGTGAGTTTTCTGCCCGTGTTCACGATGATCGGCGCCGAAGGCAAACTGTTCAAACCGCTGGCGTTCACCAAAACCTTTGCGCTCGCCGCCTCGGTGATCGTGGCCCTGACGATCATTCCGCCGGTGGCTCATCTGCTCTTTCCGGCGCGGGTCAAAAGCCGGGGTCTCAAGCAATTTCTCTATGCCGGATTAGTTGCCGCTGGCCTGGCGATCAGCTTCTGGCTGACTTGGTGGGCGGGGGCCATCCTCGCCGCTTTGGGTGTGTTCAAGCTAATTGAAGAGTCGTTGCCGCAACGGATGGCAGGCTGGCGCTCAGGCATGCATTGGGCAGGATTGTTGCTCGCGAATGGTGCGGCGGTCCTGTTGGTCGGTATCCTGCTGACAGACGGCTGGTTGCCGCTCGGGCCGGAGAAAGGTTTCCTACGGAATTTTCTATTCGTAGCCGTTTTGATCGGTGGGCTGCTGACGTTCTTTCAAGTCTTCCAAAAATTCCTCTACAAGCCGCTGCTGCGGTGGTGCCTCGATCACAAATTATTGTTTCTAAGTGTGCCGACGTTGATTTTGATTTTAGGGTTTGGAGCTTGGCTGGGGCCGGCCACGGTCTTCGGTCCCATTTCGCCGGACTATGAAACACAGACGCTCCCCGATGCCGAATACCGCCAACTCTCCGCAATCGAAACGTTCAAATACGAACTAGCCGGCGTGCGCTCCAGGACCTGGGACGGCGATATCGCCGACCGCCCTTTGTGGACGAGAGTCCAATGGATGCTGGCCAACAGTTGGGAAGGCTTTGGCAAAGAGTTCATGCCGCCCTTGGATGAAGGCTCTTTCCTCTATATGCCGACGACGATGCCGCATGCATCGATCGGCGAGGCCATGGATGTACTGCGTCTGCAAGACCGGCGGATCAACGCGATTCCCGAAGTCGAGCTGGCGGTGGGTAAGCTCGGCCGCGTCAAAAGCCCGCTTGACCCGGCTCCGATTTCCATGATCGAGACGGTGATCAATTACAAATCCGAGTACGTCGTCGATCAGGACGGCCATCGCTTGAAGTTCAAATTTGATCCGAGTGAAACCGACTTCTTTCGCGATGTCGCCGGACAACCGCTGCCGGCGGATGACGGCAAACCCTACAAAGTGCAGGGCCAATTTGCACGCGATGAGGAGGGTCGCCTGATCAACGACTCCGACGGCGTGCCGTTTCGCCAATGGCGGGCACCGCTCGATCCCGCACTGAATCCAGGCCGAGAAGCCTGGGTGGGAATCGTGAACCCCGATGACATTTGGCATGAGATCGTCGAAGCCGCGCAGATTCCCGGCACGACGTCCGCGCCCAAGCTGCAACCGATCGCCGCTCGGATCGTGATGCTGCAAAGCGGCATGCGCGCACCGATGGGGGTCAAAGTCAAAGGCCCGGACTTGGACACCATCGAACGCGTCGCGTTGGACATCGAACGCTTCCTGAAGGAAATTCCTAGCGTGCAAGCCTCTGCGGTGATCGCCGACCGGATTGTCGGCAAACCGTACCTTGAGATCGACTTCAATCGCCGCAAGATCGCCCGCTATGGTCTGAACATTCAAGACGTGCAGAATGTCGTCGAAGTCGCCATCGGCGGCATGCCGATCACGACGACGGTCGAGGGTCGCGAGCGGTTCGCTGTCCGCGTACGCTACCTGCGCGAGTTGCGGAGCGAGATCGAGGATCTTGGCAAAATATTGATTCCGGCCAAAGATGGATCGCACATTCCGCTCGCGCAGGTTGCGACCATCAATTACGTCCGCGGACCCCAAGTCATCAAAAGCGAAGATACCTTTCTCGTCGGCTATGTCCTATTCGACATGCAGCCCGACGAAGCCGAAGTCAATGTGGTGGAGGATGCCCAAGCCTATTTGCAGGCAAAGATTGACAGCGGCGAATTCAATCTGCCGGATGGCGTGAGCTACACCTTCGCCGGCAACTACGAAAATCAAATCCGTTCGCAGAAAACCCTCATGGTGGTGCTGCCGCTGGCGTTGTTCGTAATTTTCATCATTCTGTATTTTCAGTTCCGCTCGGTAATGACGACGTCGCTGGTCTTCACCGGCATTGCCATTGCCTGGGCCGGTGGATTCATCATGCTTTGGCTCTATGCGCAGCCATGGTTCCTAGATTTCAATGTCTTTGGCACCAACATGCAGACGCTGTTTCAGATCCATCCGATCAACCTCAGTGTGGCCGTTTGGGTCGGCTTTCTGGCGTTGTTCGGAATCGCAACCGATGACGGCGTCGTGATAACGACGTATTTAGATCAGAGCTTCTTTCGACGCCGGATTACCACCAGTGCCGAGGCCCGCGCCGCCACGCTCGCGGCTGGAATACGTCGCGTGCGGCCCTGTTTAATGACGACCGGCACCACGATTCTGGCCTTACTTCCCATCCTCACATCGACTGGCCGCGGTTCGGACATCATGGTGCCAATGGCGATCCCCAGTTTCGGCGGGATGCTGATCGAGATCATGACGATGCTCGTGGTCCCGGTGCTGTATTGCTCCTTACAGGAATGGAAAATTCGGTTCGGTATTGAAGACCCACGGTTTGCGGCGCATGAGTCGCGACTGGCCGAGTCATGCTAAATTCTCGCACGCCAAACGCCTAGAAACTGTTTGTGAGTTTTTTTTGCAACAACACGGTTATTCTTTCGCGGTTCCTAGAGTGATCTTCGTTAGGACGACATCAATGGAATGCAGCCCACTGTCGAAGTTTGCGGGTGGCATTGAGCGGAATTTCTAACTGTTTGTGGTAACGGGAAGAACGCATCCATTGCTTTGTCTGATGCCAGCATCGTCTTAAGGAGCCTTGGACATGTCGAAGATCGACCGCTCCTTCGGCAATCTGAGTGTCTCCGGATTTCAGATTTTGTTTATAACGTTCAGGTCCCTTGCCGAATTCGATCCGCGCGATGCCTTGCTGCGCCGCGGATTTGGCGAGTTCTAGAATAAGAATCAACCCAGGAGAATACTTTTCGAATGCGACATCGTAAGCGGGGAACCACATATGCAGGTTCGTCGCCGTCCGGAGTCCCAGATGAACGGCGACGGGTTGTTTTCCCACCTCGAGAACCGAAAAGACTCCGGCAAAGCCGGGCGTCGGTTCGTGCAACAATGACCGCAGTAGGCTGACGACCCAATCCGTTTTCAAGACTTCGAGAACTCCTGTTCGTCGATGTTGTGCAGTCTTCCATTCCAGGAGTAATTGAAAGACCTCTTCTTTGGACGTGTGATAGGAAAATTCCAGCGATCCGATTTCGCGTTCAAGCTTTCGCTGTTTGCGCTCGATTTGACTCAGAGAAGAACCGGACTTCTTGATTTGCGATCGGTAGTTTTCGTATCCCTGAGAGAGATCGATGAAAGGCGAAGGGACATATCGCCATGCAAATTCTTCAAATTCGCGCTGTGTCGAAGGCAGATGGTCAAAGTACCAAGCACGCAATTTCGAACTTCGAATAAGTTCTCTCGGCGACCAAGAAGTATCAGGGCGACTGATGACCCCATGAAATTCGGACAGGCGACCCGGAATTGACTGGGCAATCCCCCCCGAACCTCGCCGGAAAGGAAAAAACCCCACAGGCTCGCCTGATTCGCTGAGAACAGTCACTTCAATATCATCTCGCACGGCTGCGGTGCGCCGAGTCAGTTCGGGGTGGAAAAACGGATGGTCTAAATCAGCACGTCCCTTGAGAATGTCACACCAGCAGTGGTATTGCTCTTCGGAAAGCTCGCTAGCGAGTTGGTGGTGATATTTCATGAGGAGTCGTTTTCCTTGAGAGGAGCTTCTTACATGGTTGACTGGCTACGACGACGTTGTATCCAACGTTTCAGTTCGTTGGCCGGCCCATACATTGGAGAGGATTTCACCCACTCCCAAGCTTGGTAAGCCGACCCTCGCAAAGCTCGACTGATGGGATTGAAGTCCACAGCGCCTTCGGCGAGTTGGACGGCGTCGGTCGCGAAACTTTGTTTATAGCCCTCTTCGCCCTTACCAAAATCGAATCGTTGAATTTTGCGTCGCGCGGCTTCTTCGATCATGTTCAGCAGCAGGATGAGTCCTGGCGAGTAACGCTGAAGATCCTGATTGTAGGAGGGAAACCAGTAGTGAAACGCCGTTGGAGTCGCCATACCCAGATGCACCGCCGCCAAAGTCTCGTTCACAGTCAAGATGGACAGAGTGCCCTGCAATTCGTCCTGCTGCGTGGTTTGAATTTCCCGCAGGAAAGAAACGACCCATTCCGATTGGAGAATATCGAATGTCTTTGTCAATTTTCGTTGAGCCGACTTCCATTTCAGCAGAGTCTCGAAAGACTCCGAGTCGCCGGTATGCCAGTGAAATTCCACGGGGCCGACTTCTCGTTCTAATTTGCGACATTTCCGAGCGGTTTGTGAGAATAGTCCCGTCGTGGGTTTCTGTCGTGCAACGTAGGCCTCATAACCGTTTGAGAGATCAATAAAAGGAGACTGGGTGACTCGAACAGACCATTTCTTCCATTGGGCGTCCTGAAGCGACTGGTGATCGAAACGCCAAGATTTCAATCGGCAAAGACGCAACAATTCCTCCAAGGGCAGCGAAAAGTTCTCTCGGAAAATCGGCCCTTGATAATCGCAGAGTTTGACGCCGGGCGGCGTCCCGTGATGAGTGGCGTCTCGTTCATACGCGAAGACCGCCACAAGCTGATTGTTCTCTTTCAACAACGCCACTTCCAATTGCGGACGGAAAAATCCCAGAAGGCGCAAATAGGCCGGGTCGTAGAAAGGGCTATCGAAACCGCCTTGCGAGCGCATCAGTTCTCGCCACTGCCGGAAATCCTCGGTGGAGAGCGTCTTGGGAGATGAGAGATGAACGTTCATGGCTCCCTCTCTGCTTGATTGACCGAAGTCGCAAGTGAATGTCTCATCGTATAATGATCATCTTTGAGTGGAGGGACCAACAGTTTCGGGCCGGACTGGCGTCCCGCCACCAGCAAGTAAGCGGTGGAGGAGGGGGAAGCGTCCCAACTCCGGGAACATGGATTCGACTTGCAATTGCCGACGGTTAATCAAGAAGACGTAAAGGCTCAATCCAATTGCCAACAATAGGGACGGCAGGGTGGGCAGTGCCAAACCAAATCGCAGACCGATTACTCCCAACACACAAAACAACGTGCCCAGATTGACGAAGTTCAGTCCTTGGGCCAATGACCCCATTGGGAAGACCCATTGGAGGGCAAATTCACGCAAGAGCGTATGGACGACCATTCCTAGCGAAACGCCCACGGCAGCCCCGATGGCTTGCCACTGGGGGATCAGCAGCAGGCACATTCCCAATGTCATCAAGGCTCCCAGAATGTCTATTGTCACCGCGAGTCGAATTCGACGGAGGATCTTGAGAAGTTGAATGTTGAATCCAAAGCCTGCCTCGACATAGAACCCAATCGCAAGAATTGCCATGACTCGACCGGATTCGAGATATTCAACACCAAAAAGCATTTGGATCACCGGTTCCGCCAACAGAACGCAAACGGCAAAAATCGGGAACGTCAACACGCGGACCCAAGTTCGGGTGCGAAGATAAATCTCGCGAAGTTCGCTGGGACGGTTCCGGATCATCAGCCGTGAGGCAAGTGGAGTGAACAAAATCCCGAAAGTGACCGGCGGAAGTTCACAAAGTCGAACCAGTGGTTGTACAACGCGAAACGCGGCGGCTTCGAGTGAACCGCCAAACATTCCCACCATGACAATAACAAGTGATCCGCAAATCATGGTCGAAGCGTCGGACGCCAGGACGGGTAGGCCAAATCCGAGAAATTCTCGAGCAGGAATCTCCGGACGTTCTCGGTGAAGGGAATCCAACAATTGATATTTGAGCGCGAATCGCCCCATCAGAAACAGATCCAAAACAAATTGGATCAGCCCGGCCAAGAGAAATGCCAGCGCCACGCCTTTCAAGCCGCCATCCAAAGTGATGCCCGTCACCATGGCGAGGCATTTCAAGACAGGACCAATAATCTGCCTTCGATAAAAAACTGTTCGCGTTTCCCCCATCACCGCAAAAAACGAACTGGCAAGACTCCCAAAGCCTCCAAAGGGAACGAGCAGAACAAGTAGCATCAAAACGAAAGCCTCCTCCTGATTTATCCCCAACCATGGGAAGAGGTGCCCACGACCCAGCCAGCAGCCTCCGATAAGTAAGCTGCCCAGCCCGAGGATGATGGCGGAAGAGAAGATCAGGGCGCCGTTCAATCGTCTCAGGTTCTTTTGTTCGTGATAAGCCGCAGCGAATTGTGAAAAGGTTTTGTCCATCCCGAAGGCCGATGCCAGAGCCATGAGTTCAACGAGGGAAATTGCATAGGCGAAAACCCCGTAATCTTGCCGGCTCAAATAGCGGACGGTCAGGACTTGCGTGAAAAAATTCAACAGCAACGAGCAGCCACGCCCCGTCAGAAGCAGCGTGGACCCCCGAATCTGCCTTGTGGACGAGTTTTCGCCCTGGCTATCCATTGTCTTGCTCATGATTGGTAAGAAGTGTACTCGGAGCCTTTAGGTAAATCAGCTCGGTTGTTATCGCTTGCGTTTCCCAGGGGTCAATTCAATTTCCGAGTCATGGAATCCGCGTTCTGTCATCGGAGAGCAGGCAATCCACGAGGTGACTTTCCATGAGACCCGTTCCGCCAGTCACTAGGATATGCATACTCGCCGTCTTGCTTGATCGAAAAGCATTGACGTTGAAAGCCGAATGTTTTCGGTCGGGAGTTCGATCAATGACGGCAGGAGACGCACTCCTCCGTCGAAACGGGCCGGAAGTACAAAACTTTTCCAAGTAATAAGGGATGAGGACCAATATCTTGGGTCGATCTCCGCGTTCGACCCTTCTGCTGAAATTCCTGCTGTTGGCCGTTATGAATATATGTTAATTGGAAGTCCGCATCTGTTTTGTTGACAATGCGGCGAAGCTCAAAATAGGTGATTAAATCCCGATGCTCTAAATAGTCTTTCAATTGCGGATGATTCGTCGCAACGATTTCCACGAGATCCTCCTGGTACGAAGCCAGTCGCAAAGCCGGCATAAACATGTGATTGTTCCACTGACCTTCGGTCCTGAGATTACTATACATGGTGAAGCACGTTTCGGTTTTGAATCCCAGGTATTGAGACAATCCGTTCAAAGCGACTAAACCAATCACCGCCCACGAGAAACCGGGGCGAACAGAATGAGCCGATAAACTCGTCGCGTGACTTTCCCGATGAAAGATCACCGCAATGCTATAGAACAAACCGATTCCCAGAGACCATCCGATCCAAATCAGCCAGGGTAGTTGATAGACCTTGATCACGAGAATTTTCTCGCGGAAATATCCATTGAGATCGGCGGCGATCAGTGAAAACACGACACACACGACTGAAGTCGCGAAGGCAGGGAAAAGAAACGCACGAATCTTTGGTGAAAAAAAGTTGCTGAGAGATCGACGATAGTGATCGACCATTGGAATTAGTTGATTCATCAGCGCCAAACTGTATAGGACATACGCTAATCCCGAAAACGTTCGATGGCCGACCAATCCCAGCACGAAATGAAACGACACACCAATGGCTACGCCCCAAACGCGAGTGCGGCGAAACGCTAGAAGCAAAGGAATCAAGGCCTCGACAAGAAGTGTGGAAGCAATGACTAGCCAATAAGCGGTGGGCGATGATGGCAGAAAAGGAAACCTTCGGAGTAGATCGCCGTACATTTTTACGACACAACTGACATCCGGGCTCACAAAATCCCAATTCAGTTTGGCAAGAAATGCAAAGCCATACACAATGACTAATGCCGTCCAAACTACGGGCGCGAACCGCGAATAAACATTCTCGCGGAACTCCCAATCTGTATGTATCTGCTTCCGTGTTACCAACCAGGATTGTAGGAGTGCAGAAAGGATTGTGAAATTAATCAATGTCTCAAGCAGGATATGATTAACAACGAATGGCCACTTCGCGATGTTGTAACAAATACTGCTCACGAGCAAAGAACCAAACAATACAAGCGAGGAAGGCCGGAGCAAAGTCGCCACGCCGAAAATCGTCACCAGCCATCCCAACGGATCGTGCTCGTGAAGCCAGCTCGAGTAAAATTCCTGATGCACAAGCGCCTGACAGGCCCAAAGAAACGCAAAGATCGTCAGACGACTTGTTCGGGCAACACCGGAGCGGTCGGAGTTTTGTTCGGCTTCTGATGAGGTGGAAGAAACCATCACGTGAGTTCCTAATTCTGATGGTGAGTGACCTGTGATGATTGGCGTTTGAGCGACCGTTGATCGGCTGTAAGTCTCACGAGACCGTATTACGGTCTTCGATGTCCGCGATGGACACGAAATTCCTTTGTTTTCCCGTCTCCGCGGGACGGAACCCGCAACAGCGAAAAGTAAACTGCTCTTGTGCCTTCTCCGGGTATTGATTGTAGACATGTGGTGACGTAACCACTCCGTGGTCGCTCCTGGCAACTTTATCAACCCGAAAACTATCAAGTGACGCTTCACTAGGATCTGAATCTACGGACCAGCCTTGCAATCGCCGGTTTTGGATCCGACCAAGCAAAGCTCGGAAACTGCTGTAATCGCATCACGCTACGAGCCCATTGGAAAAACGTGATTTCCCCACGCGTCCGGAGTTCTCCCAATGCCTTGAGGTCGCGGAGAGGATCCCAGAGCGTTAAACCCGCTTTGAAGTGATCCAATGGTGGGAGGGGCAGCCCGACAATTCGGTTGTATACGAGGCTCCCCAAGTCGATGCCGGCTCGAGTCACAAGACCGTTGGCCGCTGTGAATCGGGCATTACATTCGATCAGTTTGAGCTTTCCGTCGCGTCGATCGTACTTGAATTCCGCGTTGGCAAGCCCCCGCAATCCTGCATGCTGAAAGAGTCGCAAGGCCGGTTCTTTGACACCGTCCACATGATCGGTAACGTGATAGGTCGCAAGACCCATATTGACGGGGAAACGACGAATGATTCGCTTCGTGAAGTCAAACAACGGCGAACCTTGCTCGTCGAGATAGGTGTAGTAGCTGCACAGCGCGCTATCGGGCCCCGGAATTTTTTCCACTAGGAAAATTTCGATCTTCGCTGCTTCCACAATGCGAAACGCCTCGCATAACTCTTGGAAATTCTCCGCGATGAGAAACTTGGATCGGAATTTTTGTTGAAACAAATGCGAATGCACCGGCTTGATAATCACAGGGAAGACCAACTCGCTTTGCACTGAGAACAGATCGGCCTTGCTCTGAACTTCCCAAAACTTTGGGGTCGGGACGTCGGCTTGCTCGGCAATATGATATGTGGTTAGCTTATCGAGCATTCGGCGTTGGGCTTCTCGGTTTGAGAGGTCCAGACGAAAACGCTCGGCGAGTTGCTGGCGATTATCGGCGATCAAAGTCAACGCCTCATCCGAGGCGGCCAATAAAACGCTGCCGCGAAGAAATTCCGACGGCGAACCACGCAAAAACTGAATCGCGGCTTCTTCAAACGGTTGGTCGGACGCCAGTGTGATGGGCCGGGCGTAGTAGCTATGAGCAACGTCGGAGTCGGGTTTGTTCAAGACATGCACGGGAATGCCTCGTCGTCCCAAACTTCGCACGATTGACAGAGCGTTGTCGTTCCCTCCCAGAATAATCGCGGGGGGAAGTTTCTTATTCGGGTCGCGAATCTTGGCCCATTGAGGAGAGTCGGACGCTGGCGAAAGCAGTTGGATCGTCATGAGCCTACCATGCAGAAACGGATTGTGGAGCAGCGTCGACCGCAATTCCCGGGGCTTGTCGGGATGTTTCAGAACCCGTCCATTCCAAACAGGCGCGAAGCACCGGCACCGCCACCGGACAACGTCCATTGCGCTGGGCATAATGGATATGAAAACCGGGTGTGGAATTAACTTCCAAGATCACGCCTCCGACGTCAGATAACGGTTTTGTGTAATCCGGAGTGACAAAATCGACGCCGGCGAGTCGCAACCCGACGGCCCGTGCCGCTTGTCGGCCGGATTCAATCAACTCCGATGAAATCTGGTTGATTACCGAGACATTTTCATCGGCCATGTTGTCGTTGATCACGGTTTTCAATGTTACGACTCGTCCGTGATCGGGAATGGATCGCAATGACAACTTCTGTTGAGCCAAGGTTTGTTTCAAATCGAGATCGATCGGCAATGTCACTTGGGCGACTTCATGTCCCCGGTCGAGTCGCTGTTCGTTCAGGTTGTCGATGAGTTGCCGGATGGTGCGCTTTCCATCTCCCGTCACTTGTGGCGGTTGGCGTTCCACCGCGTCGAGAAGTTGCCCATCCAGATAAAGCAACCGCAAGTTCGCCCCACTCATTTGCTTTTCGATAATGAGGTCTGAAGCGTACCCTCCGGCCCGGAACGCGGCTTGACGAAGTTGTCGATCGTTGCAGATTCCGGTGGTGACTCCCTGCCCCGCTCCCGTCCCGGAAGCCGGTTTCACAACGCAGGGGGAATGGTGTTGCTTGAGAAACTCCCGCGCGATGTCGAACGAGTGCAACCCAAACACAGCATGGGCAGGTGTCTCTAGCCCTTGTTCTTGAAGTAGCCGGTGCACGAGCGGCTTATTGCCGGCCACTCGCAAAGCCACAGGGTCATCAAGACAGGTGTAATTCAACCACACGCGGGTTGCAGACTGTTCGTCCGCGATCCGAATAAAATTTGTATCGAGGATTTCCAATTGACAGTCGAGTTCCCTAGCCGCTTCACGCCAAATGGACTCATAAAATTTTGCGCGTTGTTGTTTCGCCGCCTTCGACTGCCGGCCTGTTTTTCCCATCAGAGCAATCGCTCGATAGGCATATGCGCGGAGTTTTCGGAGAGGCAACATGTCAATGACCTTGGAAAAGCAAGGTGGCAATTTCCCTGAAAGAGTTCCAAAGAACCTGCCGCTCGGGATCGTAAACGGAAATGCGAAACAGAGGGTCGTTTTTTGACCCGAAATCCGATCTTAGTGGGACACAGGAATCGCTTCTTCAAGAGTCTCGCCGTCCGTGACGTGAATCGCAGGAGTGTCGATGATAGGGCATTCGTGTTGTGCCAAAAGGGTGTCGACCCAGGCATTGTTAAACTCCCCCCGGCGAACTGCCGAGAGGTAGGTTCGATTGCTTTCTTTTTGGCTGCTCAATCGATCGACCACGTCGGCAACGATGCTTTGCGGAACGACCACCAGCCCGGCGGCATCGCCCACAATGACATCTCCGGGATTAATGACCGTGCCTCCGCAGGCGATGGGGAAATTGATCTCCCCCGGCCCGCGATGCAAGGGGCCGATCGGAGTAGTGCCTCGGGCAAAGACCGGGAAACCAAGTTCCTCAATACCTGGTAGATCGCGAATGAGTCCGTCAATCACGAAGCCTTGGATACCTCGATGCTTGGCTTTCGTACAAATAATGTCTCCGATCAAGGCGTTAGTTCGAGAACCGCTGCCATCGACCACAATCACATCGCCCCGCTGCGCAATGTCCAGCGCCTTATGCACCATTAAGTTGTCACCGGGAAAGACCTTCACCGTGCAGACTTGACCACACAGGCGATAGTTGCCGGATAGACATCGAATTTCCGGGTCGATCGCGTACAATCGATTGAGCAAGTCGGAGATGTCGGGGGTTTCAAACTGGATGAGTTCTTGGACCAATTGCACGTCCAGACGGGGAAATTCACGGCTGATTCGAAATCCGGGACCGGGATTGAGTTCGGCGGAACGTAACTTGGCTACCATCTGAGACCTCGCCTATTTCTATTACCGAAGAGAAAAAGATTCCACTGCCGACCGTTCAACTCGAAGCGGATTGTCTTGAGCAATCAAATCCAACAGTTGAGGCAACTCCTGTTTGCCCGCATGGCGCACGGAATCGGTCAGTCGCTCGCTTTGGCCCAGTTTGAGAAATAGCAACCGAAATTCACTTGCTAAATTGGACCGAAATTGCAATTCCGACAACGTGGATTCCCACTCGCCCATTTCTTGGCTGCGTCTTTGCGCGTGCTGCGGATAGGTGGGTAACGACCGCTCTACAAAAGCGAAGAGATCGGGATAATATCGATGAAGATCCTCAAGGAACTCTTCGCAGAGGCCGGCCTCTTGTGCGACAAGACCGGCTTGCAAAAACAAACCAATGATTCCTTTGGACATGCTTCCAAGCAGCATCTTTTGGAGAGAGGCCTTTCCGAGAACTTGCCCCAAAAGTTTCACCCGCACGAATCGGCCAAACAGCACGTCCACAATTTCGGCTTGTAAACCGCTTGCGAAAATCGTTCCCTGCTCTTTCAAACGAGAGGCTAATCCGTGGATTGCCACATCGAGGATTTCCACATTTGTCCCTGCAAACACTTGCTCGATTTGCCGCATGCTGGAGGGTGATATGGAATTCCCATCGATGTAAACCAGGGGACGGTCGGGTTCGAAGAGGTGCGATTTCCGAACGGATTCCGCCACCTCCAACGCCGATCCGGGGGTCACCAAACTCATAAGAATATCTGCTTCGGCAACAACATGGGCCAGCGAATCTCGCAATTCCAATTCGTTTTGGTAGCAAAGTTCCCGGGTTCGGGAACTCCGCCTTGCGACCGTGGTGAGGATCCGATAGTCCTGCGACCGCAAAACCGCGGCCAGGGCCGTTCCCATTTCACCAGGATAGAGTAGCCCAATTGTCGGCAATCTCTTTTGAAAGTTCGCAGAAAGCATATGGGACGGCTGCAATTTCGGTACGAGTTCACATGTTGGTCCACCTGCGAAAACATAGCACTCGGAATCTTGTACGGATGGGGAAATTTCCTCGATTCGCCTCTTGGCAACGGAAATGCCGATTGCAATGACAACAGTTGAGAGCGGTTCCTGATTCAGCGTCGCGGGTTCTGCCTCGCGGAAGTCAATCCAACAGAGGTTTTTCGCATCCACCCCGGACACGGAAGACCGTTCGACTAGTTCGTGATTGCGCGTCCTACAGCCACACCGAGAACATTATCGATAAAGCGATCGAAGGTTCGCCGCATCCACCACGCACAATCGGGATTTAGGTAAATGATGTCGCCGGGCTGCACGAGAACATTTTCCCGCGGATTCTGGCGGGCCTTGAGCAAATCGACGCGAATGAGCATTGGCGGTTGAACACCAACTCCCATACGGTGGACCGTGACTGTGGTCGGTGAGTCAATCGGATCAATATATCCAGCCATCGCCACGGCTGTGATCACATCAATTTCGCGGTCGGGCGGCAAAAGGAATCCATTCCCGATTTCACGTTCTCGATCTCCCAAGGTAAATCGCGCGCGTTGATTTTCACTGAGCTTCCCGACAACATAAAACACTTCATGCCGCCGGGGTCGGACGACGACTACATCCCCGGGATACAATCGCATGTCTTCGGTGGGAGCGAGCCCCGGTGTCATGCTGCGCAACGGAATTTTCACAATTCCACCCGCCGAGGAATTACCGACTGATAATGGCGGTTGCGGCTGTGATTGAACGTAGGACGCTGGTTGAATTCCCGGATCACCACGATAAGAATTATAAGGCGAGGGCGTAGAGTGGCCTACATGCGCGATCTGCTTTGGGAGCGGCGGAGCGTCGACCGCGAGAGGCGTTCCGAAACCCATCACCGAGTGCCGGTGGATCTCGACCAAATCTCCTGCTTCCTCGTTGAATCCACCCGCCGCAGCCAACGCATGAGCCACGTCATTTTCGAATTGGGGCAACTCAAACACGCCCGGATGATTCACCTCTCCCAATACCACCACTCGGACAGTAGCCTTTTCCACGAGGACAATGCTGCTGGTGGGATTGACCAGATGCCCCTTGCCGTGCAACATTTGATCGAGACGCGCCCGTGTTTGCCCCACCGTCAAGCCCTTCACAGGCACGGCCCCTAACCGCGGAACGTGAATTGCCCCATCGTCCAACACCTGCAGTCGAATGGGACGTTCTTGAGGGCTTTGGCGAAGATCCGGCGTCTGATAAAGATCCGGGATCGTCACATCCAAGATATCTCCCGGGCCAAGCACGTAGTGCGGCGGACTGGGAGCGGATAAAAGCCCCATGTTGATCGGCTCGGCCGCGGTACGTATTGGCGCGCGATAATAATCGGGCAGCGAAGTCGCCGGAATACCTGGAGACTTAAGCGGTGCATAGCAGCCGCTCAGAAGCGATCCGCAAAGGATTACGACAATGCCTGGTAATCCGGGAAGTCGGCTCGGAGATGGCATTCGAAGACTGCCCTAGCGATCTGAACGACAAACGAACGGAGACTTCACAGGATAAGCCCCATCATTTCGATGGTATCGACCGTTGCAATTCGGAAATTCAGAAAAACCCCGACCACTTGTGCAACCAACGGCTACTCTTAGAACTGCGTATTTGACCTATCTTGCCGAAAGCTACGAGATCCGCCGTGTCAGGTGTCTCATCTGAGGAAGCAATTGGGCTCGGAAAAGATCAAGCGCGGTGCTGCTGCCGACATTGATTCGCTTTAATTCCCAAGGATTGGCCTGAGAAATATCGTTTAACCCGCGTTGGGTGGTCATTGCCAATTGAAAACCCGCGGCTTTGAGGGTTTCGGCGGCTGCTTGATTGACCCCACCTGCGGGATACGCCAGCACCCGCGGTACATGGCAGATGCGTTGCCGCAGATCCCGATAAGAACCGACAGCCTCTCGATGAACCACTTGGGATGAGACGCGGTTCAGGAGGGGATGCGTTTGCGTATGCGGCGCAAGCGTGACCCCCTGGGAGGCCAATTCCACGAGTTCCGTCCAGCTCAGGACATCGTTCGTTTCCGGTGGTCTGTTGGCCGGCATGCCTTCCACCGGTAAGCATATCGCGTCAACCCACTTCATGGCTTCTTCGTGAGGAAGACTTTTGAGATGATTTCTCAACCGACGAAATAATCGTAGATTCCGGGTCGGATCGTTGTTCAAATCGACGGTTTTGTGCCAAGGGGTCGTCAAACGGACGGTCCCGACAGAACCGCAGAGTGTCTTGTATAGGCGATCCCACCAGAAGCGTCGGCCCGGATCGTCCGGGAAGGCCGTGGGGACGAACAACGTCACCGGGAGATCGAACTCGGAGAGGATCGGCCAAGCCTGCTCGGCAAAATCTCGGTAAGCATCGTCAAAAGTGATCAAGACGGATCGCGGAGGCAACGGGTTTCGATTTCGAATCGCCGCCAATACTTCCCAGACGGAAAGGACTCGGCAATGCCGTCGAAGATGTTCCATTTGCCGTCGAAAGTTCTCCGGGGTGGCACTAATCATGCCAGGATAGAGATGGGGGCGACGATCGAACTCGTCCACGCGATGATAGGTCACGATTCGCAGAAGATTGGTGCTGGTGTCATCCATCCGCTCCAGCAGATCGACAAACGCCGTGAACAATCGCGAACGCGTCATTCGCAAAATCGACTGCCGCATCAAAGCCATGGGAAAACGTCCCGTTCATGTTGAAAGGATGCCGCGACTTCGACAATGATTAAACCAGTTCGGCTTCGGGTTCTTCCACCGGTGTCTGCTTGCGGACTTGATAGTCGTCGCGGTCAGATTCCGGGGAAGCTCCTGCTGGAGTTTGGGCACGCTCCATCAAACCAAAGAGTGTGATTTCCTCGCTAGGAAAAGAAGCCATGCCCGTCGTTAACTCTGCGGAAAGCATTTCGCGAACACGTTGCGTCAAACGGTTCGAAAGTCGAATCGCTTCCTCTCGTTTCGTCTCAGGCAGCAATAGCACGAATCGCCCATCCGCGAAGCTCACAATGTCCGTCATCTTCGTTTCGTTGTGCAAAATTTCGGCTATTCGACCGAGAGCATATTGGCGAGTCAAATGCTCGCGAACCGATTCGACAATGATGGGACTGACTATCTGGTGAAACTCGGGCGGTTGAATCGTCACTAAACTGAGCGGACGCTCATATCGTCGTGCTCGGCGAAGCTCGCGTTCCATTTCCGATTCTGCGGTCTTCAAATCCGGGTAGCGATGAGGCAGGCTGAGACGAGTCAACTCGGCTGAAATGTTCTCCAAGTCTTGCGAACTCCTGGCGAATTCAAGTGACAGAATCGCGGTAAAAACCAAGATGCCCGCTTCCGTCAAAGTGGAGACCGGGTTTCCCTCTCCATTCCCAAAGACGTTTAGCATATTGATGGCGGTGAGCGCGGCAAATACCGAAGCGGCATACCACAAGTGAGTCGTTCGCCGGATGACCGAACAAAAAAGAGGAAGCATCACAACCAGAACCACCAGTCCGTAGATTGGTGCGGAAAGTGAATAGGCTTCGTGAATCGATCCGATGCAGGGCAAAAACAGAATCCATGCGATCAGGGCAAGAAGCCAACGATGTTGATTGGTCATAAGAGCGTCGGTTTCCTTTTGATCACTGTGAAATGCAACCAGAAGACTCGGTTGCCTTCAATCCATATCAATTCGGGACTGGGGTCGCTTATTGGAATGATAGGTCAAAAAATCGATCGCTGAGACTAAAGTTGTTAGTAGGCACCTTTGGGAAAGAGGACTGCTCCGACCGTTTGTATAATCAGTTTCGTGTCAAACCAGAGACTCCGTCGACGGATATATTCGATATCCAGGCGAAGCCGTTCATCAAATTCGAGGTCGCTTCGCCCGTTGACTTGCCAAAGCCCGGTAATGCCCGGAGGGACTTCCAAGCGTTCGGTATGCCAGAGTGTATAGGTACCTGCATCGAACGATGTGGGTCGCGGTCCGACCAAGCTCATGTCGCCTTTGATCACATTGAAGAGTTGCGGAAGTTCATCCAAACTGGTTTTTCGTAAGAATCGTCCCACGCGTGTCACACGCGGGTCATTGCTAATCTTGAAATCGGGCCAGGTCAATTCATTGAGATGTCGGTATTTCTCTTTGAGTTCCTCGGCGTTGCGATACATGCTGCGAAGTTTGTACATGCGAAAGCGTCGTCCGCCACGTCCGGTCCGCTGCTGGGCAAAAACGATGGGGCCGGGGTTTTCGATCCAGAGTGCGATCGCGCAGACCGCCATGACGGGCAAAACAAAAGGCAATGCCAAGAGACTAAGACTCAGATCCATCAGTCGTTTGTAGAACTCATAACGGCTTAATTGTGCTTTGCGATCAATGCGAGGTCTCGCAACGATGCCAGTGGAGAATGGTACTGTTGGGACGTTTGTCAGGCCCATGGGATTGGTTTCCTCAATGGGAAGGTTCCGGGATTCGATGGAAGAACGCGAGCTTGTCAAGAATCGTATGCTAGAGTTTGACAGCCGATACTCTCTTGGCAGCAACTCCAATGCCAGTCACGACAATAACTCAAATTGACGTAAATCATCGGTCGAATCGAACCCACCCTTTGTTTTCCGTTGCAGCAAGTGAACTTCAATGCAGCCGATACAACCCAACTCTTCGCATGCGACAGAATCCGCATTCTCCGAACAAGGCAAAGAACCCTCCTACCCAACCAAGCATGAAACGGCGGACGTTGCACCAAAGCTACCCGTCTCGTTCATTTCCCTACCGATGATGTGGAAATACCGCTTTGTGTTGCTGGCCTCGGTCGTGGCGACGTTGGGGTTGGCACTAGGGTATCTTCGCGTGGCAGAAAAAGTCTACGAGACGGAAATTCGCATCGCGTATGAAGAACGGGATCTGACCTCGAATTCCATGGAACGGACTGATCCTGGCAAGGAGTTTTTGGCTACGGAAGCCGAAGTGATTCACAGCCCATTCCTAATTCAGGAATCGTTGAAGCTCCATCCCTATGCCGATCCCGAAGTCGCCGATCCTGTGACCGTCATTATGGAGGGATTGCGGGTGAGTCCCGCGGCGACCGGCAATATTATTATCGTGGCCTATCAGAATTCCGACCCCGAGGAAACCGCGATTCGACTCCAGGCGATTTTCGACGCCTGCCAGACGAGGTTGCGTCAACGTGATCAAGAGGTCATGGAACGCACCGAACAAGTTCTTGCTCGCCAAGAGAAAACTTTGCGAGCCGACCTTGCCAAACTCAAAGCAGAGTACCGGCAAATTCGGGCGGACAGTCCTTGGTTGGGCGAAGTCCTGGATGATCGCAGAGAAGCGATTGTGTTGGATCAGCTGACGTCTCAACTCGCCGAAGTCCAATCCAAACGCTTACAGCTCGAACAATTGATGAAGTCCCTTCAGCCCGACCAAACCGATTTGTCGGAATCTCAGTCGTGGTCGGCTCGACTTGACGAGAATACGCAACGGACGTTGACCACGCTTTGGCAACGATGGCGAGAAGCCCAAGTGGAGTTCGCAAAATCTCGGCGAATTTTCGGGGAACGCCATTTCCAGCGCCAAGCAGCCGAGGAACGAGAACGTCTTGCCCGACAGGACTACGAACAAGAGATCGAACAGGTGGTGAATCGCATCCAACACGATTTGCGGTCGGCCCAAGTGGAAGAAAGCCAACTGAACGCAGCCTACGAGAAGGAGCGTTTACAGCAAAAAGAACGCGAACGAAGTTTGATTGCCGCTCAACAGTTGCTTTCCGAAATCGCCCAGGTCGAGACCGCCCATCAGGAAGTTTGGGCCAGTCTGAACGCCGCTCGGCGAACAACCCAAAAACTTTCTGATGGAGAAGCCCCGATTACCGCGAAGTTGTTAGGCAAGCCGATTCCTCCCCAGGAACCAATTTGGCCTCAGACCTTCCCGGTGCTGGCAGTCTCGGCTTTTTTTTCCTTGCTGCTGGGAACGGCTGGGATTGCATTGATCGACAAATGGTCTGAACTGCGTCAGCCCAAAGCGAAAGCATCTGTTGCGGCAGTCCCCCACTCCGCTGGAGATGACGTGGACGGCGAACATCTCGCCCGCTTGGAGGCAGAACTTCGACAACTGCAAGACATGATGGCAGCGTCTCAGGCCCCATCCACGCAGGCCGAGGAGCAGCCGAATTCATGAGCACCGCTGTCCCCTCCCTCCCAAACTCATCGGCTGCGAACGATGTGGCTCGCAAGCAAATCCGAGGATCGACCCTACTGTTGTTCGGTCGCGGTTGCTCCCTGCTCTTGAACTTAATCACACAAGTCGTGACGGTTCGTTACCTGTCTAAGCTCGATTACGGCCTCTTCGCGTGGGCATTCGCGATTGTCGATTCGGCTGCGATGGCATGCGTACTCGGTTTGGACAAAGCCGTGGCGCGGTTTGCCGCAATCTATCACGAACGTCGGGACGAACCTCGCCTCTGGGGGACAATGCTGCTTGCTTTTGGAGTGGCGATCAGTCTTGGCACGGTGTTTAGTTTGAGCCTGTTTTTGAGCCAAAGTTTCCTGGCGGAATCTTCGTCTCTCGACGACCAGGCCATGGACGTTCTACTGCTACTGATCTTTTTGGTTCCCTTGACGACATTTGGATCAGTCACGTTGTCGCTCCTCAATGTGGTTCGCGGCGCGAAGGCCATGCTGATTCGCAAGCATCTCGCCAGTCCGATCCTCAAACTCGCTGCAGTGGTGACAGTTGTGCTCCTGGGAGGGACATTACGCCAACTCGCATTCGCTTATCTGCTGGTGGGAGTTTGCGGATTGTTCTTGGATTTCTCGATTCTCGTCAAGGTGGCCAGAGAAGAGGGAGGCGGGCTGATCAGACGACGGACGGTCACCGTGCCTGCCAAAGAACTCTTAGGATATAGCGTACCGCTGCTCAGCTCGGACTTCATGTTTCTCGTGCGTGGCTCAGTCATTGTGATCTTGGCAGGCTGGTTGGCCGGGCCGTCCGCTGCGGCGGAATTGAGAACCATCGTGCCTCTCGTTCGCATGAACGAATTGGTGTTGATGAATTTTGCGTTGATCTTTATCCCGTTGGCCTCACGATTGTTGACATCCCACCGCATGGCGGAGTTAGAGCAAGTCGCCCAGAAATCCTCGGCTTGGGTAATGGTGATGTGCTTTCCCATCTTCGCCAGTTGTGTGTTGCTCTCACGCCCCTTGTTGGGGGTATTGTTCGGACCTCAATATCAACAGGCGGCCACCCCCTTAATTGTTTTGACAGGTGCTTATTTTCTCGACGCCGTTTTCGGATTGAGTTCCCGTATACTGAAAGTTTTAGGGCTGGTACGAATCGTCGTGATTCAAGATCTAATCTCCATAGTCGTCGCTTTGTCGGCAGGATGGATCTTGATCCCCGCATATGGAACGCTGGGGGCTGCGATTGCTGTCGCGGTCTCCATCCTACTGTTGGATGCTCTGCGGATGATGACGCTCTACCGTCGGACTGAAATTCGGCTGTTCCACGCGGAATTTCTCAAGCCATTGCTGACAACCCTCAGTTCCGCCGCTGCCTTGGTTGCGTTTCGAAGCGTCGGAGATCCCGGTTTCGTGTTGGGGTCACTGCTTGTGATTGCAGCTTCGGGGATTGTGGTGTTCGTCAACCGCGACACGTTACAGGTTGACGAAACCTTTCCCGAGTTACGACGTTTGGCTTTTTTGAAACGCTGGATCAGAAAGCAACCTTGCTCATGAGTGCTGTTATCGAACCACCTCGAATGCAAGATGCCGCGATGGGACAGCCCGACCACCGGGAGCCCGGTCTCAAGGTGGCTTATATGATGTCTCGTTTTCCCAAGTTGACGGAAACCTTTGTGCTACATGAGATGCGACAACTCCAACGACTAGGGCACAAAGTTCAAGTTTGGCCATTGCAACGGGAGCGAACGAAAGTCATGCATCCGGAAGCTAAGCCTTTCGTGGAACAAGCCAATTTCACTGGGTGGTTCTCGCTAATATATTGCTGGTCTCATTTGTTGTTCTTCTGCCGTAATCCGTGGATCTATGGCGGGATCATTCTAACTTTGCTTCGGGCCAATTGGGGCAGTCGCCGGTTCCTCGGCGGTGCCATCGCGTTCTTTCCGAAATCCGCCTACCTTGCCCGCCAGTTTCAACGCCAAGGTATCGACCACATCCATGCTCATTTTGCGAGCCACCCCGCGATGTTGGCTTGGGTCATTCATCGATTGACGGGAATTTCCTATAGTTTTACGGCTCACGGTTCGGACCTTCATCGCGACCAGCATATGCTTCAAGAAAAGGTCGAAGCCGCGGCAGCTGTGATCGCGATTTCCGAAGACAACCGCCGCATGATTTTGGATATTAGTGGTTCCAAGTATGCTCAGAAGGTGCGTGTCGTACATTGTGGAGTTGATGGTAAGAAGTTTACTCACCGATCAATCTCTGCCGAACCCACAGATCCGAGTGACTTGTTTTCGCTGATTTGTATCGGCACTTTACACGAAGTCAAGGGGCAACAGTATTTACTGGAGGCCTGTTTGAAACTAGTAGAAGCCGGTCATGATATCGTTTGTCATTTGGTCGGTGATGGAGAAGACCGTGCAAGCCTAGAAGAAATCGCTAGACCACTTGGTGATCGAGTGCAGTTTCATGGTCGAAAGACGGGAGCAGAAGTTGGCAAACTCTTGCACGAGGCAGACCTGTTGGTTGCTCCAAGCGTACCCACGGCAAACGGGCGCCGAGAAGGGATCCCCGTGGTCTTGATGGAAGCTCTCAGTTCCGGGATTCCCGTTGTTGCCAGCGATCTTTCGGGGATTCCTGAGCTTGTGCGTCATGAACAGACCGGTTTGCTCGCACCGCCTCGTGATGCCGTCGCGCTGGCCGATGCCATTGAGCGAATGATGAATGATCATCCTTTGCGTCTTCGACTGGCCGATGCGGGCTACCACTTCGTCCGACAGGAATTCGATCTCAAGATGAACACCACTCGATTGGCCGACATTTTTCAAGAGTGTGCGAGTGTCTCATGTTAGTTGCATTTTTTGTTTGCTTCGGACTTATTCTCTATGCCTATGCGGGCTTCCCGTTGCTGGTGGTTTGCTGGGCCTTGGTATGTCGCCGTGTCGTCAGGCAAGCGGACATCACACCGTCGGTGAGCATGATCATTGCCTGCTACAACGAAGAAGCGGGCATCGAGGGGAAATTACAAAACCTGTTGGAGTTGGATTACCCGCGGGAGCAGTTGGAGATTCTGATTGTATCCGATGGTTCCACCGATGCCACCGAAGCGATTGTTCGCGGATATGAAGATCGTGGTGTGAGGCTATTGTGTTTGCCACGCGGCGGAAAAGCCCAAGCTCTCAATGCAGCCATCGTGGAAGCCACCGGTGAGATGCTGGTGTTTTCCGATGCCAACAGTCTCTATGCAAGTGATGCCATTCAAAAACTTGTGCGAAACTTCGCGGATGAAGAAGTGGGCGGTGTAGCCGGGAATCAATGTTATCGCAAGTCCTATCAACCGGGCATGGCGGGCAGCGGCGAGCAGGGTTATTGGAATTTTGATCGCCAAGTGAAGCTCGCGGAAAGCCGCATCGGGAATACAATTTCGGCCACGGGTGCGATCTATGCAATCCGGCGGGTGTTGTTTCAGCCGGTTCCGGAAAACGTGACGGACGACTTTGTGACCTCGACCCGCGTGATCGCCCAAGGCTATCGACTCGTCTTCGAACCCGAAGCTGTTTGCTTTGAACCGCTCGCCGGTGCTGCTAAGTCAGAGTTTCGTCGCAAGACTCGCGTGATGACGCGTGGCTTGCGGGGTGTTTGGATCATGCGGGGACTGCTCAATCCGTTTCGGTATGGCTTTTATTCCCTGGAACTTTTTTCCCATAAGGTGCTGAGGCGATTGGTCGTTTTTCCACTGCTCGTGATCGCCGTCTTGATCCCGCTCTTGAGCAACACATACCCGGCCTTCAGGGTACTAACGGCGTGTGAAATTGTATTTTTCGGACTGGCTCTGCTTGGGGCGATTGTCGCCAACCGAAGACGTTCGTTGGGAAAGTTACTTTCCCTGCCCTTCTACTATTGCATGGTCAATGTGGCGGTGCTCGTTGCTGTGTGGAACTTGGTGACCGGACGCAAAATCAATCGCTGGGATCCTCAACGCGGCGAGTCTCCCAATTCGGATGAGACTCCAGGCCTTAAACCCATTGCCACTTCGTAATCTCGGTTGAAAAAGAGTTTCACCATGAATTCGCTCTCCTCCCCCACAGCCAAAGCGTCCACGCATCCCCTGAACTATTTAGTCATTTTGCCGGCAGCGGTGTTCGCTGTCCTGTTCGCTATTTGTTTCCAAGCTCAACCCGTTTTATGCGTAGTCAGCGGGTTGGCACTCGTCTTCACCATCGCGGTGCTTCGGAATTTTGATCTGATCACGCTGTTCGTGTTGTTTATGATCTATTCCAATGCGGCCGTTGTGGCCGTCAAGTTCCATAATGTTCCTGCAATTGCCGGGCAGGCCGTCATTTTACTGGCCGGTGTTCCCTTGGCGGGGCACCTGTTGCTGCGTGGAGAACGGATTGTATTGGGACCGGCCTTTCCGTGGGTGATGGGGTTCGGCCTGGTCCAATTTTGCGGGGCATTGGCCGCAAGACGACCGGAACTGGCCTGGGAAGGATTCTTTACCTTTCTCGCCGAAGGCATCCTCTTATATCTCTTATTTTCCAACCTCATCCGGACCCCGGGAATGCTCAAAGCCGGTATTTGGAGTTTGCTGGTTGCGGGATGCGTGATGGGCGGCGTCCCATTGTTTCAACAACTGACCGGAACCTTCGAAAATGAATATGGCGGTTTTGCACAAGCCGGCGAACCGGGTTTTGGAACCGGTGAAATGACCTTGGAAGGGCAAGTGACCCAAAAGCGGCTTTCCGGTCCCATCGGGGAAAAAAACCGCTATGCTCAAATCATGCTGATGTTGTTGCCCTTGGGCGTGTTGGCTGCGAGGCAAGCTGGTTCTCGCTGGGAAAAAATTCTGGCATTGATGGTGCTGGGGTTGGCTTGTGCCGGCGGGTTATTGGCCTTTTCACGGGGAGCCATCGTCGCGATTGCCATCACATTGGTCTGTGGAGTCCCCCTGCGTTTGGTGGATGGCCGCAAGGTCCTCGCCATCGGAACAGTCGGTATGATTCTGCTACTACTGACTCCTCAATATCAAGCCCGTTTGCTTTCCCTCGTCAAGATTGGCGAACTCTTTTCGGGAGGCAGACAATCTTCCGCAGATGGCGCCCTGAAAGGCCGAGCCACCGAAATGGGTGCTGCGGCTTTAGTGTATCTTGATCACCCTGTGATCGGTGTCGGGCCAAGTCAGTTTAAGTATTACTCCCAGGACTATGGCGAGCGCATCGGTTTGCGGTCGCTCACAGAGAACCGCCAAGCCCATTGCTTGCCCTTGGATGTTGCCGCGGACACTGGTTCCTTAGGGCTACTCTGTTTTATTGCAGCCGTCGTGACGACGCTCCGCTCCTTGCTAGCCGTCTATCGGCAACAAAGAAACACGCGGTTCATCAGGTGGTCAGCCTTAGCGTTTCTCACGGCACTCGGAATTTATCTGACCAATGGCTTGTTCTTGCATTTTGCATTTATTCGTTACTTTTGGTTGATGATGGCGCTTGCGGATGCAGTCTCCGCCATTGCCCAAAAAGAGTTGGATGCAATGCCACCTTCGATCACGCACTTGAAGCCCTGGAACTCCCAAGGCGGGATTTCCCTATCTTGAACACGTGATTTCCAACAGATGAATCAGCGGCATCCGATCGATTCATACTTAGAACGAAACAAAAAATACTCAAATAAGAATCGAGTCCCTAGGAATCTGATTTCGCAAAAAAGGCCGTTACCACCTTGGGTTTCCCCCTGATTCCTAATTCCTGCCTTATATTCTTTTGAACGGGTGTTCAATTTTTCGCGATTATTGTCATCAATTTATCGTCGAATGGATCTTGACCTCGTGCTTGTTCATCTCAAACTGCCGATCAGCGAGGCTTTCAGGGTGTCCTGCGACATGACTCTTTGGACCGAGATTCGCCGATTAGTGCTGACGAAGCAGAAAAGCAAGCGAGCGATCTGCCGAGAATACGAAATTCACTGGAAGACGCCCGAGAAAATTCTCACGCACACCGGACCGCCCGGCTATCGGCAGAAGAAACCGCGTACGAGGCCGGAGCCCGATCCGTTTCTGCCGATGATTCATGAGATGCTACTCTCGAATCGGACCGCTCCGGCCGAGCAACGGCACACCGCCAAACGCATGTTCGATCGGCTGCATGAGGAGCGCAGCTACACTGGCGGCTTGACGGTGGTGCAGGAGGAAGTGCGGCAATGGCGGGAGCAGAGTGCGGAAGTGTTTATGCCGCTCTCGTAGTGGCTGGGCACCACTCAAGCGGGCGTTGGTGAAGCCCAGGTCTTCCTGAATGGCGAACCAACGACGGTGGCCTACTTCGTGATCTGGTCGCGTGCGGCCTCGTTTAATGACGACCGGCACCACGATTCTCGCCTGACTTCCCATCCTGACATTGACCGAGGTTTGGACATCATGGTGCTAATGGCGATCCCCTGTTTCGGCAGGATGCTGATCGAAATTATGACGATGCTCGTGGTCCCGGTGCTATATTGCTCCTTACAAGATTGGAAAATTCGGTTCGGTATTGAAGACCCGCGGTTTGCGGCACATGAATCGAAAGTTGCGAGTTAATCCGAGGAGGGAAGGTTTGTGCGACGGTGTATTTTCAGTTTGCTGATCAATTTGTGGATGGTTCCGAATGTGTGGGCGCATGGCGTAACGCCCGAACAGCGAATTGACCGATTGCATGTGCGCATCATCCAGCTCAACGCCACCGTCGACATGCTGATCTGGCTCGCAGTAGCCGCCTACGTGACGACGGCTGTGGTCGCAGCCGCTGCCTGTGCGGTCTGGGCTCGACACAGTTGGCGTCATGCCTGGATGTGGTTCGTGTTCGGACTGCTGCTGCCGATCGTCGCGCCGATCTTTGTATTGGTTCGAACTATCCAGGATCGAAAACCCGTCGCCCAAAACCGCTGATATCGTGCCCGCACTGGCTCGTTGATTACGGCACAATTTCGGATCTGTCATATTTGCCTGCGCCGCCCGCGAGCGGAGTTTTGTCGCGCTGGCCGACGGGCACACCGCGATACCACGAGGCTCCCGCGTAGGGCGTGCCGGGAGTCAGGACACGAGGACGCAACGCCTCGTAATGCAGCGGGGCATAACGGCAGCCGCGGCAGTTCCAACTCCCTTGCCCTAAATGAAACAAATTGTGGGGGTCATGGTAAAGCTTTTCCATCGTATCATCGCCGTAAACGTCTTCTGTCATGTCCTCCCAAACGTCCTCCGGGCACGGATCGCAGGTGCCGTAATGATTTTTCGCATGCCAGCCGAGCCAATCGCCACCAAAGGCAGACGGTGCCCCTGCGAGTACCATTACAATCAGTCCACTAAGAATCCGCTCGAATTGCATTCCAGTCTCCAGCCAAGTTGAATTCGTGACTCCTGCGTTAGTAAGAACGTCGACCAATCGCTTACGGAAATCTCATTCCAGTGTTCGTCGGAGCGATCGCGCGGGGCGGGTGTGTTCCACCGATCGGAGCAGTTTTAAGGTGACTGCAGAACCCTTAAAACCGTTAAATCTTGCCTAGCTTGGCCAGGCCATGCGTGCTGAATAGCTCTTGCATGTGCGATCCTGTCAATCCTCGAATTCGCCTATGCTTGGCATAAACAGTCCCAGCAGTCATGACGATAAAAACGATGGCGACATTCACCAGAGTAGCACCGGTTGTGGCGATCATGTGGTGTGGCGAACGGAGCCCGGCTCGCAGATGAGACGAGCAATACCATGAGAAAATACGGATAGCGGGGGAACAGGAATGCCACGTTGGAAGATACGATTGGTTTCGGCGGGACTGCTCGCCGTGCTTGCGGGTGGCTGTGCCCTGCCTCCGGCAACACCACCCACTGCCAATTCCTCGGTGTCGCACGATGGGCGAAAGTCCTCTGGAACTGCGAAAGTGGCCTTGGCCTCTGCGGAAGTCGCGCAGAACACTCCGCTGCAACCGGGGCCGGGGAACAATCCTGTCATCGAACGCAAAGCCCCGGGAGTACCGATCCCGGCACCTGTGCCTTCCCCCGACCTTCAGCCGGAAGTCGGCGAGCGATTTATCGAACCGCCACCGATTCCGCCGACCCCAGACGCGGAATTGGCGATTGAAACCGGACAAACCGGTCCCACCAGTGGGTCTCTAACGTTGAAACACCTCGAAAGCTTGGCCTGTGCCAACAATCCGACTCTGATCCAAGCCAAGGCCCAAGTCGATGCGACCTTCGGCAAAGCGATCCAAGCCGGATTGTGGCCCAATCCACAAGTTTTTTATGTGGGCGAGCAAATTGGCATCGACACAATGACCGACACAGATTCGCCGGGCGAGTTTCAAGGGGCGGTCATTCAGCAGGAATTCGTGACGGCTGACAAGCTCGACCTCAGCCGCACGAAATACCTCGAACGAGTGCATGTCGCCGAATGGCTGGCAATGGCTCAGGAATATCGGGTCCTCAACGATGTGCGGTTGCACTTTTTCCGCACGCTGGGTCGGCAGGAAATTGTCAAAATTCAGCAGGAATTACTCAAGAATACCGAGGATCAACTCGTCACGGTGCGGGAAGGCTACAACCTTGGGTACCATCCCCGTTCCGAAGTGCATCGGGTGAACGCCCTGCTTCAAGAACAACGCCTGACGTTCTTGATGGCCGAGAATGACTATCGTGAAACCTTTGGCACGTTGACGGTGCTCACCGGAGTCGACCAACCGCCGACCCTCTTGACAGGAGATTTGGCTGGCCAACTGGAGCCGATCGAGTTCGACGCTGCTTTAGCTCGGCTGTTGACCGAAAGTCCTGAAATCAAAGCGGCTCAATCGAAGTTGCGAGCCGATCTCGTGACGCTCCGCCGGGAAGAAGTTCAACCGATTCCCAACATCGTGGCTTCCGCCGGGACCGGTTACAATTTCGAGGCCGTCGAAACAACCGCCACGGCTCAAATCCAGTTGGAAGTTCCTCTCTGGGATTGGAATCAAGGCACGGTCAAACAAGCCGAGGCCGATCTAGTGCGACAACGAGCCGAAGTCCAACGGACCGAACTGCGATTACGACAAGAACTGTACTCGGTCTACCGCAACTATCTGACCGCGTTGCAGCATGCCCGGAATTATCAAGACGTCGTGATTCCGGAAAACCGGAAGGCTTACGAAACGCTACTCGATATGTACGAAGCCGATCGAGTGCGGTGGTTGGATGTGCTAGCCGCCGAACGGACCTACTTTCAGTCGCGATTAGCTTACGTGCAGAATCTGATTGCTTGGCGGGAATCGGAAGTACTGATCTCCGGATACTTGTTGCACGGAGGGTTGTCCACACCGATGGAAGTGACACCGCCTGGGCACCTCGACGCTGTCGCTAAGCCGCGCTAGAATTCCACAGATTTGATCTGAAAGTCATGGAACCACCAGAGCATGTTCCGGTGGACTTCGGAAAGGAATAAGAATGACCGACTCTCAATCATCGTCGAATACTCGGCGTGAATTCATCAAGAGCGGGGCGGCGGCGACAGCAGGGCTGATTGCTGGTGCATCCGCTGGACAAGCTCAAGACGGACCGGCTTTGAGTGATTCCCCAGAGTCCACCTCGCCTGCCACCGCTACGAGAAGCGACACGGACGGCAAATTCATCTCGGAAACTCCAAAAGAGTTTCAAGAGTTCTCACGCTACAAGCCGAGCTACGGCGGCCCCCCCGGTAGCGACACGTATTTGGGGAAACTTGTCCCAGGGCTGCGAGAAAGTGGGCTTGATTCCGTGCCGGTAGAAGCACCGGATCTCCCCAAGCTGCCGTTTGAAATGGTGAACGGTTGGAAAGAGTTTCACCTCGTTGCCGAACCGGTTGTGCGAGAGTTCCTGCCGGGCAAATTCATGAACGTCTACGGTTACAATGGCAGTATGCCAGGACCGACGATCGAAGTCACTCAAGGTGACAAAGTTCGCGTGGTGGTTCACAATAACTTACCAGAGATGACTAGCGTGCACTGGCACGGTTTTGAATGTCCGGTTGCGATGGACGGTGTACCGGGACTGACTCAAGACCCGATCATGCCCGGTAAGAAATTCGTCTATGAATTCGATATGCATCAAGCCGGCACGTTCTTCTACCATTCGCATATGCCGATGCAAGAGGCGAATGGTATGGTTGGCTGGTTCATTATCCATCCGGCGAAAGCCTACGACCCGCCAGTGGACCGCGACTTCGCATTGATTTTTCAGAACTTTCGAATCGATGCTGCCAATACCATTGCTGACTCCTGGGGCATGGATTGGAATTGGCATACGATCAACGGGCGAAGCGGTCCCTACACGACGCCATTGGTTTGCAAACACGGCGAACGCGTGCGAATTCGGCTTCTGAATTTTGCGCCGGTCCAGCATCACCCCATTCACTTACACGGGCATACCTTCTGGATTACTGGTCATGAAGGCGCTCGCATTCCTCCGGAAGCTTGGATCCCTCGCAACAACGCTCTCGTCGGTGTTGCTCAAGCGAGCGATTTCGAGTTTGTTGCTTTCAATCCCGGTGATTGGATTTTTCACTGTCACATGGTGCATCACATGATGAACCACATGGTCCGGCACAGCGGTCCGCGAATCCGAGACGAAGTCGAAGTCTCCCGGTATAAGGAAAGTCTCACGAGTCGGCCGGACGTGCGGTATCCCAAGACGAACAAGTATGCCGAAGTCCCCGGTTGGCCACAGATGATGCAATCCAAAAGTTTTTCACCGGCGGAACTGCAGAAGATCTTCAACCGACGGGAAGTCAAAGGTATGCGAGAGAACTGGCACACCGGCGTCAAAGGGTTGATGACCGTCGTGCGGGTCCTTCCCGATGACCTCTACCACCGTGTGATGGAAACGAACGAGGATGTCCCGTGGGGGACCAGTGTGCCCGGCAATCCTCATATGTCGATGCCTGGAATGAAGAAGAAACCGTAACACGAATTCACTACGCTCACCGTCCGGACACCTCTTCGTCAAGTTTCTTTGGCGGAGAGGTGTTTTTTTAGGCACACAGCATGTGCCAAAACCGCACGCTTGCCAATCAAACAAACCTCAAACGTCACACTTTAAGTCAAGAACTGCTGTCAGTGATGGGCATCGGCAACAGAACATGTCATTCAGACCTTTCAAGAACGAAACAAGTCATTTCTAAACTCCTCCAGCCTTTACTCGTCGCAGTAGGAGATGAGAGTTGTAAGGTTCACTGAATCAGTATGGCTTGGTTATTGCGGAGCGAGTCGATTCAAACCTTCCGATAGGTTTGGAAACTATCAACTCCGTCTTGTCACGCTCTCAAGGTTCCCAGGTTGTACTGCCAGAAGCACCTTGAATCGAAATCGGTGCCTTCAGGTCAATCTCTGCCAGCCCATTATTGACACAGACAAATCACATGAGGGGTGTACTCGATGGACACATTGGTTATTCCAGCAACCGAGCTATCACCAGCGATGTGGGCCAGTTGGCATCAGCTCCAGCAGCAGAATTCGACACTCCGGAATCCCTTCTTTTGTCCTGAGTTCACGCAGGCGGCCGCACGAGTTCGAAGTGACATTCATGTGGGTATTCTCTTCGACGAGCACAAGTTGCCAATCGCATTTTTACCATTTAAGAAAACCGGGGCATCTCGGGCGACTGCGATTGACCTTTCGGACTACCACGGGCTCATCTCTGCGGTCGACCAGCAAGTCGATCTCCCAAAGCTCATCCGTGCTTGGGGGTTGAAGTCCTTTGACTTTCGATATGTACCCACAAACCAAGTCGCATTTCAGTCATCACTTGTTGAGCAGAGCGATTCACCGTCAATCGATCTAGCCTTCGCTGGTGCACTCAATAAAGAAGAGCGGAAGTTGCGGAAACTGTCGCGTGAAGTTGGTCCGGTACGATTTGAGCCGCATGTGGACGACCCCATCGCGCTCCAACAACTTATTGAGTGGAAGCGGTTTCATTGTCAACGAACAGGGTTCTTCGATCTTTTGAAAGATCCGTGGGCAAGAAAATTTCTCGCCGACTTGCAGCAGGTGGAGACATCGCATTTCGCTGGTCGACTTTCGGCCCTCTATGCCGGAGACCAGCTCGTGGCGGCACATATGGGACTACAATCTGCGACGGTGTGGCATTGGTGGTTTCCTTCTTACAATCCCGACCTCAGCAAGTACTCACCAGGCTTATTGATGCTGTTGCACCTCATTGGGCATGCTCGCGAAGAAGGTTTTGCGGAATTCGATTTTGGAGTCGGCGAGGAAGGATTCAAGCAACGTTTCGCGACGGGATGCATCCCTTGTGGTCGTGGACGCGTGACAGCCACAGCATGGCAGCATAAGGTTTACCAAGCCCAATGGCGAGCGAGCCGCCGTCTGCTTCAATCCCGATTTGGAAGCACGGTTCGGTCTCTGTCGAATTACATTCGCAACTGAAACTTCGAGTGATAAGGTTCCAGCCGTCGTTCTCCGGATTTGTCGAAGTTGTTGAGCCAGCAACGTTATTGGTCGGACTTTTTGCCGGCTGCATCCCTGCTTGGCAAGCCGCACGCACGCTCATCATCACCGCCCTGCGACAAGCCTAAAACCCGCCGGAGAACAATTTCCGGCGGGACATTGGTTGATCCGGGTAGCGGAACATTCTCCATCGTTACCGGTTAAGAAGAAACTTCTGGGGGTTCGCTTTCACCGCATTCACACAGCCTTCGCAGCAAACCCAAAGGCTGCCCCCGACAACCGAGACGCGAATCGGCTTGCCCATCGAACCGAGTTTCTGTTTGGTGACCGGGCAGGTTCCTTGAGCCAACGCCGCCGTTTGCTCGGCTGGCGAGAGCAACGCGATGCCTTCCATGTCTTCCGGAAGCCTTTGCATTGCGGGACGCGCGGGTTCGCTGCGTCGAGCCGGAGCCGAGAACTGCGAATCTTGCGGAGCCGTGTAGTGATTATAGTTCTCGTTATAAGGCTTGTGGTTCGGCGTCTGCGGCGGCAATGGATTGCGGACTGGTACTCGATTTCGCAAGCCCAGGTTGTTTTCCCACGCCACGAACAGTTTTGCGAAGTTGCGAAGCGTCCGCTCCGATTCCGGGAAACGCCCCTGCCGTTCCATATCCTCATCAAGTTGAATCAATGATTTCTTGACGCTGGCGGCATCGTCACGGAGATGGCCGGCGTCCGCACCATCCGTCACGGATTGGCCAAAATGCCGCGTCTCTCGCAGGAGAGCAGCATTGTCATCCAATAAGATGTTCTGTCCCCGTAGACCGCGGGTTTCGTAACGCAGATCGTCTTGCAACCGTGTGAGCAGGTTTTCGAGATCGGCGATGGCCGCCTCATTTCGATCGATTGAGGTTCCTGGCAGTAAAGGCCGGACTGCGGTGGGGGACGGAAAACTCTCGATTGTTCGGCCGCCACCGGATTCACAGCAACTTCCGCCTCGCGGGCACATCGCCGATGACGGGGCAAAACGCTCTTGGCTGAATCGATCGTTCGCGACAGCAAAGTAGTCGTCATCGTAGCGCGGCGCGGTCCGCGCGGCCGGCTCCTGCGACGAGTTGTGACTGTGGTCATCGTGAGCCAACGACAGCGATGTAAAACCGAATGTTGCAGCCGATGCGAGCGTAGCAAACTGTAAGAATTTCATGAGAAATCTTTCTTTTGACAATTCTCGATTGAGGGGAAGCCACGATTTTCCGACATCAGCCCCAGAGAGTTCGTGCGACAAATCATCGCAAACACGATGCCGAACCGATCGACTTCGCGAACTTGATCGCCGCACATTTAGGGAGCCGACACCACGACCATGAGCAAGGCAGAGTACTAGCCGACGCGATCGGCTGAATATGCTGAGAAAATACTTGGAAACGTGGTTTTTCGGGCGTTTTCGCCCAGGCATGAGCGTTCCAGCCCCTCCAAATCAACTTGCGGGGGGAAGACAGTCGAGGTGCGAACCGCTATTTGGCAGTCGCAAAGAGCGGTCTTCGGGCCGACTGACCGGGCATCTCCCGTAACGTGTCACTCGCTGAGAGGATGTTCTGCCGACACTCGATCAGCGGCATAGATTTCGACAGACCGGCCTTGCCATTCAGCTCTCTTTTCCCGATGCATGCCGTTCTTGAGAGCGACTCGTTGAGAGGCGATGTTATCGGCGGCGATGGCGGAAATAACACGGTGGACGCCTTGGCGAAACAGATAGTCCCGCACAGCACAGGCCGCTTCGGTGGCATATCCTTGACCTTGATACCGCTCTCCCACCCGATAGCCGATCTCCGGCTCGATTACGCCGTCAATTTGCATTTCTGTGACACCACAATGACCGAGGCACTCGCCGGTCGCCTTCAATTGGATGATCCAAGTATGATTCGCTGTCAATAGCTCCCGCAGAAGGATGTATTCGACGGTCCAATAGCGTGGGGCAGCTAGATCTTTGCCTGGTTCCGGTTCGAAAAGCTCGATCAGCCGGTCTAAGTCGGGCAAGTCTAATGCCCTCAGCCGCAGTCGTGATGTTTCTAGTTCGGGATGTGGATTGTTCAGAAACCCCAAATGCGGATCGTCGGCGAGTTGCGAAGCCGCCGGGTCGGGACGCCCGAACGGCGGACCAAGAAGCCCGGACCGCAATGCCAGCACACCGTCCTGACGAACCCGCCAGAGGGCGATCCGCAGCCGGTCGGCCATGCTGCGGCGTTTCCAGAACCAGCGTTGAATTTCTGTTTGCTGCTTGCTCGTAAGCATTTGGCTTGTTCTTGTCTTCTGAGGAAACAGCGGACTGTCGTTCATCCGCATGGGGTAACGTCGAGGCAAACTATCGCAGGGAATTTAAGCTTCTCGTCGCATGAAGAGATAAATTCGGTCGGGCGTATCCGTATCCTCGGCAGGCCGAGGAACGAAATTCACCTCGTCAGCCGACTCGACTCGTCTTAGCGGTTGTCGCTCGTATCCTCGGAATCCGAGGCGTTCGTAGAACTGTACTGCATGCGAGTTGTCTTCGAGCACGCGGAGATAAATTTCCTGCGGCTTAAAAGTTTCCTCCGCCCATTGGCACAACCGCACAACGGCAACGGACATCAAGCCGGGCTCAATACCGGCAGCCGCTCGGACGATATTGTCGACTTCCATACGGCCCTCGTCGTTGTCGCAGTGAGCGAACCCCGCATGGCCGACAGTGTGCCCGGCTCGATTGAGCACGAAGAATAAGATGCGGTCGGGCACATTGAGTAACAGCGTGCGTAACCACTTCCGAGTACGTTTGGGCGTCACTTCAAACTGGCTGGGAAAGGTCGTCACACTGGCTCGAATTGCGGTCAGCAGGTCGATTGTAAGTTGATCTTCCGCATGGAGTTCACAGACGGGAACCAGATAGCCGCGACCATTCGGCAGCCGCAAACTTTGAGCAATGACGTCCGCATAATTGTCCAGCGACTTCAACTCCGCGAATTGCTCGACAATCTCTTGTCGGTATAGTTGATGCCGATTGCCGGCCATGTTTGAACAGTCAGACATCATTGGCAAGTCGTTCCGTTGATCGACTTTCGTCGGCCACGCTGCGGTACGCGAATAACTGCATGTGCCGCCAACGGCAGCGGTCGAGCGGAACTTCCACATGCAGTTTCAACCAATCGCAGGCGGCGAAGGGGTCGGGGTGGTCGCTGGGGATTTTGTACAGAATCGTCAGCGGTCGGGGGTGGGTTTTCCACGAACGGTGGATCTGCTGGACGACGGCTTCGAGCACGCTGCCGCTGAACGGATTGAACAGATGGATCACGGTCACCTCCGCCGGCACGCTGTACGCGGTCGCGTCGGTCACTTCCACCGCCACCTCGCCACAGCGACGATGCTCAGCCGACCGTGCCAGATTTTCCCGTGCGGCCGCGGCTAGCTCATCCGCGAGTTCAACCCCGATGACCTTCTGAAAGGGATACGTCGCCGCCACGGTCATTGCGCGGCCCTTGCCGCAGCCGTAATCCAAAAACACATCCCGCTCGGGATCGATCTCGAGTTCATCCAATGCCTGTTCGATGCAGCGATAACATGTGGGTTCATACTGCTCACACTCTTTGTTTTGCCGGTCGGCTCCTGGTGCGAAAGCCGCCGTGTTCACACCCAGTTGCCGCTCGCGGCTGTGTTCACAGAGATGAAATCGAGCCCAGCGCATTGTCCCGATGGGGCCTTTCGAAAGCAATTTTCTGGCAATCCGAGAAATATCGCGGAACATGAACGTCTTTCTCTGGGCCAATCAGGGTGGGCTAGTTGGGAGATTCGATGCCTGGACACGCCGATTTCTTCGCCGGATTCCGCATTTTTTTTCAGAAGTCATCCAGGGAAGATGCGATCGGGAATCATCGATCCACTGCAGCGTGCGATTTCGACCGCAAACGGTCCGAAACCATACGGAGAACGGGCGAATTTGGCACACCTATATTGGTCCCACACGATGATACTTTCATCGAATGTCGATTCCGGCGTGGGTGCAAAGTCGTTCTATTAACGTTTGTGGTTAACAATTGTTGTATCCACCGGCTTCCCGGCTGGCCCATAGGAAAATCAGAAGCCCCTGTGCTGAGTAGGCAACACAGGGGCGAGTCGAGAACGTCAGCGAATTCACTGCGTGAGCAGATTGTCTCCGCGTTCCTGCGCCGTCATTCTCCGGCGAACCCGAGTTATCGACAACTCGGACAGTGACCGCCCCCGAAGCCGGCACTAGGCGGAGCAGAATAACTCGCGTGGTTAGAACGAGTGCTCTCGCAACCGGCGAAGACCACCAGCAGAAACACTCCACAGACGACCGTCAAACCCAATCGATACCACATTTCGACCTCCTTGTCCTGTTGTACTGCGAGGATAACATCGCGTTCCCCGGTGTCGTCCGGGGCGATATCAAGCTAATCGCACCGACAAGCACGAAAACTTGAACTTCAGGTCGTGGTTGGTCAAAAGAGGGTGACTGTAGTGGTTGTTCCCGAAATTCTTGCTGTCGCCGCAGGATCTGCCTGCCAACGGGCCGGAGTGCGTGTCCCAGAGCGACCGATACCCCAGGAGGAAACTTCCGTTTCCAGGGCTTGTACTGCTGGGGCAAAGCCGGGAATCCATTTGATGCGAGAATTGTGATGAAACTCAATCATTGGGGGATGCTTTTTATCCTCGGCATGGCCATAGTGTACGCCTATTGCGGCCCAACTTTCGCGGCTGATGAAGCCGGTGAGAGTGAGTCTGGCCAGCAGGTACCGCCACGGTCAATGTCCGTTCAGCAGCCGGTTCAACCTTGTTATGGGGCCGCGTATTTATCGTATTCCTATCCTGGATTCGACGTGTGTCCTTGCGGCAGCGACGGCTGCTTCCACCCAGCCCGTTATCACTGCGATTGCGGCACTTATCGGAAACACTGGTGGCGAACCTGGCTACGAGCGCACTTCAAAGGTGGCTCGATGTTGGAACTCGATTCTTGCCATTGCGTCCAACCACAATTTGGCCGGCCGTATTTGGCCAAATTTCCCGCGTCGACCGCAGAAACGAAGCCATCGGGCGAACAGCCTGAGGATCAAGTTGACAGAGCTGACTCCGTGGACACTCCCTAATTCGTAAGCACAAGAGACAGCCATGAAGGCCGAACGAACTTCCGTGTCAATATTCGCCACGGCTTCGGTCATATGTTCCACATCAATTCGAAGTTTCTTCTGCTGGGGGCAGTCGAAATTGACGGCAATGGCGGCGGCGTGGAGGTTTCACGTCGGAAATCACGTACGGTTTTCTCAGACTTAGGAGGCATCGTCCGGGTTTTTACCGTCATCCTGTTTCCAAGCGAGAAACCATTTCTCGCCCGCGAAGATCAGGATTAGGCCGACCAGAGCCACGCTGAGAATGAGGGGATCGGCTTGGCCCTTAACCACCAAGAACGCACCAAGGACGACCAAATCGAGGGCGATGGCCGTCAACAACACTGCCCCGCTCGCCCCAATTTCTTGGCGGAGCGTCCGATACACGCCCCAATGGATGGCGATGTCCATGATGATGTAGAAAATCGCTCCCAACGACGCAATTCGACTCAGATCGAACAGAGCTGCAAGCAGTATCGCGAGCACAATGGTGTAGACGAGCGTGTGTTTTTGGATGTCGCCGGGCATGCCGAAATGCCGATGCGGCACAAGACCCATATCGGTCAGCATGGCCAGCATTCGGGAGACGGCAAAGACGCTGGCAATCACCCCGGAAATGGTTGCAACAATCGCAAGGCCTACGGTAAACCAAACGGCGTAGGCTCCCAGCGCAGGGCGAGCCGCCTCGGCGAGCGTGTAGTCTTTGGCCTGAACGATCTCGTTCAAACTCAAGTTTCCCGCTACGGCCATGGCGACCAGAAAGTACGTCACGAGACAAATCGCCAGGCAGATCATGATCGCGCGGCTGACGTTCTTGTTTGGATTCTTTAACTCGTCGCCGCTGTTGGTAATCGTCGTGAACCCTTTGTAGGCCAAGATGCCCAGTGCGGTCGCGGCTAGAAATCCACCGCCGCTGGCCTGCTTCGCAGCTGGAATCGAGCCAAGTGAAAAGCCGGATAGCCATAACCCGACGCCTGCGAAAACCGCGATCCCGCCGATCTTGATCACGGCGGTCACCAGCGACATCTTGCCAATGAAGTCGTTGCCAAGCAAATTCACGATGAACGCGAAGACGAGCAGTAGCACACTCAACACCGGCACGAGCCACGCGGCAGGATCGCCAGGAAACAGTTGCAGCACATAATTGGCGAAGGTTCGGGCGACCAAGCTCTCGTTGATGACCATCGAGAAGTACATCAATAGCGAACACCCTGCGGTGATCGTGCCTTCGCCGTAAGCCATTTTGAGATACATTGCAATGCCCCCCGCGGATGGATGGGCGTTGGATAGTTTGATGTAGCTGTACGCACTGAAGGCCGTTACTAATGCGGCGGACAGAAACGCCAGTGGAAACAAGCTGCCAGCTTGTTGAGCCATTTGTCCGGTCAATGCGAAGATGCCGGCGCCGATCATCACGCCGGTCCCCATTGCAACTGCGCCGGTCAAAGATAGGCTGCCTGCTTGATACCGGGACTTGTCGTTCGCGTCGCTCACGGATTTCTCCTGCTGAAATACTTTGCTCTTGCTACACGACTGCTAGCGTAAGTGGACTGGGGCAATTGGCTCGCCCGCTGGCACTCGGCTTGAGTTTGGCGATTTCGGGCCAGCGATCAAGCAAGTCGTCACGCTTTTACTTGACTTGCTAGTCGAAATGCGGCCGGGACGACTTCCCCGCAACGAAAGTGTGTCAGATCCGCTCAGACACATGTCAATTAAGCCCAACAACGGCAAGCAGTAACGACTACGGGGCAGATCTTACGGGGAAGTTGATCGGGCGGCGGGGAACCTCTCAAGCCTTGCAACCGTTGCATCCGATGGGATTGTCACAGACCGTCCATCTTGTGCGGACGCTTTCAGAGAGTGGTATACGTCGGCGGGGAGTGGAACATGTGGCGTCGATGGATTCATTGGGGCAGACCGTTTGGGATCTTGCTGGTCGCAAGTGCCGGTTGTGTCTCGCAACCGGCGCAGCAGCCCGAGTACGCCCAAATCGCCTATGAAGCAGAATTGGCAGCTTGTTTTCCGCAGCCGGAAGGACCAGTCACGTTGCCGCTGGAGGAAGTGTTCGCTGGGGAGCATCCGGTCGATTTCTACGTCGTCTCGGCCCTGGAACGGAACCCCGATCTGTTAGCGGCCACGCATCGGGTTACTGCTCAGGCCGAACGGATTCCGCAAGTGACTGCACTGGACGACCCGATGGTCAGCGAGCAGTTTTATCCCTTTGAAGACAACTCGTTGCAAACCGCGGGGGGACGGCTGCCGAGTACCTTGACGCTCTCCCAGAAATTCCCTCGGCTGAGCAAACTACGAGTGCGTGGCGAGGTTGAAGAGCAAGAAACGAAGATCGCCCTGACACAAGTTGCCCAAACCCAACTTCGCGTCACCGAGCAAGTCAAACTGGCGTATTACGATTTGTATGCGAATCAACAGGCAATCGAAATCACCGAATCCAGCCGCGAACTCCTCGAAGATTTGCTGAAATTCGCCGAGGCCCGTTACCGCACCGGTGGGAGCCAACAAGATGTCCTTCGCGCACAGCTCGAGTTGGACCGCATCCAAGATCAATTGATTCAGTTGGAGCGGATGCTCCGCGTCTCGCAGGCCGACATGGCCGAACTGCTCCACACATCGCCGGAAACAGAACCCTTGGCGGATAAGAAAGTCGACTTGGAAGACGTTCCCGAAGCCATCGACCTTCTGTACGAAGCGGCAGTACGTTGTCGGCCGGAACTGCAAGAACGGTTGCATGCGATCGTCCGCGATCAACGTAAACGCGAGCTGGCTCGGCTGCAATACTATCCCGATTTCAATGTCGGTCTCGGCTGGCAGGCGGTCACGACCGACAACGCTTTGGCGCGCAACGCCAACGGGAACGACAATTTCTTGGTCACGGTCGGCTTCAACTTGCCGATCTGGCAGGATAAGCTCCGCGCCGGTGTGCGGGAGGCGGAATCACGGGTACTGGCCGATGCCCGCAGCTACGACGCCGAGCGGGACGACACCTTCCGGCAAATTCGCCGCCTGATCGCCCAAGCCGACGCCTTCGAGCAGCAAATCGAACTGTTCACCGAGAATATCATTCCGCGAGCCGAACAGACATTACAGGTGTCCGTCGCCGACTATCGTGTGGGCAAGGTCGACTTCTTGCAAATCATCGACAACTGGAACGAGTTATTGCGGTTCGAGATTCAACTGGCGCGACTGCGAGCCAACTTGGGGCAGACGCTGGCATCGCTGGAGCTAGTCGTCGGTTGTCAATTGGCGACCCTGCCGGAACTGGTCACACCAGAACCTGCGCCGGTGCCTAACGCTCCGCCGCCAGCCCTCGAAGACGGCGAGAAACCTGCACAACCGGATCCTGCTCAAGAAAAGTCCGAGAAGAAAAAACCAGACGATGAGAAACAGGAACTGATCCGCTTGTTTCCGACCGAGGCCGAGTTTTTCCCGGCTGACAAAAACCGTTACTAATGCTTAGGATTCATCCGCGTGATCCGTGGCGTTGAGTCCATACTTTTCAATGAGGCGGTACAAGCTGCGTCGGCTGATCCCTAGAGCCTTGGCCGTGCGAACCTTGCTGCCGCCTTCGCGGGCGAGCACTGCAGCGACATGCAGCCGCTCCCGCTCGGCGAGAGCGTCGGGTGAGGCATCGGTCGTTGCTCGTCCTAGCAACCGATGATGTCCGGGTTGTCCAATCAGCTCGGGAAGATCCTCTAAGCGAATCTCGGGGCCATCGGTCAGGATCGTCGCCCGTTCGATGACATTCGCCAGTTCCCGGATATTACCAGGCCAGTCATACTCACGAAGCGCGGTCTGGACCTCCGACGTCACTTGCCAGTCTTGCCGATGAAAACGCTGCAAGAAATAATCGGTCAACAGCGGAATATCTTCGCGGCGATCGCGTAACGGAGGAACTTCGATGCTCAGCACGTTGATGCGGTAGTACAAATCGTCGCGGAAGCGACCTGCCTGGACTTCCTCACGGAGATCCCTGTTCGTGGCCGCGATCACACGCACATTGACTTGGGTTTCGCGTGTCGAACCCACGCGTCGCAGACTGCCGTCCTCTAATACGCGGAGTAATTTCGCCTGCAAACCGCCGGCAAGTTCACCGAGTTCGTCGATGAACAACGTGCCTCCATCGGCCACCTCGAATAATCCCAACTTGGCGGCGGTCGCTCCGGTGAAGGCCCCTTTCTCGTGCCCGAACAGTTCACTTTCGAGAAGCGTTTCCTGCAAGGCAGCACAGTTGATCGTGACCATCGGTTTCTCGGCCCGCAGGCTGAGACGGTGCAGTGCTCGCGCGACCAATTCCTTTCCGGTCCCGCTTTCACCGAGAACCAAAACGGAACTTTCGGTGGGGCCGGCTTTCTCGATCAGATGCCGCACCCCCTGAATGGCTGGCGACTGTCCGATGATGTGGGCGGAGGCGGCGGAATTCCGCTCCAATGCCGCCCGCAATCGGGTGTTGTCGCGGTGCAGCCGTCCGTGTTCCGCAGCTTTCGCCAATGTGACTGTGAGGGCGTCGAACGAGCAGGGTTTCGTGAGATAATCGAACGCTCCGCGACGAATGGCGGTCACGGCGGTGTCGATGCTGCTTTCACCGGTTAATAGGATAACTTCGGTGTCGGGTGTGATCTCTTTTAACCGAGGAAGCAGTTCTACCCCGTTCATGCCCGGTAACACCAGATCGACGAGGGCCACCTCGAAGGACTGTTCTCGCGCCGCTTTCAAAGCAACTTGTGGTGCGGCGGCTTCATAGACTTCATGACCTTGCCGCGCCAAGCGGCGGGAGATCGTCTGGCGGAAATCATCATCGTCGTCGACAAATAACACGTGCATGGCAAAACAGACAACGACCGCGAGGTGCACTGTCTGAACAGCAGACAGGCACCTCGACGGCACTGGCGGAGGGAAGGAAAATGACTTGGATTCTCAAAATCTCTGCGTTGAAGTTCGGACGTGGAAAAGACTTACTTTTGGCCCTCCGGAATTGAGTCCGTGTGTTCGTGCGATGGGCTGTCTTTCAGGAACAGCCGTTCGGCCTTTTGTTGCTCGATCAGACACTGCTCGAGTTCTCCCAAGACATTTTCACAGCAAGCCATCACGGCGTTGCCGTGCGGATCTTTTTGGCAGCAGGTCTTGTGCATCGTCTGGTGATGCTCGGTGGCCTTCTTCAGATGACCTTCCGCGCGATCGAGTATTTTCAAGACTGGCTGATTGCCGTGGGCTTCTTCACGGGTCATCTGCAGATGACGATGCGCGGACTCCAGCGACCGGCCGACTTCCTCGGACTGCATCCGCAAATACTGCGGAGCCATCCGCGGAGCTTGCGCCGAGTACCGGTAGACATTGCCGGTCACACTCCGGGCGTGCCGCGTGGACTGCTGAGCGGCACGGTTGTTCCAGAAGCCGCTGCCGTAACCGCGTCCTCCCCGCGTCTTGGGACTGCCCTGAGCCCATAGCGGGCCGGTGCTCATGGCGGCAACGGCGAGAGCCGCCAGAAACAAGAACGTGCGGCGGTGCGTGTTCATCTTCAACTCCTGTCACAAAAAAAAGGGAAGTTTGTCAATCCGATCAATCTGCAAGGCAATAATCGTTCCCATTTCATCAGGGAATTTTCGTGAGCAATTTTCAGGGGTTTTGCTGGGATTCGCCTTTGACCGAGGGGCGATTCTGCCCCTCGGGGGGCGATTCTGGCACGGTGGGCCGAAGAGATTCTTTCGGCAGGCTAAAATAAAAGCGGCTGCCAGTACCGGGGACAGATTCCACCCAGACATGTCCGCCATGCTGCTCCACAATCCTCCGGACAAAGTACAATCCCAAGCCGCGACCAGCGGTATTTTCGGACGTCGGTCCACGGAAAAACGGGCGGAAGATTTCTGTTTGAAGGTGGAGAGGCACACCGGGGCCATTATCCGACACGCAGAAAATATGCTGACGCTCGGAAGGCAGATGCTCGATCATGACTCGGCCGTGATTGTGCTCCAGATGCCCGATGGCATTGGACACCAAATTCGCGAACACCTCTCGCAATCCCACGGGATCGGCCTGAACCTGGATCTGTTCCGAGATCGGAACCCATTCCACTTCTTTCCCGCTGCTGTAAGACGGAATACGATCGGCCACGTCTTGCAACAGTTCGCTCACATCGACATCGCGTGGTTTCCCCGCGTGTTCCGGGTCCGAGAGAATTCGCTCCACGACCCCAATAACCTGCCAACAACGACGACTGGCGGAGGAGATCGTCTCACAAGCCGCCTGTGGAATCTGATCGGCAAAATCCTCGGCCACCTCGTCGCAGGCGTTAGCGATGGCATTCAAGGAACCGCGAATTTCATGGCCGGCGAGCTTGGCATACTGTTGGGCTTTCAACTCGGTTTGATAGACCATTTGCAAGGCCCGTTCCAACTCCGAGTTCCGTCGCCGCAGATGATCCGTGGATTCGGCGAAATAGGTTTCCAATGCCAGGCCGACATCCAGCAGGATGACCTTCAGCAGCGACAGCAGTTCCGTCGGCATCTCGCCCCCCAGGCGGCGGGCGAACTCGGGAAAACACAATTGAATGTACAAGTTGTATGCTCCCAGATACCACTGAGGATCGAGTCCGATTCGCTGATGCTGTTCGCCCACCCGGAGCCGCTTCTCGAAGTAATCCTCCCCATATTCGCCGGAAACCAGCTCCAAGAAATACTGCATTTGCTCGCGTTTGAGACGTTCGAGTTGCTCGGCATCCTGCAGGAATTCGGCTGTCTGAGGATGAGCTTGCAAATGCCGATAAAATCCCGCCGCGAAATCCGCCGCCATTTCTTCGAACGATTCATGGAGCGTCGCGAGCGTCTCTTCGTCCAGGGACGTGACGCCGAGAAACTGCTTGCGTTCGTTACGTGATTCGGCGTTCAACCTATATTTCTGCACCAATCGCAGCACCGCACCGCCTCCTCAATTTCTAAAATGAACCGCCGGCACGACCACTAAGCCGTCCGGCGGCATTTGTCGACAAACGGTTACTTTTCGAGCTTGGCGAGGTACTTGTCGGGATTTTCTTTGACCTCTTCGACGCAGCCCTTGCAGCAGACCCACACAGTTTGATCTTTCACGTCGACCTTGATCGGTTTGCCCATCGAACCCAGCGGTTCTTCCGTTACCGGACAAATCTTCTGAGCCTTTGCGGACTTTTGCTCGTCCGGGGAGAGCTTGGCGAGATTAGCCTCGATCTTCTTGTGCTCATCGCCGTGGGTGGCATGGTCGTGATCCGACTTGGAATCGGCAGCTTTCTCGGCGGTAGCGGGTGGGGTATCAGGGTTATCGGGGGACGATCCACAACCCATGGCCATGAACAGTAAGGCCGACAGAACCACCGCAGACAACACAACAGACAGACGCAACATTCGAGTCATCCTTTGCAAAGAAATGCAGAAGTCTGCGCACACGCGTGCGCAGCAGAATCTCATTCAGGGGTTTGCCATCCGAGTCAATCCAGAGGATCGCCGTTGGACGGACAACATCAGAGAGAGGAGGGTCTACAGCAGAAATCGCTGTAACAGCACTTGGAGGGCTGGCCCAGCGTCGTCCATCCACTTCGCTCGACCACTAGGAGCTTCATCCTGGGAGGGAGCGAACCTGCTCGGCAGAGCGACACGCACCGCGGTTTGGAAGTCCAGCAAGGTCTCCCCGTCGCTCGCGTCGGACAGAAGAGCCGCAACATCTCCCAATTGGCAACGGCAAGGCGAAGGCATTTGAGAATCCTCATTGGATTCCTCTGAGCCGCCGCAGTAAGGACATGCCGACGCTTCCACGGAAATTGAAACGGCTGATGTTTCCCACATCGGTTGCGCACAACCACCGCAACACAGGCGTGGCGTGTTCACGACGAGCAGGATGATGGTCAGCGTCCAACGGAACATGATTCTCCTGTCCATTGGATGCCGACAGGGACGGAGTTCTTCGCGAATTTCTTGGAATTTTGCTAATCTTCCTCGGAGAGCCATGAAAGACATGAAGAAATCGCCGTCTCGCGGCATCAAATCTTGTGACGAAGATGAGCTAACCGGTCGAGCGGAGCCGGCGGCCACGCTGCTGAATGCCTGTCAAAACGGTGATCGAGAAGCGCAGCGGCAAATTTACGAACTCTATAAAAAGCCCATGTATCAATTGACCTTTCGGCTCGTCGGACCGCAAGAAGCCGCCGATCTGACTCAACAAATCTTCCTGCAACTCTTTCAGAAAATCGATCAATTTGCGGGCCGATCCCGGTTTCGTACTTGGCTGTATCGCCTCGCCGTCAATGAATGTCTCCAACATCTTCGCCGTCAAAAGCGGACGGTTCCGGGAAGGCTCGTCGCGGATCCGGTGGATTCATCGGTCAGCGAAATCGATCGGTTGGAGCAGCACGAATTGCTGGAGCATGTATTAAGTCGACTAGAGCCAGACCTTCGAACGATTTTTCTGCTCAAAGAGGTGGAGCATTTGAGCTATGCCGAACTGGTGGAGACCCTTGAGATTCCCGAAGGGACGGTCGCCTCGCGGCTCAACCGAGCACGGACGCAGTTAAAAGCCAGTCTCATTGAACTGGGATGGGAGCCTTGACATGAACTGCGAAACGGCTCGCGATCTGCTTTCCGCTTATCACGACAACGAACTTTCCCCCGAAACCGCCGAACGACTCAGTCAACATCTGGCCGATTGCCGCGTCTGCCGAGAAGAATTGACGGGTTTTCGATCGCTCTCTCGACTCACAGTATCGCTTCCCGAACCAAGTGCTCCGCCATCGTGGTCGGCCGTCGAAGAGCAATTGACCGGCCAGCCATCACAGCCATTGGCGGTCCAAGTAACTGGTCCCGAAAAGAGCTCTCGACAACGTCGTGGGATCGCCATCGCACTGAGCTTGGTCGCGATGTTGGCCGTCGGGCTCTTTTGGTTTTTGAATGGGGAAGAATCTGACGAGCCGGGAGAATCTCACGACCACGGCAAACACTTGGCCGTCAATTTCGATCGATATTTGACCCTATTTCCCGATCAACCGCAGAAGGCTCAGCAGGTGCTCGTAAGCCATTACCGGGGAAAAGCCGTGACGATCGAACAGGCCGCCGCCCGTTTGCCATATCGGCCCCTGGCCGCTGCCGGTCCACCGCCGGGTTACGAATTGGATGCCGCGTATCTGTTGGACATGCCCTGTTGCCAGTGTCTCCAAGCCATTTACGGCGACTCAGCTGGCGGCCAACTGGCGTTATTTGAACACGAAGCCGACCAGCCGATCTGGTTCGGGAAGCGACCAGCTTTGACGGCCGAATGTGCCGGCATGAACTGCCGCATCGTGCAATTCGATTCCCGATTGGCATTCACGTGTCCGTTGGGACCGCGGTATGCCACCGTTATCGGCGCACGAGATTTGGAAGAAGTGATTCGCATCGTCGAATACTATCAGTTGCAGAACAATCAAGTCTCGCTCCGACCGCGACCGACACTTCATTGACGCCCGATCGATTCCATTGGACATGAACGACTATGAGCTCTATGGATTGGCTCTTGCGATTGCTTGGCATACTGTGCGTTGGCTTGGCGGTCGTGGATGTGTATCTGACAGTGCTCTTCCCACGGAGTGGCGTTGGCCTTCTCAGTTCCCGATTACATACGGCATGGTGGCGAATATTGCGTTTAATCGCTGGCGGATCAACCTTTCTGAGAAGAAATCTGCTGCCTCACGCTGGGCCGCTCCTGCTCATGATGGATATGCTCGTCTGGAGCAGCTTGCTTCTCGGCGGTTTTGCCCTGATTGTCTGGCCGGAACTCGGCTCCGGCATTCAATCGAGTGGAAAAGAACCCACGCCGCAGGATTTCGGTGCGGCCCTGTATTATGCAGGCTATAGCTTAACAACTTTGGGCACCGGCGATCTCGTTCCGACAACCGGAACCATGCGGCTTTTGATGGTCGCTCAGGCCGGATTAGGTTTCAGCGTTCTGACATTATCGTTGACCTACTTCATGTCGGTCTACAGTGCCTTGGCACGTCGCAATCGGTTTGCCCTCTCACTGCATCATCAAGCCAGTGGGGGTGATGCGATTAGGCTGTTGTCAGGCCTGATGCAGGGCTCTGACTCAGCTACACAACGTGAATTCTCCGACATCAATACGAACCTGAACGATCTCTACGAATCGCATCATTTGTACTCGATCGTGCACTATTTCTACCTTCCAGAGGCCCATTATTCGATGGCACGAATGTTGTTTCTGAGTCTGGATTCCGTGTCTCTGGTCTGCACGGCGTTGGACTCGCAGGAGTTTCAGAGATTGACAAGGACCGCATCTGTGGAAGGAGTCTGGCGGAGCGGGAGGCACATTCTTGAAGACCTTTCGCAGTCATTTCTGCCAACCTCCTGGCGAACCGACACATCGGCCGATGACGAGGAACGAATGGCTTGGAAGTCGCACTACCAGCACGCAGTCGAGACCTTGCAGCAGTCGGGCATGAAAACCACTCCCGACGTGGAAGCAGGTTGGCAGCGCTATCAGGAATTGCGAGCCCAATGGAATGGCCTGACGCATTCCTTTTGCGAGTATATGGCCCACGATTGGCAGGACATTGTCCGCACGAACCACAACTAATACGACTCTTTCATTTCGGGCAAAATCATCGAAAGGCATCAGCGAACGTGTTTGTCCCACAGACCGTACTATTCGGTTTTCGGACCGCGGGGTAAGGACAACAGCAGCACGCATGTCGCGGCGATAGTTCAGGTAATGGCATCGCCAACCGAGCCGCCGGCCAATATCCACGGCAGTCTGCCGACCAGCAGTGTCAAAGGCACATTGAGATACCGCCCAAACCGCAGCACCTTGCCCATGCAGACGACCGAGACGGCGACAATCAGCGCTCCGCCGAAGTGACCGACATCGGCATCGCCCGTTTTGATGTCTACACCAAAGAGTGTCGGTAGAAACATCAGTCCGAGCCCGAAGTCCTACCAATTCTTGCTCATAATATGGATCAAATCAGTATCTCGGCGTCATGATTTCGCTGACACGACCTGCACCCGAATCCGTTTGTTTTGACGGCGACCCTCTTCCCAAACCAGCACGACCGGACCATTCCCCGCAAGCGGCGCGGCAAGGACGGGGTCATTCGCATGTTGGGCCATTGTCTCGGGACGTGTGTGCTGAGGCCGCTGCAAAAACAACTCGCCGCCATCTTTCGAAATCCAGCTCATCCAAACGCCTTGCGGATTCACGGCGATCCAAGGTTGCTCGCCGGAGCCCAAACGAACTTCCTGTTTCTGGCCGGGCAGCGTGGCGAAGATCGCTTTTTCGCGTCGCCAAACGGAAGCCACTTGCCCCGTTCTTCCCGCAGCCACCGCTCCGCCGTCCATTGGGCAATGATCGATTCGCCAATGACCTTGGCCCAACTGCTCGGCTTTGGAAAAGGTTCGGCCACCGTCCGTTGAGGTGGTCAGGTACAGGTCGCGGTTCCCGCCCAGCCAATTCCGCCACATGACATAGAGTTTTCCCTGAGCATCGAAGGTCACGCTGGGGTGACAGCACTCGCAGACATGGTCGTCGGGTGACTGATAAATCCTTTGGTTTTTGCTCCACGTATTTCCTCCGTCTCTTGATCCCGAACCGAAGACTTCCATACCGTCGTTCCGAAGATCCAACCAGACACAGTACAGCTCTCCCTTCGGGCCGGCGGCCATCGCGTGCAACCCTTCACGCGCAGCTTTCGGGACGTCGTTGACAGTCACCGGCCCTTGCCACGTTCGACCGTGATTCTCCGACCGCCACGCTAGCAGCGTTCCCCCTTCACCAATGGCGGTGATCGCCACGGTGTCTCCGGTGGCTGCGATCCGAGGACCGCGTCGGCTGCCAAGAGCCAGTGATGACAGCGTGGCTACGGGCACCAGCTTGTCAAACCGTTGTCCGCCGTCATGCGAAGCGGTGCAATACACGGTTTTGCCAGCTCCAAACGCGACGTATACCTCTTGCGGTCCGGCTACCGCCGCTTGCGGTTGCTGCGGTTCCGCTCCATTCTCCGACAACGCTATCATGACCGGTTCAGCTGCCACGGCGGCATTAGCTTCCACCGCGAAGAGGACCAGCCACGTAACGAACATCAATGCCTTGTGAACCATGCGAGTTCCTCTGATATGTGTGGCTTCAATGTGATCCAATCCCGATTGGACTCCGATGATCCGGTCGGTGAATTGGATATATCCTAGAAACCCCTACCGCGTATGGCAAATCTCTCGCGTGGCTGACGGCTTCCTTTCCAGAACCGCTCGCGGGCGTGCCGATTCCGCACACTCTTGCCAGTTCGGGGACTCACCAGTAGAACAGGAAACGTCGTAACGCTTTTTCGGAGTTTTCCCCATTGATTGAACGCAGCAGGCGGATACCATACCCCCTGTTGGGTATCCTGTGAGAGGTTCTCAATGCTCAGTGAGTCAGCAAAAGATGATTTGGCAAAACGGCTGCGGCGGGCAGAAGGTCAGGTCGCCGGCGTCGGTCGGATGATCGAGAACGACGCCTACTGCGTGGATGTGTTGATGCAAATTTCCGCCGTGATGGCCGCTCTCGGCAAGGTCGGGCACATCGTCTTGGAAACGCACATCGACACTTGCGTCACCGATGCGTTTCGGACCGAAGACGATTCCGTCCGCAAGCAGAAGATCGAGGAGATCATGAAAGTCTTCTCTAAGTATGCCTACATTCGCGGCCGCTGAGCCGAGAACTTCTCGCAGGAACCCAGTTCATTTTTCAAAACCGAATGGATGAAGGAGATGGGTTCATGCCCCAGATGAAACCGGAAATGAAGCAGTGTGTGGACACCTGCCTGGAATGTCACCGGGTCTGCCTGGAGATGCTGTCGCGGCATTGCTTGGAGCAAGGCGGCAAGCACGTGGAGCCCGAGCATGTCCGGCTGATGCTCGACTGCGTGCAAATCTGCCAGACCAGCGCTGACTTCATGACGCGCGGTTCCGAGCTGCATGAATATGTCTGCCGGGCCTGTTCAGAAGTTTGCAAAGCCTGTGCTGAGAGTTGCGAGAAGGTCGGCGGCATGGACGAGTGCGTCTCCGTCTGCCGGAAATGCAGCGAGTCCTGCGGCAAGATGGCGGCTTGATGGCCATTTGATAACAAGCAGTTCTGGAATCAAACCGGGCCGAACACTCGTCAGGGCGGTTCGGCCCGGTTGTGTTGATGGCTTGAGTGAAACGGGAGGATGTGATGACGAACACGAATCAATCAACCGAATCGGAAACCGCGACCGACCCGGTATGCGGGATGGCAGTCGATCCCGATACGGCTCTGACCATCGAACATGAAGGACACTTCGTCTACTTTTGTTCCGAGCATTGCCAGAGCAAGTTCACGCACGATCCGCAAACGTATTCCGCAAAGACACATCCCGCCAAATCGCATGACTGTTGCCACCATTCGGCCGAGAAGTCTGTCCCCTGGGAATCGCGTCGCACGCAAACGGCTTCGGGTCAGTATACCTGCCCAATGCACCCGGAGGTCGAGCAGGATCATCCCGGCGATTGCCCCAAGTGCGGTATGGCGTTGGAGCGGACCGGCCCACCGGCCTCGATATCACAGACAATCTACACCTGTCCGATGCACCCAGAAATCGAACGCGATCAGCCAGACGACTGCCCGATCTGCGGCATGGCGTTGGAACCGAAAACGATTTCCGTACGCGGGGCCGAAGAAGAAGACGACTCTGAACTCCAGGACATGACCCGGCGATTTTGGATCGGACTGATCTTGGGAGTGCCGATTGTCTTGCTGGCCATGTTGCCGATGCTCGGCGTGCCGCTGCACCAGTTGATCTCACCCCGGTTGTCTCAATGGTTGCAACTCGGCTTGGCGACACCAGTCGTCTTATGGTGTGGATGGCCGTTCTTTGTTCGTGGCGGAAAATCGATTGTCAATCAGCATCTGAATATGTTCACGCTGATCGCCCTGGGTGTCGCTGCGGCGTATCTTTACAGTGTGATTGCTGTGGTCTTTCCGCAGCTATTCCCAGTGTCGTTTCAAGAAGCCCATACGGGGCTGGTCGGTGTTTATTTCGAAGCGGCGGCGATGATCGTTGTGCTCGTGCTACTCGGCCAAGTGATGGAACTTCGAGCCCGTAAACGCACCGGCGGAGCCCTGCGCGAACTGATGAACCTCGCCCCGCCGATCGCTCGGGTTGTCGAAGACGGCAACGAACGCGAAGTGTCGCTCGACGAGGTGCCAGCGGGGGCGTTGCTGCGAGTTCGTCCCGGTGAGAAAGTCCCGGTGGACGGCGTCATCACCGAGGGCGGCAGCAACGTAGACGAATCGATGATTACCGGCGAACCGATGCCCGTCGAGAAAAGCAGCGGCGACCGGGTCATCGGTGGCACGGTCAATCAAACAGGCTCCTTTCTGATGCAAGCCGAGCAGGTCGGCGGCGAGACCGTCCTGTCACGAATCATTCAGATGGTCGCCGACGCCCAACGCAGCCGAGCACCGATCCAACGCGTCGCCGATATGGCCGCCGCGTATTTCGTGCCGTTCGTGGTCGGGGTGGCGGTGGTGACGTTCTTCGTTTGGTTGTTTATCGGTCCCGAGCCGGCTTTCACGTTTGCGTTGGTCAATTCCGTCGCGGTGTTGATTGTAGCCTGTCCGTGTGCGCTCGGGTTGGCCACACCGATGTCGATCATGGTCGGCGTCGGACGGGCGGCCCGCGAGGGCGTGCTGTTCAAGGACGCTGCCGCTTTGGAAACGCTGAGAACCGCGGACACACTGATCGTCGACAAAACTGGTACGCTGACCGAGGGTCGACCGAAACTGACGGACTTACAACCGGCTAGTGACGTCTCTGCCGACGATCTTCTGCGACTTGCCGCCGCTGTGGAAAATCAAAGCGAGCATCCGCTGGCCCGTGCAGTGGTCGAAGACGCGAAAGACCGTGGCATTGAGATGGGCACGGCTGCCGACTTTCAATCGATCACGGGCGGCGGTGTGCAGGGAACCGTGGACGGTCAGACGATTCTGATCGGCAAACCGGAATTGCTTCGCGAGCACGGTGTCAGTGGCGTCGAGGAACTCTCTGTACAAGCCAATCGTTTGCGTGGCGACGGTAAGACGGTTCTATTTGCCGCCGCCGATGGAAACATGGTGGGCCTGCTCGCGGTCGCTGATCCAATCAAGCAGAGTACGCCCGCCGCCGTTCGCGAACTGCATCAACTTGGTTTGAAAATTCTGATGCTCACCGGCGATCACGAAGCGACGGCTCGGACGGTGGCCGAGAAACTCGGTATCGACGAATTCGAAGCCGGTGTCAGTCCCGAAGACAAGCATGCCCGCGTCGAACAGTTGAAGCAAGCCGGTCGTGTTGTGGCCATGGCTGGTGACGGCATCAATGATGCCCCAGCCCTCGCTGCCGCGGATATCGGCATCGCAATGGGCACCGGCACCGACGTCGCCATCGAAAGCGCCGGGGTAACGCTTGTGAAAGGTGATTTGGGCGGGATCGTGCGGTCTATTCATCTGAGCCGGGCTGTAATGAGGAACATCAAACAAAACCTGTTCTTCGCCTTTGTCTACAACGCGCTAGGCGTGCCGGTCGCCGCCGGCGTGCTCTATCCGTTGACCGGCTGGCTCCTCAGCCCGATGCTCGCCGCCGCCGCCATGAGTCTGAGTTCCGTCTCCGTCATCACAAACGCCCTGCGACTGCGCAACGTGCAGACCTAATTCTCGATCGCATTCGATCCAGTGTGCGGAAAGGTTTGACCCGATTCCCACGGGCGATGTGCGAATTCGGTTTAAGTTCGGAGAAACCTGCGCGCGGAAACGCTCGTTCTTGACTCGATTTCAAGTCGTGCTTCCTGAAATTCCGTACGACAAAGCCAAATTCTCATGCGGGGCATGGACCCACAAATCGATGCCTTGATCAACGATTTGCTGGGCTGGAGCCCTTTCGAGCCATGCCCGCTCCCTAGCGAGTTGTTCGGAAATCTTCCTGTCGCGGGAAGAAAACTGGTTTGTGGCGCAGCAATCGCTTCGGGAACTTTGCGAGCAAGCGATCGTCGTTGCCAGTACGCATCGGCGTGTCGGCAGGCTCTTAGCAAGACCGATCGCCACCGTGGCACCAGCCCGACATTCGGTCGACCAGTTCAACCAACCAGGAATTTTGCGATGTTCTCACGCCAATGGATTTGTCGATTTCCGATGTCCTTACTGCTGGCCTTTTCCGCTTTTCCAATACTTTCCCTCGCGCAAAATCCGACGACCGACAGGAGCAATACGCACGGAAATCAATCCGCTAGCCACGGCCGGGACACAGCCTCGTCTTTGGCTGAGCAACTCCGCGCCTTGCAGACCAAAGTCGCCACATTGGAAGCCGCCCTCAAACAACGACATCCAGTGGCTGCGATGAGTAGAGACGCGATGTTAATGGGTCAAAGTGACAAGCCGATGACGAATGGCTCATCGGAATCCGCGATGTCGGGTATGGGCCGCATGTCGGGCATGGGACAAGGCCGGATGATGAACGGTATGTCGGGGCAGAGCATGGTCCAAATGGGTATGTCGGGACAAAGCATGTCGGATATGGGCATGGGGAACATGAGCCCCATGGGAAATTCCGGCGTACGAATGATGGGCCGAATGTCGGGCATGGGACAAATGCAGATGGTGACGGCTTTACCGGGCTTCCCTGGTGCCTCCCACCTCTACCACATTGGAGCCACCAGCTTTTTCCTCGATCATTCCCACCATATCACGCTTACTCAGGAACAGCAAAATTCGCTGAATACAATCAAGGAAAACGCCTTGCTCGCCCAAGCGACGTTTGACCGGCAAATTGCCGAGGCGGAACAGGAACTTTGGGTGCTGACCAGTGCCGCCATGCCCGATGCCGCCAAAATCGAAGCCCAAATCCGTGAAATCGAAAAGCAAGGCGGTGACAAGCGGATCGCCTTCATCCGCGCCGTTGGTCAAGCCGCCGAAATTCTGACCGACGAGCAACGGCAATCGCTCGTCGGCATGCTGCCTGACCACAATACAGCGGGTGCAAAAAACTAGAACTAGGCAGGAATCAGTTGGATTCGAGCACGATCACCATCTTTGAAAAGTTCCCTCTTGAACATGCGAAAGGGTCCATCTGATGTCCAAGCAGAATGAGAAATCGATCGAACTGAGCTGCCATGCTCCCGATGCCGGCACGGTGTTTCTGGCCGGCACGTTCAACGATTGGAAAATGGATACGACGCCCATGACAAAGGACGACCAGGGCCATTGGGCAACGAAACTGCAGCTGCCGCCTGGCCGTTACGAATTCAAATTCATCGTCGATAACCAATGGTGCTGTGAGCCCAACTGTCAAGCCGGTGTCGAGTGTCCGATGTGTGTTCCTAACAGCTTCGGAACAATGAACCTAACAGCTTCGGAACAATGAATCGGTACATCGATGTCACGCCGTAAGGACAGGGAAGGCGAAAAGCTATACGCGACCTCATCACCGCTAAAAAGAAACGATCTGACCGCTGTGAATTCCGAGTTCAAAATGAAGGAGCCACTCATGACCAAGAAAATCAAACTCGTTCGAAAAATCGGCCTCACTTCGGGCTTCGCCCTCACCATGGCTTTGGCAGCCTGGTGGTCCATGGCGGCCCAAGCAGCCGACAAAAAGCACGCGGATCACGCCACTCATGGGTCTCAGGCTCAGGCGTTGAATCACATCCAGACGCAAGCGGAGGCAGAGGCCTTAAAACCGGGCGACTCGGTCGCGATGGTCTGCAGCATGTGCAAACACGTCATGATTCACCCGGTGACGAAAGACAAATCGCATGTCCAACTGATGACCGTCGGTCACAAGCACTTGTGTGCCGTATGCGGCGGCACTGTTACAGTTGTCGGCACGGGACGAGGGAAAGGCAAGCACGAGAAGGTGAAGCACGTCTGTTCGAAGTGTGGGGATGATGCGATGTTTGTTTGCGCATCCAAGCCGAACAACGTTAGTCAAGACCACCATGGCCACGACCAGAAATAGGAGTCCGGCCTATTTGCCAGGGCGATGCCTGCGACTTGCCTCAAAGAATAGTCAATAGAATTTTCTGATGGATGTCAAAACTGTCACGATCGTCGCCTTGGCAACGCTGCTCTTCAGTCTCATCTCGGCGAGACTGCGGCAGAGCATCGTCACCGCGCCGATGGTTTTCGTCTTGTTTGGATTGCTATTTGGTGATGCCGGGTTTCGTTGGCTGAAATTTCATCTCGCCAACGAGACGATCCATCTTCTGGCGGAACTGACTTTGGTCGTCGTACTGTTCACGGACGCATCGCGGATTGATCTGAAACTGCTACGCAGCCAACACAAACTACCGGTCCGGCTGCTGACGATTGGTTTGCCGCTGTGCATTGTCTTGGGAACTTTTGTGGCTTGGCTGCTGTTTGAAGATCTGAATTTTTGGCAGGCGGCGGTCTTGGCGACTATTGTCGCCCCGACGGACGCCGCTTTGGCCCATGCCGTGGTGACAAACCCCTTGGTGCCGACTCGCATTCGGCAAACCATCAGCGTCGAAAGTGGTTTGAACGACGGACTCTGTCTGCCCCTGTTTCTTATCTTCGTGTGCGGTGCCCGAGTGGCTGAGCATCCGGAAAACACCGCGTACTGGATTCGCTTCGCGGTGATGCAATTGGGATTGGGACCGCTGGTCGGCATTGGAATCGGTTTGGTGGGAGGGAAACTGATTGAACGAGCCTCACGAGGCCAGTGGATCCGTCATGCATTTCTCGAACTCACAACGCTTGCTCTGGCGCTGCTGGCTTTTGGCGGGGCGGAATGGATTGGCGGCAATGGTTTCATCGCAGCTTTCTGTGCGGGTTTGACGGTCGGAAATGTTTCGCGGTCCGTCAGAGCGGCGATTCACGAATTTGCCGAAGCCGAGGGACAGTTGCTCACACTGCTCGTGTTCCTGGTGTTCGGCGCGGTCATTGTTCCGATGGTCATTGACGACATCGATCTGCGTGTGCTCGGTTTCAGCCTCCTCGGCCTGAGCATGATCCGCATGCTGCCCGTCGCCATGAGCCTGATCGGGACAAACTTGCGGATGGACACACGCCTATTTGTGGGTTGGTTCGGACCCCGCGGCATCGCCTCGGTCGTCTTTGCCCTCATGTTGTTGAACGAAATCGAAGTGCCCGGCCGCCAAAGGATTTTTTCCACTGCCATTGCGACGGTGATGTTGAGCGTGCTCAGCCACGGACTTTCGGCATACCCCGCCGCGAAATGGTATGCCCGACGTACGCAACCAATAACCGAATCACGGACAGCGGAACATGAACCTATAACCGCCATGCCGTTTCATGGTTGAATGGCCCATTTTCATTTGTAGTTGGGCACTTGAGTCAAACCTGCCAACGAAGAGTTGATGCTCGGTCGAAAGACATCGACAGTCTTGAGACCATTGCGTGAGTCGAGGAGCCAGCCGAATGAGGCGTAAGATGATGACACAACCAGTTTCGTGGATGCGTGGCTTTGTATCTTCTATGGTCATGATGGCAGGACTGGCGGCGATGCCGCAGCCGGCGGAAAGTCAGGTCTCGCCCGAAGAGCATGCCAGGCATCACCCGAATCAGTCGCCAGGCGATGGGGCGTCCACAAACGAAGGGAATCGTTCAGGCAATGCCGGTCCGGGAATGATGGGCGGTGGCATGGGAGGCCGGCCCGCAGGTGTCGGTGTTGGTCCGCCCCAGGGGGCCGGTGGCATGATGGGGGGCGGAATGGGAGGCATGATGGAGAAAATGGGAGCGCCCCAGCCCAAGGAGATGTATCCCAAGTTGATGGACTTGCCCGACCTACCCCTGGAAGAACGGTCCGAGATCGAACGCGAGGCCCATCAACGAATGATTGACGGCACGGAATTGCTCTCCGCAGGTCTCGACGAATTGACGGATGCCGCGCCGACGGACGATTTCGATGCCATGCAAACCGCCACGGCGAAAATGCGTGAGGGGTTGGCTCAGTTTGAAAGCGGTCTCGCCGCCCACCGTGCTCTGGCCGAAGGCAAAGCCCCGCGCCACGTCGCTTTGCAATGGTTCAAGCGGGAAATGAATCTGCTACCGCCCGCCGGGGCCGCTCCCGAATCCCGATTCTGGGGGATGACGCCGTTTCATTCCTTCGTCATGCTGCTGCTGGTGACCTTCGCGGGGGTGATGATCTGGATGTACTTCTTCAAGATGCGCCGGGCGGCAGAGTTATTGGAGAAACTTACGGCGGCCGGACCGGACGGTGGAAGCCATGAGGCCACGGCGTCCCTGGCATCGCCTGCCGACTCGCCGGTAGCGAACGGTTCCAGTGCCCGCTCAAGCACCGAAAATCTCAGCCAAAAGGCTCTAGTGACGGCCGGAGATTGTTGCGACGACACGGTAGAGACCTGCCCAACCGACGCCGAAGCGACAGAGCAACCGGAGATTTCAAGCGGCTTGCTGCCGCTGCGCAAGAAGAAACTCTGCCGCCTGCGCGTCGCCCGCATCGATCAGGAGACACCCGATGTGAAGACGTTTCGGCTGGTCGCCTGTCATGGCGGCGGGGTTCCATTCAGCTATCTGCCGGGTCAGTTTCTCACGCTCACTTTGCCTGTCGGCGAGAAACCGATTCGGCGGAGTTACACGATTTCCTCCTCGCCGACGCAAGGCTACTACTGCGAGATCACAGTCAAGCGGGAAGAGCATGGGGCCGGTTCCCGGTATCTGCACGATCAGCTCAAGGTCGGAGACACGCTTGAGGTGCAGGCTCCCAGCGGCAAATTTGTTTTCACGGGTGAGGACGTCGACAGCATTGTCTTGATCGGCGGTGGCGTGGGGATCACGCCGATGATGAGCGTCACCCGCGCGTTGACCGATATGGCTTGGGAGGGCGAAATCTATTTCATTGTGGCCTGCCATGATCGTGAGCACTTTATCTTCGAGGCCGAACTCAAACGACTCGAGAAACGTCATCCGAACCTGCACCTCTTTGTCGCCATGAGTCGCATCGAGGAAGACATCGACGGTTATCGGAAGGGGCGGCTCTCCCGCGAATTGCTGGCCGAATGGGTACCAGAGATTGCCTCCCGACGGATTCACATTTGCGGACCGTCTGCGATGATGGATGCCGTCAAGAAAATGCTGGCGGAACTCGATGTGCCGGCGGAGAACATCCACAGCGAGAATTTCGGCGGCGAACAGAAACCGCGCGTGCGGGCGGAGCAGCGAGCCAAGGCGGCTCAGACGGACATCGCCGAGACGGGTGGAACGGTCAGCTTCAGCCAATCGGAGAAGTCCGCCCAATTCCTGGCGGACGAGACGGTATTGGAGGCGTCCGAGCGAATCGGCGTGAACATCGACTATTCCTGCCGCGTGGGAACATGTGGCGTGTGTGTCGTCAAACTCCTCTCCGGCGAAGTCTCGATGGAAGTCGAAGACGGCCTCGCTCCCGAAGACAAGCAGGCCGGGATGATTCTCGCCTGCCAAGCCAAGTCGACCGGCGATGTCGCGATCGAAGCCTAACAAGTCTGATCTGTGCAGGAGATGGGGGCATGAAAGAGCAGGAACGAGTGACCGCGACGGGTTTGGTCGTATTGCTCTTGATATTATGGTTGGGGTTTTTGATTCATCAATCGCCCCGGTTCGCAGGAAGTTTCTGGGGCGGCATGCTGGCCGTGTCCGGAACCACGTTGATGCTGGTTCCGCTCGGCTATTTGTTCATTAAACGCATCAAGCGGCTCAAGCAGTTCGCCACTCAGTATGTTTCCATGCGCACGCTCTTGGCGTGGCACATCTACGCCGGCATTCTAGGACCGATCTTGGTGCTGCTGCATACAGGGCACAAATTCGAGAGCCCTTTGGGAATCGCACTGACCGCGATGACTTTGGTTGTTGTTCTCAGCGGTTTCGTGGGACGCTATCTTATGCAGCAGTTCTCGCAGGAGATCCGGGAGAAAAAGACGCTGCTTTCGGAACTGACGGCCGTTTACGACCGAACTCGAACCGAAATTAGGCACCAGCCGCAACAAGCCGCTGCCGTCCGTCCGTTTGCCGGCTTCTTCTCCCGGATGGTGGCAGGCATCTTCTTGCGAGCCGAGCTCGAACCTGAATCAGGCCGCCCCGCGGGTTCTTCGGCGGCCGAGATGCTGCGTCTCACAGAATCCATGGCGGACGTCGAATATGCCATCGCCACGCATGAGCAGTTCAAGATCTGGTTCGGAAAGTGGCTCAAGATTCATATTGTGATTTCGTTCGTTTTGTATGCGCTGTTGGCATTGCACGTCTATTTCGCAATCTACTTTGGTCTAAGATGGTTTGAGTGACACCCGTTTTTTGTGCACAGCATTTTGGGAGAGAGATTGATGACGACGACCATACTTTGGAATCGCTTTCTGGTTAATATTTTCACGACACTTCTTGTTGTAGCGACGGTCCATGAATCCTTCGGGCAAGATTCCACCACGTCGCAAACTGCGACTCCGCCATCGATTGTCGAACTATTGCAACAGCGGCGGGCCGTGCTTTCGGAACTCGTGAGAGTTCAAACCAAAGCCTATCACCAAGGAGCGATCGAAATTGAAGCCGTCATCGAGGCGAGAGAGGCACTGCTGGGAGCCGAATTAGAACTCGCTGCGGACCATGCTGCGAGAATCAAACTGCTGGAACAGTCCGTTCATTTGGCGCGCGATCTCGTCAAGATGGCCAAAGCAAAACATGCGGCAGGACGTGCGTCTGTAGCAGATGTGCTCAAGAGCCGGGCGGAGCGCCTCGGCGCTGAAATCGCACTTGCGCATGCGCGCCAACAAGCCAAGCAGGACTGAATCGACTCATGAAAAGCAAGCAGTTCTATCTCATGGCGAGTGCCGCCACCCTTGCGGTACTCGTCATCTGGCTGGTACTTCCTGCCGAATCGAATTGGAAGCGACCCTCGACATGGCAAAGCGTGGCCAGCCCCGGAGCCTTATCGACGGCCCATCAGCATTTAGAACAGAACTGTGCCGCGTGTCACACGCCGGTGGCGGGCGTCAAGGCCGCCAATTGCATTGTGTGCCACGCCAACGACGAGTCTCTGCTGAAACGGCAACCCACGTCGTTCCACGCTGGCATCGGCACTTGCCGGGAATGCCACCGGGAGCATCAGAGATTGGCTCATCGTCCGACGAACATGGATCACGAGGCGTTAGTCGCCATCGGTTGGCGTCAATTGAGCGACGACGATTCCGACAGCCAAACGGAATGGCTCCAGGATGAACTCGTCGCTTGGACAAAAAATCGCGAAGCACCGCATCCGCAAATCAGTGCCCTCGAAGCGACACTGGACTGCACGACATGCCACGCCAATGACGATCGGCACTTTGATCTTTTCGGTCAGGATTGTGCGCAGTGCCATGCCACGGATCGCTGGACGATCCCGGAGTTCCGTCATCCCTCATCGAGTTCGACCGACTGTGCTCAATGCCATCAGGCACCGCCCAGCCATTATATGATGCACTTCAAAATGATTTCCGTCCGCGTCGCCGGTAAACCGCACGCCCGCGTCGATCAGTGCTTCCAATGCCATCAGACGACTTCCTGGAACGACATCCAGAGAGCCGGTTGGTACAAACATCATTAGCAGCCGACGAGATCGAAAACGTCTCGTATCAGGGGAATTGAATGCCCGAAGTCGAACTCTATGAATGCCGCCACTGCCGTACGCCATTGTCGCCATCTCGGCTGCGTGTCTGCCTGGATTCCTGGGCGGCGACGGAAGGCCAACCGTTCCCGCTCGGCGTGCGCTGGATTCCTGAAGAGCAGAGTTATAATTTCGCGATCTACTCGAAACACGCCGAGCAAGTCGAGTTGCTGTTCTTCACGAAGGATTGCCTCGCCGAGCCGGTCTTCGTGTTTCGTTTCGAACCTTTGTGCAATAAATCCGGTCCGATCTGGCATACGCGGGTTCCTGTCACGCTAATCGATGATGCCAAGTTCTACGGCTATCGGATGGCTGGACCGGCACCCCAATCTGGTTATGAGCAGCATGCGTTCGATCCAGAGAAACTGCTACTGGACCCATATGCGCGCTCGATTTTCTTCCCACCCGATTTCGACCGGTCGGCGGCTCAGCGGCCGGGCTCCAATCTCGGGTGGGCTCCGTTGGCCTTGCTTGACGAGTGTGATTGCCCCTTCGCTTGGGAGGACGACCAGCCGATTCGACATGAAGCCGATCTGGTCATCTATGAGATGCACGTTCGCGGCTTCACGCGACATCCGAATTCTGGCGTTTCCGTCGATCGACGGGGTACGTTTCAGGGCGTCATCGACAAGATTCCATATCTGATCGATCTCGGTGTGACGGCTGTCGAACTGATGCCTGTTTTCCAGTTCGACCCGCAGGAAGACAATTACTGGGGTTATATGCCGCTCGGCTTCTTTGCTCCGCACCACTTGTATGCGATACAGACGGATGTGTGTGCGCAGAGGAGCGAGTTTCGCCGCATGGTCAAGGCCCTGCATGCGGCTGGCATCGAAGTCATTCTCGATGTCGTGTTCAACCACACTGCCGAGGGCGACGAAGGCGGCCCAACCTACAGTTTCAAGGGGATCGACAACTCCACTTATTATATAATTACACCGGGCCAGCCAGCTCGGTATGCCAATTACAGTGGCTGCGGCAATACCCTACACACGGCGAATCGCGCCGTTCGCCGATTGATTGTCGACAGTCTGCGATATTGGGTAGCCGAGATGCACGTCGATGGGTTCCGCTTTGATTTAGCATCGGTTTTCGCACGCAACTCCGATGGCTCGATCAACCTCGACGATCCGCCTCTCTTTGCCGAGATTGCCGGAGATCCGCTACTGACCAGCGTGCGGCTGATCGCCGAGCCTTGGGATGCGGGCGATGGGTTTCTGTTGGGCCGGCGGTTTCCGGGAACGCTCTGGATGCAGTGGAATGCCCGCTACCGCGATTCATTGCAACAGTTCGTGCGGGGCGACGGAGGGCTGGTGGGGGAGTTGATGACGCGGCTTTACGGCAGCAGCGACCTGTTTCCAGCTGATGTATTCCACGCGCTGCGTCCATTCCAAAGCGTCAACTACATCACCTCGCACGATGGTTCGACGTTGTATGATCTTGTCTCCTACGATCGCAAGCACAACGAGGCCAATGGGCACGGCAACACGGACGGCCCGGAGGAGTTCACCTGGAACTGTGGAGTGGAAGGCGAAGCGAATGCGACTGCGGAAATCAGGCAGCTTCGTAAGCAGCAAGTCAAAAACTTCTTTTGCTTGTTGATGCTTTCGAATGGCACGCCGATGTTTCGCATGGGAGACGAATTTCTCCAGACCCAATTTGGGAACAACAATCCCTACATGGAAGACAGTGAAACGACATGGCTGGACTGGAGTCGCTTACGGATCCATGCGGACATTTTCCGCTTCGTCCAGCAGATGATCGCCTTCCGCAAGTCGCATCAGTCGTTGTCACGATCGCGGTTCTGGCGGGATGATGTGCAGTGGTCCGGCTCCACGGGGCCGGTCGACTGGGGGCCGGAATCTCGAACGCTCGCGTTCTTTCTGGGCGGACGTCAAGCCGAGAACGATCTCTACGTAATGATCAATGGGGACCGGGTGCCTCACCGCTTCGACGTTCCCAGCCACTCGACCAGTTGTTGGACCATCGCCATTCAGACCTCGGCAGTTTCGCCCCAAGATATTGTCGCCGATCTACAGGCACGGCCCGTCTGCGCGCGATCTACAGAACTCATGCCCCGATCAATTGTGGTGTTGGTCTCCGGTTGACGATCCTCCCAGAATCTTGTGGGTCGGTCACCCACATTCTGCGGCTGCGAGGTCGGAATGTCTGACGATTTGTTCTGGTTGTGTCGGTCTATCCCTTTACAGTCTCAAGACGGGGGATTTGCTCGGCAAGTTCCATTCATGATAAACTATTGAGTGTCGGCAGCACCCCCCGCTACTTTGGAGAAATTCGACGATGTGTCCATTGCAAAAAACAGTGGCTGGTGCATTCGCATTGCTTGTGATAGCAGGAACACATTTCAAGACTTCTGGCCAAGAACAAGCGAAGCAGCAGCGGTCGGATATGGAAGAAATGACTGTCGTGCTGCAAAAACGACACGCCGTGTTGTCGCAGTTGCTGGAATTGCAAACGGCAAGCTTCCGAAAGGGAAACACGGAGATTGACGACGTGTTCCAGGCCCATCGGCAACTTCAACGCGTCGAACTGGAACTCGCTGCAACGCACAAAGATCGGATCCAACGGCTCGAAAAATCGGTTCGCATGGCTGCGGATCTAGAAAAGATTGTCGAGGCGAAATATGAGGCAGGAAAGACTTCACTCGTCGAGTTGCTCAAAGCACGAGCCGAGAATTTGAGAATTCAGGCTGACTTACTCCGTGAACGGGGACGTGCCGAGGCCAGGGTTGACAAGGGAAAGACATCCCACATCTGTCCTTTGCACTCCGAGATCGTTGTGGGAGCTCCGGGGCGATGTCCGATTTGCGCGATGACCTTGGTCAAGGTCAAGGACGCTGATGCAGTGAATCGGCCGACAGACGAGAAACGTCGTGGCACGGCTGGAAATCGACAAGATTAACGAGAGACGCCTCATGAAAACATCCAGCCACTCGACGCGAGGCAGCACGTCGAGGAGCCGGATGGAAGGTATCGCAGGTTCGATTCCAGGGGTGAGGAACCCGGACTCAACCGTCGCTAAAACTAGCGACGCTTTGTTTTCGCTTTCAGGGAAGCCACGTAAAGTTCGTCGATTTTCTGCAGGTAGGTTTCGGGGTCGGCTTCGATTTTCTTGGTACAGGGCGGGCAGCAGACGTAAACGATTTGCCCTTCCACCACGGTCCACTTCGGTTGCTTGGGAAGGTCCTTCTTCATGATCGGACAGATGCCTTGGGCTTTTGCGAAATTGGCGTGAATCGTGGCCCAATGCTTACGGTCGACTTGCTTTTTGAGGCAGCCTTGGCAGCACAAAAAAATCTCTTCTTTGCCGATTTTGACTTTGATCGGCTCGCCGTGGGATCCTAGCTTTTGACCGGTCACCGGGCAGATCTCCTGCACGGCAGCATGCAGCCGATTCCGGCGGATTTGTTCTTGGTCCGCAGCCGAATCCGCAGCGTACGCGGCCGAAGCGGCGGCGGTCAGCAACATAGTTACAACGGTCATCCATGCGTTCTTCATTGTCCAACTCCTATAGGTTTGGACCATCTCGAAAAGGACATCGCACTCCACGATGTCCACAAGTGAAATTTTGCGTTGGCTTCCCAATTCCGTGGGTCGCTAGACACTCTGAGAAACAGCAAGTGGTGTGCCCGTGGGCGTCGTTTCTACTGACTCGGTTTCAATCCAATATTCGTCTTGGAAACCGGCACGCATTTTGAATTCGATATAGGCGCAGTACAGCGTGGGCACGATGAATGTCGTAAACGGTTCGATTAACATGCCGCCGAACACCGGCAGCGCCATCGCCCGAGCGACGTCCGAGCCGCGACCAACCGATGTTAATACCGGCAACAACGCCACCAACGTGGTGATCGTCGTCATCGTACAAGGCCGGATGCGTTTCAGACCGGCTTCGTAAATGGCGTTGCGAATATCGGCGACATTGCGAATCGTTTTTCGGTTGAGCGTTTCTCGCATGTAAGTCGCCATCACAATGCCATCGTCGGCAGCGAGTCCAAACAAGGCGATGAATCCGACCCACATCGCGGTGTTCATCTCCACGCCCATGAAAGCAACCGCAATCATCCCGCCCGCTGCCGCCACGGGAATCCCCGAGAACACGACGAGCGAAATCGGCAAGTTGCGGAAGTGCAAATAGTGCAACAGCAGGTTGATCAAAACGACCATCGGCACGATCCACATCAACCGCTGGTTCGCTTCGATCTGGTTCTGAAACGAGCCGACCGGTTGCAATTCAAAATTGCCATTTGGGAAATAGAGCCCATCGGATCGTGTTTCGTCAGGATGCTCGGCGGCAATTTGACGTGCCTGTTGGAGTGAAGCCATCACCGCCTCGACGGTTTCCAAGTCGCCTGCTGCTCCGGACGGCGAGAACGCCACATGGGCCACCAGCCGGGCGTCTTCACTGTTAATCGCGCCCGGCCCCCAAGTGGTGGTGACGTTTGCCAACCGATCCAACGGCACCACGTCGCCGGTGTGCGTCACCACGGACACCTTGCCGAGTTCGTCGACTTTCTCACGAATACTGCGTTCATAACGAATCTGAATCGGATAGCGTTCGCGGCCCTCCACCGTGGTCGTCACATCCACACCGCCCAGACCCGCCGAGACAATTTCGTTGACCATCATCGTCGTCATGCCATACCGAGCGGCTTCCTGACGATCGACTTCGAATTCGTAATAGGGCTTGCCCATCACGATATCGGGATTGACCGTGCCCGCATTGACGTGATGGAGCGTTTTCAGATGCTCGGCGACCGCTAGGGACGCTTCGGCGAGGCCTTGCAAGTCGTCACCGTAAACTCGCACCGCCATCGAGGCTTTGATGCCGGCTTGTAGCATGACCACGCGGCCTTCGATCGGTTGCAGTGGCGAGGCCGGTGTGACGCCCGGCAAAGTCGCGACGGCGTTGATCTCGTCCCAGATATCGCGTTCAGTCACGCCTTCACGCCATTGGTCGCGGGGTTTGAGCATCACATAGGTTTCGATCATTGCCGCCGGGGCGGGGTCGAGGGCCGATTCCACTCGGCCGATCTTGCCGAGCACATCCTGCACTTCGGGGATTTCCTTGATCATCGCGTCCTGTGTTTGCAACACCTGCATCGCCTGCGAGAAACTCGCCGCCGGATACAAACTCGGCATGTAGAACCAACTGCCCTCGTCCAGCGCGATCCAGTCATCGGATTTCAGCCCGGTGAAGGTGTGCTTGAAGCCGACATAACCGGGAACTTCGTTGAGGTCCGCTCCGAAGAATTCCGCCACGTGTTCCAAAGGACGCAACACCGTCGGCAGCCCGATCCAGGCCCCGAGACCGATCACTAAGATCACCGCCGGAATCGAGAGCATTAAGGCTTTGCGTCGCAACGCCAATCGCAATCGCCCCGCGTACATCCACAAGACGAACCGACTGACGGGGTTGTTCTCCATCGGCAAAATGCGTTCGCGACTCATCCACCAACCGATTAAAAAACCGAGGCCACCGGCTGCGATGGTCGCGAGTGGCAAACTCAAAGCCAGCCAATCTTCGAGGTGCGATCCCCACACGAAATGACATAGACTCGCACTCAGAACAGCGAAGCCGAAACCGCTCGCCAAACTCGACCACCACCTTCGCCGCGATGTCTTCAAAAAGACGCGGCAGAGCATCGGCACCACAACCACGGCGACGATCAAACTTGAGGCGAGCGCGAAGGTTTTCGTCCACGCCAGCGGTGCGAACAGCCGATGATCGCGGCCGGTCAAAAAGAACACGGGCAGAAAGCTGACGATGGTCGTCGTGACCGCCGTCATCACCGCCGGTACGACTTCCGCCGCCGATTCGCGAATGACGGCCAGCCGCCGCTCCATTCCGCCGGGAGAACCCGCCTCTTCCCACTCGGCGAGGCTGCCGTAAACATTCTCCAAAACAATGATGCCCATATCGACCATCGTGCCGATGGCAATGGCGATCCCCGCCAGCGACATAATGTTCGCATCCACGCCGAAGACTTTCATGGCAATGAACGACATCAACACGGCCATCGGCAGTGTGATCGCAATCACCAAGCTCGCCCGGACGTGCAGCAGGAACAGCACCATGACCGCGATCGTGATCAATGTTTCGTGGAACAAGGCATCGGTCAGCGTCGCGACGGTCTCGTCGATCAACACTTTGCGATCGTACACGCCGTGAATCTCGATGCCGCCCAGGTCCGATTCGAGGGCCGCGATCTTGGCTTTGACGCGTTCGATGACGTCGCGAGGATTTTCGCCGTACCGCATCACGACGACTCCGCCGACCGCTTCGGTGCCGTTGTGGTCGAGTGCTCCGCGCCGGAACGCCGGACCGGTCTGCACCTGTGCCAGATCGCGAATGCGAATCGGCACCCCATTCCGAGTTTGCACGACAGTATCGCGGATCTGATCGATCGTTTCGGCTTCGGTCTTGCCGGCTCCAATGAACCCCTTGCCGCGGACGATATACTCCATCCCGCTGGTTTCGACGGTCTTGGCACCGACATCGATGTTCGATGCCTTGACGGCGGCGACCACCGTGTTCAAGGGGATATTGTGATAGCGGAGTTTGTCGGGATCGATCTCGATTTGATACTGCCGAATGTAACCGCCAATCGAGGCGACTTCCGCCACGCCATCCACGGATTGCAGTGCGTACTTGATGAAGAAGTCCTGCTTCGACCGCAACTCCGCCAAATCCATCCCCTTCGGCGGTTTCAGCACGTAGTAATAGATTTGCCCGAGCGCGGTCGCATCGGGTGCGAGCGTGGGCGTGACGCCTTCGGGCAGTGAACCGGCGACAGTCGTGAGTTGCTCGGCGACCCGCGAACGTGCCCAATAGAAGTCGATATCATCGTCAAACGTGACTTGCACGAAACTAAAGCCGAACATGCTTTTGCCCCGCACGCTTTTCGCCCCCGGCACCGCTTGCAACGCGATCGAGAGCGGATACGTGACCTGATCCTCCATATCCTTTGGCGAACGGCCCATCCACTCGGTGAGCACGATCACTTGGTTCTCACCGACGTTGGGAATCGCATCTAACGGCACTGCCTGAGTCGAGTACCAACCGTAAGCGATCAATCCCACCGACGCCAGCAGCACCAGTAGCCGTTCGCGTATGCAGAATGCGAGCAGCTTGTGAATCATTGCGTCACCTCCTCGTGACCGGCGGCAACGCGGTTTTTCGGTGTCTCGGGAACGATCGGTTTGATGGCTTCGATCGGGGGCAAACTGCTGCTGGACTCGATCATTTCCGGGACACCGATTGGCGGCAGATCCATTGGCGGCGAATCGTTATCCGATGAATTCTCCCGCTGTTCGAGCTTCTCCAGATATTTTTGCGGTTCGGCGAGCAAGCTTTCCCGGCAGCCTTCGCAGCAAATAAAAACCGGCTTACCATCCACATTGATTTTCTTCGGCGTGCCCATCGAGCCAAGTGTCATGTCGGCGACCGGGCAAATCCCCTGTTGCTCGGCCCAACGCCGATCGTCCTCAGGAAGTTTCGCGAGGGCGGCTATGATTTCGGGGGAAGGAGTGGAATCGAGTTTGGCTTTCGGCGAAGCCTTTGTCGGATCGATCAGCGAGGGATTGCCGGCGAGTTGCATTTGCGAATCGATCAGGAAATTGCCTCTCGCGGCAACCTGCTCGCCCGCCTCCACGCCGCTGAGGATGACGACTTGATTCTCTGATTGGGAGCCGAGTACCACCCGACGAATCTCGAAACGGCCCGGTTCGGTTTCCACGTAGACCACGCTGTTTTCGCCCGCCATCAGCACGGCACTGCGGGGCACAACCAACGCTTGGTTTTTCGCAGTCGGCTCGTCCGTGAAACCGAACCGCGAAGCCGGCACCAAGTCCACGCCGCAAATCGGGCAGTCTCCCGCGGACGAGGCCACCACATGCGGATGCCGCGGACTGATCCATTTGTCCGCCAACACGGGATCGTAAATCGGGAGAGGTTCGCTCTCTGAACGCCCGAGTGGCACGTTGATCGTGGCCTTCGCGAAGTCGCCCACGCGGAGTAGGCCGTCCTCATTGGAAATCACCACACGCACGCCCACAGTCCGCGTTTTCGGGTCGACCTTGGGATCGACAAAGGCTACTCGGCCGTTGAACTTGCGGTTCGGCAGCGACTGCACGACGGCTTCGACTTGCTGACCATAACGCACCGCAGCCGCGTCCTCGGGGAAGAGTTCCAGCATCAGCCAGACGGTCGAGAGATCCGCGAGTTGGTAAATCGCTTGACCCTCTTTGACGTACTGCCCCTCGACGGCGTGTTTCTCGATCACCGTGCCGCCGATAGGAGCACACAGGTGCATCCGACTGTTCGCCTTTCCGTTCGCTTCGAGTCGCTCGATCTGCTCCGCCGTCATACCGAGTTCGATCAGCCGCTCCCGGGCGGTTTCATAGAGACTGTCATCAGTCAGTTGAAACCGGGATGAGGAAATCGCTCGGTTTTCCTGGGCCGCTTTCTTGGCAAGCAGTAATTCGACCTGCCCCGAATACAGTCGTGGCGAATAGACCAATGCCAGATGATCGTCTTTATTGACGACGACGCCGGTGTAGTCCGCATAGAGGCGGTCTAACCGACCGTCGACATAAGCCGAGATGGTCTTGAGCGAGCCTTCGTCGTAGCTGAGTTCGCCCACGGCTCGGATGGCGCGTGTCATCGGCAACGATTGCACGGCCACGGTTTGAATGTTCGCCACGCGACGGGCCACGGGATCGATTTCGATCGACGTCGAGCCGCCCACGCCGCTGCCCGATGCGGCCGGCACGAGTTCCATTGCGCACACCGGACACCGTCCCGGTTCGGACTGCGGCGGTGTGCACATCATCGGACAGATATATTGCACACTGTCTTCGCTGTTCGCCGCATGACTGTGGTCATGACCCCCGCCGCTACCACCATTGCTAGAAATCCAGCCCAGCCGCTGGGCGAGGCCCAATCCGGCGAAAAGCATTGCCCCGGCAACCAGCATCAGCAGGGGCTGTATGAAAAGTTTGAGCCACCATCGCCGATCGCCTGTGCGGGTTTGTACGGCTGTGCGAGCGGAAGCCGCCTTCTCCGCCTGGAATCCCGTCGACGGGTCTACAGTGGTCGGTGCAGCGGTGTTTTCAGAAGTTCTAGGATCACTCATGGCAACCTCGCCGAAACGGTGGAATCTGATCGAAGTTTAGAAGCCGCGCAGGGAGCAACCCCCGATTGCGCGAACGTGCCTCACGAATGAAGCGATCAACTCAGCCTGAGGAGAGGAAAGCTCGTTTCCAAGCCATGTCCGTCGCGCCGGCGTTTCGACAACTCAGTGTTTCGACAACACCATCCGCGCGCACCGCCCTCCCTTTGGGCGGGATCAAGTCAGCCAGCAACAGAGAACCGCATGCCGACGAGGTGAGGGGCGAGACGAAGCCAGAGACGTATCCGCAACCTGGGGGCTTCGCAATGGATCGTAGGCAACGACCACCGGAATCACCCAGCACCCAAGCGTACGCGATTGGTCGCGTTGTTCCGAGGTATCTCGACCTCGCTGCTCGGGAGTGGCGGGACACTTGTGTTTGATCGCACACCGGCAGCCACGGACCTGAGTTGCCGCGGAGCAGCACGAAGTTGCCGCCTCCACACAACAGGCCCCGCAGCATGGCGACGAATCCTCCCGCCCACCCTTCCCGCTACACGCATTCATCGGCGGCATCATGCTCGTAAAGGCAATCGCCACTGCGAGCAGTAGGGAAATTGGGGATGGATGAAGAAAACGTAGCATGGTCGAGCCGGTATATCGCGATCAGAATACTCTCGTCTCTATCGTCTGGCCAACACCCCGTCCTGTCAAGACGGATTTCGTCCACGGTCTGGCTGAGACAAAACGCGGGTTGGCTTACAGCAACATCCGACAGAGAGAGACGCAGCACCCCAGTGCTGCCAATGGCAATGATCGCGGCGTGTCCGCTGTCCGTGCAGGGATCACGACCGGCTCGACGAGCATCGCAGACAGCACAGTATTCGCCGCCAAACTGTCCGCGAGCCGTTCCACGGTTTCAGGCTCGGCGGGCGGCAGGATCGGCGACGGCGAAGACGCTTCACCACATCGGCAATCACCTCCGCAGGAACAACCGGCAGGACAGGTGTCGTCCAACTGGCAGCACGATGACTCCCAAGCCGTTGCCCCACGCTCGGCGGAGCAGCACGAATTGGAACCGATCGTCCGGGGACGAGCACAGCAACATTGCCCCTGTTCCACTTCGGCTGCAGAACAGCTACAGCCGCCAAACGAAGAAGTTTCACGACGACTCGCGTCACCACCACAACCACAAGACGCCGCCGGCAATCGCCCGACTGGTACGGCCAAAATGGCCAACCAGATCAACACGCGGGTGGTAGTCTTGTGGAATGCCGCCATGGAATACAAACCTACTCGGTCCATTGCCCCAATAAGAAGCGTTTGTGGATCATCTAAGCTGTACTATCGGCCGAATTTGAAGCAGAAACCTAACGGAAATATCGGTGGAAATGGTTTCCAACATATGACTGGCGATGGTGGCTCTGTGACAGCCAGCGGAACTATCTCACCGAACTTGATTTTCGTCAACACCAACAAATCGAGCCTTTCAGAACCCCACACCTGGTTCAACAGAGCGAGATGCGACACCCAAAGCAAGCGGTTGCGACAACTTCCCCATGTGATGCGGTGAATCAACCAGCAAGCGTGCCCTTCGCCACCCGTCTAGTACCGACATCACATCCCTGACGTCAGCCAGTCCTTCTCTTCTCAAGTTTCCTAGAGAGTGGAAAAACCAATAGTTGTGGACTCAACTACGTGTATTTCAACTTTGCTGAAGAATAGACATAAGGTTATATTGCTGAACCCGTTACGTTCGATAATTCTCTGGAGGTTGCATCCACTTTCGCGGTTTTCGACGGGATAATTCCCGCGTTTTCCTTTCCGAATCGTTAAGTTTCCGAACCCCACTTGTCAGGGACCAGCCAAGTCGGTAAGATTTTCTTACCAATCAATCGGTGGAGGCCCGAAATGGACAAGGACGAAGTGATCAAGGTGATTTCAGCGGTTCTGGCCGAAGTGCAATCCAGTAGCGGACGCCAGCCGGTTGTCGTGACGGGGGACACCTGTCCGATCGGAGACTTGGATGGCTTCGACAGCCTCAATGGAGTTGAAGCCTCTGTCGAGTTGTCTGATCGGCTCGGCGTGGATCTCCCCGGCGTAAACGCGTTCATCAACGAGAAAGGAACCGAAGCCCTCAAAGTCTCAGAGATTGCCGACAACATCTGTCAGGTTTCCGGTTCAACGGAGGCGAAGTGATGGCGAAACAGCCAACCGAAGAACGCCTCGAAATCGCTGGTCGGCTACGATTGGCCCGAGAAACGGCGGGCCTGTCCCAGGGCCAAGCCGCAAAACGACTCGGCCTGCACCGCCCGACCGTTTCCGAAATCGAAGCGGGCCGACGCCGCGTGACAGCCGAGGAGGTTTCAGCCTTCTCGCAACTCTATAGTGTCGATGCGAATTGGATCACAGCGGGTGCGCAGGGTCCAGATCTTGGGAATGACAAGATCGTGCTCGCCGCGCGGCAGCTCAGCAAATTGAAGGACGAGGATTTGGAGCGATTAATGGACCTCATTCGCATGCTGCGCGGCTCCGGGGGACGCGATGAGTCAGAATAGAAAGCAACTCGCCCAGATCGCAATCGCAGAGGCGTTGAAGATACGCAAGCGTGCCCATTATCGCCTCACGATCCCAGTCAGCGTCTATGATCTGTGCGAACGAGTAGGCGTCAATGTCTTCTTTCAGGATATCCCCTCCATGGAAGGGATCTATCTGCCAGACGCTCAACCGAAGCCCGCGATCATTTTGTCTTCACTCCGACCCGCCGGGCGTAAGGCAATGACTTGTGGTCATGAACTGGGGCATCACGTTTTCGGGCACGGTCGGCAGTGGGACGAATTGATTGAAGACCGCTCTGAGTCTCGTCGCTTTGAGCCAGAGGAATTTCAAGTCGATATGTTTTCAGCCGCGCTGCAAATGCCCAAAATCGCGGTCACCCATGCGCTGACGCAGCGGGAACTTGATGCGGGAAACTGCCAGGCGGAGTCGATCTTCGTTTTGTCGACCCTTTTTGGAGTAAGTTACGGGGCTTTCGTGAACCACCTGGAACGGACATTAAACATCATCGACACGAAGCGCGCAACAGAACTCTCGCGGCGACAACCCAAAGATCTTCGAGCGTCACTGCTCGGCAAACCTTGTCCGCAAGATTTGTACGTCGTCGATCCCCTTTGGCAGGACCGTGCGGTTGATGTTTCTGTTGGAGACCTGATTCTGCTGCCGATCGGCGTTCGTGTCGAGGGATCGTGTGTACGCGTCGAGGAGGATTCGGGCGATCGGACGATCGTAATCGCGGATCAACCCGGCATTGGGCGTATCAGCCTCGCATCGGGTTGGGCGGCTTTTGTTCGGGTGACGCGAAAAGACTATCGGGGTCTCGGAGGGCTCAGATTTGATGAGGAGGTTGACGATGGCGATTGAACAATGCATACCAGCAAGCACGAACCTGTCTGTCGCATGGGCCCAAGCCTTCCTGAGCGTGATGCAGCGCGGCGTGAGCGAGCTATCTCCGCTTGTTGTGACCGTTGACAACATTCATGATGGTATCGTGGCAGAGAACCCGGCCATTCGGGATGCTGTCGACTTTCACCTTCGCAAATTGAGACTTCAATCATGTCATACCGTAGCCAATACGATTTTTCCTGAGTCGATGTGGAATTCGGCGACCTCGAATGATGCGGAATCGCTTTTCAAACGGTTTGAGCGAGCTTGGCCAAGGCTCTCCCGGTGTCGGGCCAACCGGCGGGGTTCATATTTTCGCCGTCTGACTGCTTTCCAGCCTCAAGGCGTTGAGACATCCTTCAACCAGCTTGAACACATTATCGAAACCTTCAAACGGGGCAACCATCGCCGAAGCGCTCTGCAGGGAGTCATCTTCGATCCAACCAGAGATCATAACCATTCCCGTCGGCAGCTTTTCCCATGCTTGCATCAAGTTGCATTTGCCCACACCAAAAGCAACGGCCTCATAGTCACGGGCTTTTATGCGAAACAGTATTTGGTTGAGCGAGCCTATGGCAACTATCTTGGGCTATGCCGTCTGGGTCGGTTCATGGCGAAACAAATGGGCCTAACTTTTGACCGAATGGTCTGCATCGCCTCGATTGCCGAACTCGGTGAACCGAACAAAATCGATATGCAGCCACTTGCTGGTCAATTAACCAAGATTTTGAACAAACTCAACGAGGTCAGCAATGGCTGACCGCAAACGCCAAAAGTTGTTATGGCCGGTTGAAATCCCCGGTGGATGCCCAAAACGCACACCGTTTAGTTCGCTCGCGCCAGCGAAACCGACGATCGTCTACGATACTTACTGGAGATTCGCGGCCGAGCGACAAGCAATTTTTTTTCGGCGTGCCACTGGGGACTCTCCTCCCTGGACCGACGACGAGATCTTGCAGACGTACAAGTTTACCAATGTCTATCGCGCGTCCGATCGTGTTAGTCAATACCTCATACGGCAAGTGATCTACGCCGGCGACCAGTCACCACACGAAGTCTTTTTCCGCACCATCTTGTTTAAGCTGTTCAACAAGATTGAGACTTGGTTATTACTAAACAAGGAACTTGGGCCGATCACCTATCGGGACTATTCTTTCGAGCGCTATGACCGCGTATTGACTGCGGCGATGGAACGCAAACAGTCGATTTATTCCGCCGCATACATTATGCCGTCGGGTAGCCGCGGCGCGGGCACCACCAAGAAACATCGGAGCCATCTCAAACTCTTGGAGCGGATGATGAACGATGAGGTGCCGCTACGGCTTGGTGATTGCCGATCGATGCGGGAAGCGTTCGATCTTCTGCTATCGTATCCGATGATCGGTGACTTCTTGGCCTACCAATACGTCACCGACTTGAATTACAGCACGTTGGTCGACTTCAGCGAGATGGAATTCGTCGTTCCCGGACCAGGAGCGATGGACGGGATTCACAAGTGCTTCGCATCCTTGGGAGGCCTGAGCGAATCCGACATGGTCAAACTCATCACCGATCGGCAGGAATACGAGTTTGACCGGCTCGGGCTGCAATTTCATTCGTTGTGGGGTCGACCGCTTCAGTTAATCGACTGCCAGAACCTGTTTTGCGAAATAAGCAAGTATTCACGCATAAAGCATCCGGATGTTGAGGGCATTTCGAAACGAACGCGAATCAAGCAAAAGTATCGCTTGAATGGTTCGCCGATCGAGTACTGGTATCCACCGAAATGGCGTATTAACGATCGAATTCGCGTTACCGACGATCATGACACGCTGGCAAGACAACCCCCACACAAAAAGCAGTAGTACACACAGGAGATCGGCGATGACGTACTGGCGAAGTGAAACGATGCAACAGCGATTGGCGCATGAAGAACTGATTGTGCCATTCGCGGAGGAAAGAGTCACGCACTGCGCCTACGAACTGGCAATGGGACCAGAAGCTTTCATCACATCCCGCGACGACAAATCGAAGATTACCCTCGCTGATCACGAGTCAATTGTCATTCCTTCTGGGCAGTTCGCATTGCTTCTTACGGAGGAACGCGTGACGGTTCCGACGACAGCCATTGCTTTTATCTCCATGAGATTTGGAATCAAGCGGCAAGGGCTTGTCAATGTTTCGGGATTCCACGTCGATCCCGGATTCTCAGGGCGTCTCAAGTTCTCCGTTTACAATGCGGGCAGTCGAGACATCACGATCTCCCGTGGAGACCCTGTGTTCTTGATCTGGTATGCCAATCTCGATGACGAAACGGCCGATCGATACGGCGAAACCGGTGAGGAGCAGGATCGGATCACCTCATCGGATCAAAACGTGATGCATGGGGAAGTGGCGTCCCCAGGGGAACTGCGGAAAGAACTCGAAACTGTGAAGCATTTCTACGGGAACAACAAATGGCTTTTAGGCGTGCTATGCGGTGTCGCGGTAACAATCCTCGTTCGTCTTTTCTTCATGGGAGCTTTTACCATGCCCACGCCTTCAGATCTGGAAGCGATGAAGGCGGAAATTCGAGAAGAACTTCTCCAGGAATTGAAGCCGATGAGTGCAGGAAACGATCGCACGAATATGCAAGCGAACGGCAATGGTGACTCGGGAATGAATGACAATGCCCCGCCCGCGAAAGCGGCTCCAGCATTGCCAAACGGTCCAGGGACTGCCGGCGAACCTTCGGAGAATTAGACGGTCTTCAATCAGAAAGTTCAATATGGATTTTCAACAATTCCAGGCGACTGCTGCAACAACCGATCAAGTTCCCGGCACGAGCGAAAAGGCAATGTTGGTTCCGCTTCTTGGGTTGGCTGGGGAAGTCGGTACACTTTTGTCGGAATACAAAAAGTTCCTGCGAGATGGGAATGCTCATCAGCGATTTCACGAGCAAGTCGCCGAAGATCTCGGCGATCTCCTCTGGTATGTTGCTAACGCAGCCACGAAATTCGGGTTGGACTTGGAGGAAATTGCAAAGAAGAATATCGAAAAGACTCGGGGACGCTGGCCTGGGGTCATCCCCCCCAACCAGTCGACCCTGTTTGATGCCCATGGTTCGCATCTATTGGATGAGGAATATGATCAAGCGGAGCAGATACCTCGCTCATTTTCGGTTCAGTTTGAGGAGGTCATCGAAGAGGATGGAGTCCATGTCATCACGAGAAAGGATGGAAGCCAAATCGGCAATACATTGACCGACAATGCCTACGACGATGATGGCTATCGGTTCCACGACGTGTTTCATTTGTCATACGCGGCCATCCTGGGTTGGTCACCCATCATTCGCAAGTTGCTGGGAGTCAAACGGAAAAGTGATCCCGAAGTCGACGAGGTAGAAGATGGCGCAAGAGGCCGGATCATCGAAGAATTGATTTCGCAACTCGTCTTCACGTATGCCCGCGAACACAATTTTCTCGAAGGCGTTGGAAGCCTTGATTATCACTTGTTAAAAACCATTCAGGGGCTGGTCGCCGATCGAGAAGTCAGTTGCCGATCTCTTGCGGAGTGGGAATCAGCAATCCTTGCTGGTTACACGGTCTGGCGAGCTATTCGGAACGGACGCGGAGGAACGGTTCAAATCAACTTGGTGCAACGTAGAATTTCGGTTCGATAGGAAGCAGGAAATCGTGACTTCTCAGAGCGTCCATTTCGATTTCAAAATCTTCTGGGCTTGGTGCAATGCACTTGGTACGGTCAAGTGGAGCTTAGCTCTGCAGAGATGCAACCTATTAGAGAATATGTAGGGATCGAGGGTGAACTGAGATGCTTGCTCGGTCACCAACCTTGCCTTTCTGAACCGATTACTGAGTCATAGGAAAGTCTTCGACCAAGTCATTTCGGGATACCGCAAGAACCATAGGGTGTAATGCAATGTGGCGGTCGGAAATTTTTCTATACCTCAGGAGGGGGCTCGCAACGCCGAAATGACGCTTGTGAGAGAATTCCGAGTGGTCAGAGAACGAAGTCCCAGTTCGATCGAGAAACGCATGTCCTTTCTGGATCGCCCGATGACCTCGATTCGGTATAACGGGCACTGGCCGAATTCCATTGCCCCGGCTGATAGCTAAGAGAAAATTCGGATTGGGCCGCCCTGCGGGGCGGCCCAATCCGTCATCGCTTCTTACGATTCGGAGTCGATTCGTGCTTTGATCTATCGCCTTCGCCGGCGATTTCGCGATCGGCCGACGTTGTAGCCTTTGCGGCTGCCGATGCGTTTGCCGGATTTGTAAAACCACCAGCAAGCGGCGACCAGCAGAGCCAGTGCCAACAGGTTTTCCATGAAACCCTTTCTAAATTGGAGGATGAGAGATGATCAATCGTCCGCCGCGACCAGAACCGGTTCCTTGCCAGTCGGCGACACTTGAGGATCAACCGGCCGGTCGGGCCGGAGAGACGTTTTCCGCGGAGACTCTGAGTTTTGTGTCGCGGCGGGAGGAACAAATGAGTCTGTTAGTCGGCGTTGGTGACGGTCCATTCGCCCGCCAGTAGATTGAGGGTGGTGTCGAAGTCCAGGGGCAGTGCCCGCAGCCAACGAGTGAACTGATGAACGAGTAGGCCGGCGGTGATGCTGGCGGCGTAGATGGTGCTGCGTGCCGTGCAGCGGCCAGGTTGGGCTTCGGACTGCGGAAACAAGGTTTGCGGATAGCGAGTGAAGCCGCCGGCGTCCCCGACCGCTAGCACGCGGATCACCTCACCAAGCATTCGGCCATCGGCCCAGAAGTGGGCGTGCTGACCGGCTGAGCGCCAAATGGCACTGCGGGCGGAAATCGAATCGACACAACAGAAAATCACTTCCCCCAATATCTGCCGGGCGCGGTAGCGATCCTGGATCGTGTCGACCTGAATCGAATCATCGAGCCGGAGCATGGCGGCCCGTGTGGCAATCACTTTGGGTTGGCCGATCTCATCGGCGGCATAGCCTTGGGTGGTGACGTTGGCGGCGTCGACCCCATCGAAATCCACGAGTTGCACCTGCGGTGCTCCAATCGCCGCGAGCTGCAGGGCGACCTGACGGCCCACCGCGCCCACGCCGATCACCGTGATCGTCGTATTCGCCAGCCGCTCCGCGGGCACTAATTCTCGTTGACGGATAAAACGATCCGTGACGTTGATTGTGTCGAGTGTCATTGGCATTCTCCAGGTTGGGTGTCCTCGGGTTCCAGTTCCTCGAACCAGCATTCGGGCTCCTCGCCCCAGAGGAAGTCCTTCGGCAGTTCAGACGGCACGAACCTTCGATTCGTCGTCGGCTTTCGAGTCGGCTGTTCGATTTGCACGTGAGCCAGATATTCCTGTTCCCAAGCGATGGGATCACAACCGGCAAAAGGCCGCATGTAATCCCGCTCGATGGGAATCTCGATCTCCGCGCCTGGGCCGACGTTGAATCGCAAGCGGGCATACGATTGGCCTTCCCGGGCCAGGATGACCATCACGGCCCAGTCCGCGCGGCCGAACACGCGATCGAACGTTTCTTCGTCAGTGCGGCTAGGCAGTGGACAATCGCCAGGATGGGTATGGACCCATAGCCGGGCGAATTGCTCGGGACGTCGTTGAGCATCCACTTGCCGGTCGAAGAAGTCGGCAACGGATTCATCGTCGAAGGCCACATGAGCCCAAGAGCAGGTTTGACGAACCAACTGCACATCCACGACGAGCAGCGAATCCTCGTCGTGGGCAATGCCAAATCCGCCGACTTCCGTCTCACCGTAATCACGCAGGAACAGCAGTTTCGCCCAGGCGGTCGGACTGAACCGGAGCGTCGGTTCCGGGATGGGTCTCGCCAGCGGCCAATTCGTCATCGTGGGTCTCCGTTTCTGGATTCGGGCAATCGGGGCAGCGTTCATTTTCGTCGAGACATCCCGGACACATATTCGCGTCGCACTGCGAACACGAGTCCAAACAGGCGTAGCAGTGATGCTCGTCGCAGCCGGAGCAGCCACTCACACACTCCGCGCAGCACACATCATCACAAGCCGGGCAACGGACGTAGCAGCCGTCGCACATCGAGGTCTGGCACTTCTCGCAGTTCCAGCGATCATCAGCGGTCATCAGGGAACCGCAGTCGCCGCACTCGACACCGTGCCAATCTTCCAGCGACACATATGGGCTGCCGGCGTTGTAGGTCCGCAGCAGGTTGGCGACGATCACGAAGAAGTCGAACAAACGGCCTTGGGTCAACGCCTGCGCGATCGGCCCGCGACCATCGCCCTCACAGACGGTTTCGTCTTGCACATGCGGATGCGTCACGCTCTCGTTGGCGGCCGCCGGATGAGGGGCGGCAGCGACCACGCGGTAATTGTGAGCATGGTTTGCAGTCGGAGTATTCAATTCCAACCGAATCTCGAAGGCTCCCAAATAGACGCCCTCGAGTTCAATCGGCTCGGTCGTTACGGAAATCGTCCCCTGGCGACGATCCACCGAGACCTCATCGAATTCCTGCTGCAAGGCTTTCAAGTCGGCATGAATATCCCGCACTGAAACCGTCGGGCGATCGTGCGGATGTGGTTCGAGCTGCCGTTCGATGGCGGTGAATTCCGTCGCCAACCGACGGAGCAATTCTCGCAGCTCGTGTTGCAGGCGGGCCGCCGTCAGATGCCAGCCGCGTTCGGAAGCACGCCGCAAGCGGCGCAATAGAAGTGCACAGCGTTGCCAGGCGGCGGACGGCCAGGCGACCGTCGACTGGGCTGGCTGAGCTGTTTGCAGGTGGTGGTAAATCGCGCTCGCTCTGTGCAGCCAGCGTTTGTCCTGAGTAATCATGAGTTGGCTCCTAGGAATTCGATCACAAAGAGCAGGCCGCCGCGCCGGAGCGCGGCGGCCAAGGGTTCAGTAACAAATAGCGATCCAGGGATTAACGAGTCGCTCCCTCGATCTTGGTGGGTGTGATGGAAATCCGGTCGCCGTCTTGCAGCGTCTGGTCGGCGGGACACGGCTGGCGATTGACGCGGATCAGGTAGTGGCTGGGCTTGCTGCCACCAATTTGACGCTCGAAGAGTTGGGCGACGGTCGTTCCGTCGGGAACCTCGACGTAGTCGGCGTAGCCCCCGCCATCATTGTTGATCAGTAGAATCTTCATGGGTGAACCTTTCGTGCGTGGGATGGAATCAGTGAAACGCGAAGTCAGGTTTGGTTTCGTGGGAATGGGGATCCTCATGGCGGACGCCAGCATTTCCGCGCCGGCGAACGGGAACGGGGTTCTCGTCGGCCTCGCCGTTGACCACCACGGAGTTGCCTCCGCTGGTGTTGCTGGAAACTCGGCGGTCGGCGAATGACTTGGATCGGGTGCGGGAGTATCCAGGCTCGTTTTGCCTTCCAAGGCTTAGGCGGTACGGGGCACATCATGGAGCCCTTCTCGACTGTGGGCGTAATGCTGCGTCTCCACTTCGTCCCAATCGATGACGTAGGGGCCGAAGTCCTCGGAATCGGGATCGCGGGGATCGTCGGGCTCGGCCAGCAGAAATCCCAGGCGTTTGATGGTTGTGACGGATTCGCCGGTGGCCCGAGACACGGCGCGGTTCAAGTCGGCTTGCTGCATGGTTCAAAACTCCTGTCCAAAGGGGGAACAAAAATAGCCCCGGTCACGCAGAGGAAAGGTCTGCGCGACCAGGGCCTGTGACTTCAAAATGTCGTGCGGGGTTTACGGCGAGAATGCTGGCATCAACCAGTGGGTCTCCAGCCAATGGGCTTCGGCGCGCAAAGCATCACTGCGGCGAGGGAACGGCCCCAATAGTGGGCCGTCCACCGGGGCGAGATCGGCAAACCATTGACCATTGAAATTCGGCTCGACATGTGAGCCACGGGTCAGCGTGAGCCGGCCGATTTTCATTAGGTCGATGGTTTCCGCGTAGACGCAACGGACGCTGCCGCGAGGATCGATCAGCAATTGCATAAGGTCTCCATCACTTGGGCGAACGGATGATCCGCCGCCGAGGTCGATCGATCAGCAATCCATCGAGCACCGCTTGAACACCGGAAAGCTGTTTGGCAACGTGGCGGCGTAATCCGCCGTCGTCGCGGAGATCCTGCGGTTCGACCCCCTGTACGACCTGGTCACATTGGGAAACGAGGGCATCCAACTGTTCGTTCGAGCGGACATTCAAACTGCGGAACCGCTCGAAAAACTCCTGCAGATTTCCTACCGCCGTGTCGCGGAAGATCTTGGGGCGGCCGTCGTCCTGACCGGACAGCCGTTCGGTCAGGTGTGACACGAGTTGCGAGAGTTCCTCGATGAAGGCCTGCTCGGCCAACTGCACGGCTTCCTCGAATCGAGCCCGCACCCGCTGGCACTCCTGCTCGTACAAAGCCGGATTGAGTTGCTGCAAATAGCTGGGCGGTTCGAGGCTGGGGAAATCCCAGTTCACTTCGAACAATCCCGTCAAGGAGATAGGGTAATCGGCGGGGTTGTACAGACGGCCGAGTCGCTGTTGGGCCGCTGCCATGAGTTCCGTATATTGCTCATCGAGTTGCTCCACCGCTTCGATGAGTTCCGCCTGATATTCGGTCATCTGTTGGTGGAACGCTTCGACGGTTTCTTGCCGCACGAGTCGGATGCCCGCTTCGGGGTACGGCAGACTCAACGCCGCCCAGTAGGCCCGAGCCCGGTTGCGGACAGACGTGACCGCTTGGAAGCGCGGATGTTTGGTGTCTAGCAATTTCTTGCCGGCACTCAGAAACTCACCTTGAGCGCCGAAGGATTCGGCCGCCTGAGCCTTCTGCTGCGAGGTGAGTGTTTTACGGGTGCCGAACCAGACAAAGCTGACGCGCGTGGCGCACATCGTGCTGCGAATCCGCTCGGCAGGATTGTCGGCAGCCGTTGGCGGACGTTCTGTGGATACAGTCATGGTGTTCTCCAAAACGAGGGGAATTGAATGAAATTCGCCAATTGAAAAATGCTGGGGGGCAGATCGTGCGACGTTCCGCACTAGGAACAAAGAATGGCCGTGGAGGGAAACGCATTCCGTCCACGGCCAAGTCCACTGAGCACTAGAAATCGAGAGTGCATCCGTCAGTTGTTGCTGGGATTGCGACCGATCTTGCGACGAGGTTTGGGACGGGTCGAGTCGTTGGTATAGAGACCAGTGGTCTCCGCCGAGAGACAGCGGCCGCTAGCCCAGTCCCGCAGACGTGAGACGGATTCGGCCGCCGTCGCCGCGACCGGCACAATGTTTTGGGCGGCTTGAACCAAAGGAACATCCAAGAGAGCGGCCAATCGACAACAAGCCCGAATCTCGGCCCCGGTCCAATTTTGATCGTCTGGCAAGGGCTGATCGCTCGCGAGATCGAACCGCTGCCGGTACATCTGCCAAATCGATAGCTTCTGCTGGGATTCGGGCAGGTCCAGAAAAAATAACGCATCAAAACGCTCCGCGCGATTGAATTCGGGCGGCAGTTTGCTAACGTCGTTGGCGGTGCAAACGACGAAGACATCCGAGTCGTGATCGTTGAGCCAAGACAGCAACGAAGCAAACATCCGGGCGGAAACGCCGCTATCGGATGAACTAGATCCGGCCACGCCGCTGAGTGCTTTTTCCACCTCATCGACATATAGAATTGCTGGCTGCATTGCATCCACGATTCGCAGGGCTCGCCGAGTTCGCTCCGTAGGATAGACTGCCAGCGAGTTGCCACCTTGCGGTG